>JBCCEL010000184.1:0-11573 GCA_039030315.1 Pseudomonadota bacterium
ACCTCAGAGCAACGAAAGGAAGACCTGCCGAGGTGGCAGCACAGATACAATTGGCACAGGCCCCATTCCAGCCTAAACAAGAAACCACCCATAAGCCGCCTCGGACTGACCGGGAACAACCTCTTGAGGATTCACAGCTAGGTTTCGGCTTCGCCGTCAGATCGGAATGAGGCGACGATATCATCGGTTGTGGCCACTGTCGCGATCAGGGACATGGCCTTGAGCGCGGCTTCGTGCTGCTCGATCGTCGCCGTTGAGCAGGCATCGCTCACAACCCAGGTGTCGTAGCCGACATCGGAGGCATGCCGCACAGTGCACTCCACAGCGTAAGCGGTGGAAACGCCGGCGCAGATGACCCGGCACGGCCGGTAAAGATTGACGATTTCCTCCAGGTTGCAGCCATAGAAGCCGTTGTTTCTGGTGTGCGTGACCACCATTTCGTCGCCCTTTGGCTCGCATCCCTCCAGAAATTCGCAGCCCCATGTCCCCTCCATCCAGGCACCGACTTCCACCCATTGGCGAAAGATGAAGTTGTTCTGGATGACATCCGCATGATCCGGCCGGACCGCCAGCCGCACGTGAATTATCGGCACGCCGCAGGCACGCGTCTCCTGGAGCAGCCGCCGAGCGGTGTCCAGCGTTTGCTGACGCCACTCAGCACCCTCCGAGATGCCGATCTTGATCTTGCCTTCTGGGTGGCAGTTTTCGTTCTGATAATGCAACGCGATGAGCACGTCATCACTCTGATACTTGCCAAGCATGTGTGGCCTCCTGCCCTACCCTTATTTGAGAGTCTTGATGATTGCGGGAAAGTACTGATCGCCCCAGCCGGCCGCGATGGTTCTGTCGAAGGCGGCTTTCGTTGCGGCGGCCCCGGCGGTTGCGACACCGCCCTCTTCGGCAAGTCGCATGGCGAAAGTCAGGTCCTTCAGGGCATAGGTCGTTGAGAAGGCCCGTTCTGGGAAAGCTCCGGGCAACAGAGACTTCAAACCGTGGTTGCGCAAGGCGAAACTGTCCGCCGACCCCAGGGTGAAGGCATTGAACAGAGTCTCGCCATCAACACCAGCCTCGCGTGCTGTGGCCAGGGCTTCGGCAAGCGCGTTCACGGTCTGGAAGAGAACCATGTTGTTCATCTGCTTCACGACCTGGCCCGCGCCGACTGCGCCGCAGTGCAGGACTTCCTCGGCAAAGCAGGAAAGAACAGGCCGGATCTGCTCATACAGATCCAGTTCACTCCCGACCAATACCAGCAAGGTTCCGCTCTCGGCCGCCGCCCGCGTTCGCGCCACCGGAGCGTCCGCATAGGCACAACCGCGCTCCGCAAAGGCCTCTTGAAGAGATCGGCTGAGGCGCACCGAAGACGTCCCCAGATCGACAACCGTTTGTCCGGCGCGAACCAGATGCAGCAACCCGCCCTCCGCCATACACAGCGCCTCAAGTTCCGGGTCGCCCGGGAGGGAAATCAGGATCAAGTCGCTTCCATCCACGACCTCTTCGATCCCTTGAGCGCCAAGCACACCGAACTGGCCCAGGCGCGTGAGGGGCGTGTTGTCGAGGTCGAAGCCGACGACTTGCGAAACACGGGACGGACCTGCCTTTTGAGCGATGTGCCGGCACATTGGTTCGCCCATGACACCAAGCCCGATAAACCCGACTCGCGTTCCAGCCTCCATTCCGTTTGCACCTCCGTTCAGTCCTTGCAAGATGGCCCGTTTCGTCTACACCACCGCACAGGGAGCGATAAACAGGACAACGTCAAGATGAACCATGCCCTCATTGCCGGTGCCAGCGGAATAATCGGACGGTACACGCTTGCTCATCTGTCCGGCCTCGACGATTGGAGCGCCACGGGGCTGGCTCGCTCGCGGCCGGACGACATGGCAGACGCGTCCTTCGTTGAACTGGACATGCTGGATCCCAAGCCGGATGGCGACGCACTGGAGGTCTTGGAGCGCACGACCCACCTGCTCTATGCCGCCTTCGTTCAGCCGCCGGGGCTGAGCTGGGCTGATCTCAGCGAGTTGAACACCAAGATGTTCGCAGGGCTGATGGACGTGGTCGATGCGCGCATGCCCAACCTGAAGCGCGTTGTGCTTATGCAGGGACAGAAGTACTACGGCAGCCATCTCGGTCCCTTCAAGACTCCCACCAAGGAGGATGATGCGCGCCACGAGCCGCCTAACTTCTATTTCACCCAGCAGGACATGCTGTTTGAACGCAGCGCCGCTGCCAGCTGGGACGGCGTCTGTCTCCGCCCGCACATCGTGGCGGGCATTGCGCCCAAATCGCCGATGAATCTCGTCATGCAGATCGGCATTTATGCCAGCCTCTGCAAAGAACTCGGCACGCCCCTCAATTTTCCGGGCAAGCCGTCAGCCATGAAGACGCTGCAGCAGGCCAACCACGCCGGCCTGCTGGCAAACGCGGCGGAGTGGGCCATGACCGAACCGCGCTGTGGCGGCGAGGCCTTCAATATTACCAACGGCGACAACATTCGCTGGGAGTATCTGTGGCCGCAGATTGCGGACGTGTTCGGCATGGAAGCCGGCCCGGCGCAATCCATGTCGCTGGTGGAGTATGGCAAAGAGCATGCCGGCCTGTGGTCGACGATTGCGGGGCGCGAAGGCCTTCAGGAGGCTGATCTCGACAAGCTCGCGGACTGGCACTTTTCCGACTACATCTTCAACATCGACTGGGACATCGCAACGAGCACCATCAAGGCGCGGAAATTCGGGTTCCAGGATTGCAGGGACACCGAGGATATGATGTGCGAGCTGCTGCGCGATCTGCGTAAGCAGAAGTGGATCCCCTAAGGTCCCCACCGAAAGGGCAAGCTCCGATGATTGATCTGCTTGTCGCCGGCGCGGGCCTCGTCGGACGCCGTCACGTGGAAGCCGTCGGGGCCGTTGAGGGTGTCCGGGTGACCATGATCGCGGATCCTTCAGCCGACGCCCGCATATTCGCCGGTGAGGCCGGCGCTGCCTGGGCGCCTTCGCTGGAGGCTGCCCTCGCTGACATCCGTCCTGACGGCATTGTTCTCGCCACCCCCAACCAGCTCCACGTGGAAGATGGCCTGCGGGCGGTCGCTGCGGGCATTCCGTGCCTGATCGAAAAACCCATCGCCACGTCGGCATCGGAAGGGCAAGAGCTGGTCGACGCCGCTGCCCGGGCCGGAGTTCCGCTTCTTGTCGGCCATCACCGCCGGCACAATCCTCTGATGGCAGCCGCCAAGCAGGCGATTGATGAGGGCCAGCTCGGAGACATCGTCACCAGTCATGGCATGTTCTGGCTGTTCAAGCCGGACGACTATTTCGATGCCCCCTGGCGCCGGGCACAGGGCGCCGGTCCTGTATTCGTCAACCTGATCCACGACATTGACCTGCTTTCCTGGCTTGTGGGAAGCATAACGGAGGTTCAGGCCAGAACGTCCAACCGGACCCGAGGCCACCAGATCGAAGACACCGCGGCGATCCTGCTCACGTTCGAGAACGGAGCCCTCGGGACGTTCTCCGTGTCGGACACCGTGGTCGCCCCATGGTCGTGGGAACTGACGGCGGGTGAAAACCCTGTTTATCCCCACACGGCCGAGCCCTGTTACTGGATCGGCGGCACACACGGATCGCTCGATCTCCCGCAGAACAGGATCTGGCGTCACGATGGCGCACGCAGCTGGTGGGAGCCGATCGTGCATTCCAGCATTCCCTCAGAGCCCGCGGACCCGCTGTTGCGGCAGATCGAAAACTTTCGTGATGTCATTCTGGGCGAGGCTGAACCGGTCGTTTCCGGTGAAGCAGGCCTGAGTGCTCTCCGCGTCATCGAGGCCGTTCATGCCTCAGCCTACAGCGGTGCGCCTGTTCATACCGACTAGAGACGCCGGGTGTCCCGGACTTGGACTATGCTTCTGAAGCACAGAGTTCGGCCTGTTCTGCACGGATGGATGTTTCGAGCCGCTTCATGAACTCATCGGTGCCAAGCCCGGGCGGGATGGCCGGGAGATAGGATACCGTGATTTCGCCGGCGCGCTTGTTGAACCCGTTCTTTGACCAGAACAGACCTGAGTTCATGGCCACGGGCACGACTGGAAGATTGAGCTGCCGATAGAGCAGCGCCACGCCGCGGTTATAGGGTTCGTCTGAATCCAGATCCTGGCGTGTTCCTTCCGGGAAAATCAGAATTGATCTGCCCTCTTCCAGCACGCTGCGCGCGCCTGCCAGAATCTGCTTCATGGCCTTCGACCCGGCCTGCCGGTCCACCGCGATCATCGGAGAATGCTTCAGATACCAGCCCATGATCGGGTAGCTGTACAGAGACTTCTTCAGAACCACGGCCAGGTCTGGAATGATGTCGGTGATCACCAATGTTTCCCAGGAAGACTGATGATTGCAGGCATAGATCACCGGGCCGTCCGCAAACTTGTTCTCCAGACCCTTTTCCCGGTGTGAAAGTCCGCAAATAAACCTGAGCCCCATAATAATCCCGCCCGTCCAGATCCGGGACAACGCGCGCACCCTGGCCGGTGTTCCGACCGCAAGCATGACGGGCCAGGCAAGCACACCGAGCACGATGGTCCAGAGGCCAAACAGCAGATCAAAAAGCTTGGATCTGAGAGCGGTCATCGGCACACTGGCCGCCGAAAGCTGGACATGGGCCGCCTGAGGCTAGAACGGAACCTCGTCATCAAGGTCCTGGCTGAAATCGCGCGACGGCTGGCTCTGCGACGGGCGGTCCATCGGCCCGCTCTGCCCGAAGCCGCCGCCGCCGGAACCACCCATGTCACCGCCGCCGCCGCTACGGCTGTCGAGCATGGTCAGGGTAGAATTGAAGCCCTGCAGCACCACTTCCGTGGTGTATCGGTCCGCGCCGGACTGATCCTGCCATTTGCGGGTCTGCAGCTGGCCTTCGAGGTAAACTTTCGAGCCTTTGCGCAGGTAATTCTCCGCAACCCGGCAAAGACCTTCAGAGAAGATCACAACGCGGTGCCACTCGGTCCGCTCACGGCGCTCGCCGGTATTGCGGTCCTTCCAGTTCTCAGACGTGGCGATGGAGAGCTGCGCCACCGGACGGCCGTCCTTGGTCTGGCGAATTTCAGGATCGGCCCCCAGATTGCCGACCAGGATCACTTTGTTGACGGACCCGGACATTTCACACCCCTTCCACGAGTTCGCGCCTGGCGCTTTTCCTTGCGCCGGGCAGCCGGTAAAGTGCGGCGGACCCTAGACGAAGGCCCATCGGGCCGCCAGACAGGGCACCGCTTTTCCACAATGTTCTTATTATGTTCTAAACCGTATCCAACCCGATCTCAAGCCCCGGAGCAAAGCCCGCATGAACCGCGTTATCTCGACTGACACCGCCCCTCCCCCGTTTTCCGACTATGCCCAGGCGGTGGAGACACCTCCTGGATCGCGCCTTCTCCATGTCTCCGGACAGGTCGGAGTGCGCCTCGACGGCACATTGCCGGACGATCCGGTCGAACAGCATGAGAATGTCTGGAAGAACATCTTCGCGATCCTCGTTGCATCCGGCATGGCCGCAGAAGACATTGTCGACGTCCGCTGCTTTGTGAACAGCCACGAGGAAGTTCCACGGTATCGCGAGGTCCGCGACAGGATGCTCACCGGGGTCACACCGTGTTCGACCATGGTGGTTGCCCCGCTTGCCAGCCCGGACTGGCGGGTTGAGGTGGCCGTGGTTGCGGCCAAGTCAGGTTAGCGGGAACGTCCTATCAGGAGGATCTGAGATGCTGAAGCGCTCCCACATCGTTGCCCTTTGTCTGTTCGCGAGTTCCGGCATGGCTGTCGCAGAACCGGCTACCGGGCGATGGAACACCAACTATGGGCCGATCGACATGACGGCGAGATCGGACGGGTTCACCGGAACCTATGCCTACAAGGGCCTGCCTGCCGTACTCGCAGGCAAGCTGAGAGGCGACGGAACCTACCGGGTTGTCTGGGTGCAGGAGACCTCGGAAGTCGAATGCCTCGAAGTCAAGCAGGGATCGCCTTACTGGGGCACGGCCCGTTTCATCTTCCAGGGCAATACGTTCAACGCGCTCTGGAACTACTGCGACCGTCCCCTTCGGAACCAGAAGCAGTTCCGCTGGACCGGGCAGTTGGCCGGGCTGTAGACGGCGCTCAGTGCAGCGAGGGGCCGGACGTTCTTTTTCCGAACGTCTTGCGCCCTTCCGCTGGTGCAGCATCCTGCTGCGCCTTGACCTGCTTGACCCGTTCATACATTGCCCGCTGCACGGGATCGTTCAGATCAAAACCTGAGGCATCGTCTTCTTCGGCCTGGCTGTCCCCGTCAATGCGGAAGTCGTGGGCATCCGAACGCTCCAGCGTCAGGCGGATTATGCCTTGTGGGTCACGTCCGGCCGGATCGGGCTCGTGCCGGACCCTGATGAACTCGGTTTCGTCCGTACCGAAGGTGTTGCCGTGGGGTGTAATCGTCCCGGACGTCCGCGCCATGGCGATGAACATCAGGGTTCTGAGATAGCAGAACGCAAAATTGACGTGGGTCTCATCGAAAATGATCTCTTTGCCGATGAAATTCTGAGCACCATAAGTCCGAAATCCCAGCGCCTGACTGTCCCCCACCATCTTTCCTGACCACGTGACGCCTGGATGAACGAACAGGCTGAGATCGTTCTCGTCCATCGCAAGGGCTCCGAAGCGCTGGGCGTCGACCATCTGGTCGGACTGCACCCAGTGGATCGCTCTCGGCGGCACCCGGCTGTAATAGGCGCATGTGAGATCCTTCATCATCTGCAGCGCTAGATCGAACTGCCATGCCTCCAGTGTTTCGGCCTCGTAGCCGATTTCATCGAGAAGCGGATGGTCAGGGAGCGGCACACCGGCCACGATCGAGATGAACACGTGTTGCCTGTGGCTGGCCACCACTTCGCGCGCCTCCTTGAACACGATTTGGGTAAAGCCGGAGGCGACAGCCCCGCCAAAGCCCTCGGGCGCCTTCGGATCGGGGCTTTGCGTAATCTGCACCGTGAGACCGGCGCCGGAATAGTGCAGGTACCCCGGGGGCTGCTCGACCACGATGCGCTGGAAGGCGGGCGGGAGGTTGATCCGGGCAAGCGCATTGTTCAGGACCGGCAGCAGGTCTTCCGGCTGAAACGGTACCATTTCGTCGTACAGCAGGACTGCTTCGATTTTACCCGGCAGGACGCGGTCCATCTGATCCCCTCCTGAATGTTTGCAGCAACCTACCTTTCAGCGCCCTAATGTCCTGTTAATCAATTGCTTCGCCATGCCGCACCAACTGACAGTTTCTGTCAGTATCCAAGCATTTGCCGGTGGATCGGTGATGCGATCCAATTGCCGCATTTCCTCGTTTCGGTTATCGAAGAGCTATGGCCACGTCCCAGCAGAAAACCATCTCGATCCAGGGTGCGCGCGAGCACAATCTCAAGGATGTCTCCCTGGAGATCCCGCGCGATGAGCTGATCGTCTTCACCGGACTCTCAGGCTCCGGCAAATCCTCGCTGGCATTCGACACTGTCTATGCCGAGGGCCAGAGGCGCTACGTGGAATCGCTATCTGCCTATGCCCGGCAGTTCCTGGAGATGATGCAGAAGCCGGATGTCGATCAGATCGACGGTCTGTCGCCCGCCATCTCGATCGAGCAGAAGACCACGTCCCGCAACCCGCGTTCGACGGTGGGTACGGTCACCGAAATCTACGACTATATGCGCCTGCTGTTTGCCCGCGTCGGCGTGCCGTATTCACCCGCAACCGGCCTGCCGATCGAAAGCCAGACCGTGACGCAAATGGTCGACCGGATCATGGAGCTTGAGGAAGGCACCCGGCTCTATCTGCTGGCGCCAATCGTGCGCGGGCGCAAGGGCGAGTACCGCAAGGACCTCGCAGAGCTGATGCGGAAGGGCTTCCAACGGGTCAAGGTGGACGGCGAGTTCCACGAAATTCCCGATGTCCCGGCCCTCGACAAGAAGTACAAGCACGATATCGACGTGGTCGTGGACCGCATCGTGGTCCGCCCTGATCTCGGCAACCGTCTCGCGGACAGCCTGGAATCAGCATTGGAGCTGACCGACGGCATCGCCATCGCAGAACTCGCCGACAAGCCGCTCAGCGCGGAGGAAACCACGGAGGCGTCGGCCAACAAGTCGAAGAACGAAACCCACGAGCGGATCATCTTCTCCGCCCGCTTCGCGTGCCCGGTATCCGGTTTCACGATCGACGAGGTGGAGCCGCGGCTGTTTTCCTTCAATAACCCGTTCGGCGCCTGTCCAAAGTGCGATGGGCTCGGTACGGAGATGAAGTTCGAGGCTGACCTCGTCGTTCCCGACGCGAACCTGTCGCTGCAACGCGGTGCGGTCGCTCCCTGGGCGAAGACAGGCAACACCTCGCCCTACTACATGCAGACGCTGCAGGCGATCTGCAAACACTTCGGCGCCAGCATGGATGCGCCATGGCACTCCCTGCCCTTCGATGTGCAGTACGCTGTGCTCTACGGCACGGGCAAGGAGGAGATCACGTTCGTCTATGATGACGGTCTCAGGACCTACAAGACCAAAAAGCCGTTCGAGGGCGTGATCGGCAATATCGAGCGGCGCTGGCGGGAAACGGATTCAGCCTGGGTGCGCGAAGAGCTGGCCCGCTTTCAGTCCGACCATCCATGCGGGGCCTGCAACGGCTTCCGGCTGAAGCCGCAGGCGCTGGCGGTCAAGCTGGATGGCAAGCACATTGGCGAGATCTCGCTTATGTCGATCAAGGACGCCGACCGGTGGTTCCGCGAGCTGGACGGCGCTCTCACAAAAAAGCAACGCGAAATCGCCGTTCGTATCCTGAAGGAGATCCGCGAGCGGCTGAAATTCCTGAACGATGTCGGGCTTGAATACCTTACGCTGTCCCGCACCTCCGGCACCTTGTCCGGCGGAGAGAGCCAGAGAATCCGGCTTGCCTCGCAGATCGGGTCCGGACTGACCGGCGTGCTCTATGTGCTGGACGAGCCCTCGATCGGCCTGCATCAGCGCGACAACGAACGCCTGCTGCAGACCCTCAGGCACCTGCGCGACCTCGGCAACACGGTGCTCGTGGTCGAGCACGATGAGGATGCCATCCGCACAGCGGACTATGTGGTCGATATCGGGCCCGGCGCCGGCATCCACGGCGGCGAAATCGTGGCGTCCGGAACGCCTGAGCAGATCATGCGCAGCCCGGCCTCACTCACCGGCCAGTACCTGACCGGCATGATGCAGATTCCGGTGCCCCACACACGACGCCCGCATGACCCTGCACGGATGCTGCGCGTGGTCGGCGCCAAGGCAAACAATCTCAAGGATGTTACCGCCGAAATCCCGCTCGGCACCCTCACATGCGTCACCGGTGTTTCGGGCGGCGGTAAATCCACTCTGCTGATTGACACGATCTACAAGGCCGCCGCACGCAAGCTGAATAATGCGCGCGAACATCCCGGCGCCCATGACCGCCTTGAGGGCATGGAGTTTCTCGACAAGATCATCGATATCGACCAATCGCCCATCGGGCGGACACCAAGGTCAAACCCCGCCACCTACACCGGCGCCTTCACTCCGATCCGCGAGTGGTATGTCGGCTTGCCCGAGTCCCGGACCCGTGGCTACAAGCCGGGCCGCTTCTCGTTCAACGTCAAGGGCGGGCGCTGTGAGGCCTGCCAGGGGGATGGTGTCATCAAGATCGAGATGCACTTCCTGCCGGACGTTTACGTGACCTGCGATGAGTGCGAGGGCAAACGCTATAACCGGGAGACGCTTGAGGTCCAGTTCAAGGGCAAGTCCATCGCCGACGTGCTGGACATGACTGTCACGGAAGCTGCCGCCTTCTTCAAGGCCGTGCCGCCGATCCGCGAGAAAATGGTTACCCTGGAACGGGTCGGCCTCGGCTACATCAAGGTCGGCCAGCAGGCCACTACCCTCTCTGGCGGCGAGGCCCAGCGGGTGAAACTGGCCAAGGAACTCTCCCGCCGTTCCACGGGCCGCACGCTCTACATCTTGGATGAACCCACGACGGGCCTCCATTTCCACGATGTCGCAAAACTGCTGGATGTGCTGCACGAACTGGTGGAGCAGGGAAACACGGTCGTCGTCATCGAGCATAACCTTGAGGTCATCAAGACCGCGGACTGGATCATTGATCTCGGGCCTGAGGGCGGCGACGGCGGCGGCGAGATCGTGATGGCCGGCACGCCGGAGGATGTCGCTGATTGTGGCCGGAGCTACACGGGCCAGTTCCTCAATCCCATCCTGAAGCGCAAGGGCGTCGTCACCGAAGCCGCTGAATAAGACGGTTAAGGATTTTCTGCCATTTTCCCGCGTGACCTAAGGGAAACCGGGATGGGAAGCGATGGCCGTTTACTCCTTGTCCAGACCAGATATCTGGGACGCAATCTGTAAAGTCAGCTTTGATGTTGGAGGTGTGGACTTTCCATTCTCAGACCGTCTGGCACGAGACAATGGCTGGCATCCGGCGTTCGGCCGGCGCGTGATCGAGGAATATCGCCGGTTCGCCTATCTCGCGGTTGCGAGCGGCCGGGAAGTGACCCCGAGCGACGAGGTCGACCAGGCCTGGCATCTGCACCTCTGCTACACGCGGCACTACTGGGGCGAGTGGCAGGACGCGCTCGGCAAACCGCTTCATCACGGCCCCACCGCAGGCGGAGAGTCCGAGGGCCTGCGATATGAGGACAACTACACGGCAACCCGCGAGCTCTATCGCAGCGAGTTTGGTGAAGCCCCGCCCCAGGACATCTGGCCGTCCTCGCAAGAGCGGTTTCGCGATCCGGCCCGCTTCAAGAGGCTGGACACCAGCCGCTACATCATCGTCAACCGGCTGAACCGGGCCTGGATCGCCGTCATCGCCTTTTTGATGGTGCTGATTGGCGGGCACGGATTCGCCGCGGCCCATACCAACCGTGACCCCGGCTTTTCGGGCTGGGTAATGCATCAGCTTGACGTTCACACTCTGAATGCCGTGCTGGTGGGAGGCGTGGTTCTGTACCTGATCGGGTTCGCGGTCTATCGCCTGTTTCTCGAACCGGACTGGGCAAAGCACAAGCGCAAGAATCGCCGGGATGACCGGAGGGGGGATGGCGGAAGTGGCTGCGGCTCGGGCGGCTGCTCAAGCGGCTGCAGTGGCTGCGGCGGAGACTGACGCGGCGCACAGTCCCGAACTGGCTGCCTCCCGTTCTCCCAAGAGGATACAGAGATTGAGTGACAGATCCCGTCGCCGCGCGGATTGTCTTGCCGGGTTACAGCCTCCACCACACCGATTGAAAGTCTTGACGCAGGGCCAGGAACACGGACAGCATGGCTGGTGGCGGGGGCCCGGATCATTATCAGAGGACAATTATGCCCAAAGCGCAGGTGATCCACCAACTTGGCCCGCCGGAGAACATGAACTGGGAGGACTGGCCCGTCCCTGATCCCGGTCCGGGCGAGGTGCGTCTGAGGCACACGGCCGTCGGTGTGAACTTCGCCGATACCTATCACCGCGGCGGCATCTCTCACCCCTGGCCGGTACCACCCTGCCCCGTCGTGATCGGTTTCGAGGGGGTCGGGATCGTCG
>JBCCEL010000185.1:0-11547 GCA_039030315.1 Pseudomonadota bacterium
ATGAACAACGGCAACGCCGCCTGGGACTACATCGGCAAGGCCGGACCGGGCTGGCGCCCCGAAGGGACCGGCGACTACAACGGCGACGGCACTGACGATATCCTCTGGAACAATCCCCAGACCGGCCAGGTTGGCCAGTTCCAGATGAACAACGGGAACTCCACCTGGGATCACATCGGCTGGGGAGGGCAGGACTGGTTCGTATTCGAATAGTGAGAGTGAAAGCAGGCTAAAGGCATTGCGTCCCGCGTGCCGTATGGCGCAATCGAATGTCTGTACGATTGCCCGGAACACGACCCCGCTATCATTGAATCGTTGTCTTCGGCTACTCTTTAACAGACATCGTTACTGGTTTTGACACCAACTGAACTCGCCGCGGATGGGGGCAGGCTCAGCGTGAACCTCTTTAACCCCAAGACACTGTCACGCCACATCGGAACACCAGGCGCGCTTCCAGCAGCACACCAGGATATCGCGCGGCGCTGGGCCGAGCTGATCGGCAGCGGACGCTTGCTGGATCTGACGGAAACGGCGCTTCACGGCGAGTTCGCCACGCAGATCATTCAGGGAATGCTCGGTTACAAGGGCGCAGCGGAAGATGAGGCCTACACTGTTGCTGCTGAGAAATCGATCCTGCGCGGTTCGGTAGATCTTGCCCTTGGCAACTTCTCCGCGGAGGCTTCGGACATCATCGCACCGCTCGAACTGAAGGGAGCGCGGACCAGAGATCTGGACGCCATCATGCCGGGACGCGCCAAAAGCCCAGTCCAGCAGGCATGGGAATACGCAACCGCCGCGCCCGGCGCAAAATGGGTGCTGGTTTCCAACATGGCGGAGCTGCGGTTTTACGGCTTTGGGGAGGGAACCGCCGCCTACGAGCGCTTTGCTCTCTCAGAGCTGGAAGATCCGGCAGAATATGCGCGTTTCACGCTGCTCTTGAGCGCAGACAACCTGCTCTCCGGCCGGACCTCCGATCTGCTCAGGGAAAGCCGCCGGGAAGACAAGGATATAACCGATGCACTCTACGCGGATTACAAGGAGCTGCGTGGCACGCTGATCGCTACCATTCGCCGGCAGTTGCCGGATCTCGATCCGCTTGGGGCGATCGCTGCGGCTCAGGTCGTGCTGGACCGGGTTCTGTTCATAGCCTTTGCCGAGGACACCGGCCTCTTGCCCGACCACATTCTGGAAAGGGCGTTCGAGCATTCCGACCCGTTCAATCCACGCCCCGTATGGGAGAACTTCAAGGGGCTCTTTGCAGCCATCAACTCAGGAAACACGGCGTTGAACGTTCCGCCTTACAACGGTGGATTGTTTGCTCCGGATCCGGTGGTTGATCAGGTCGAGATCCCCGACACCGTCTGCGAGAAGTTCAAGGACATCGGTGCCTACGATTTCGCCTCTGAAATCTCAGTCACGGTGCTGGGGCACATCTTCGAGCAGTCCATTTCGGACGTCGAACGGCTTCAGGCCCAAGCGCGCGGTGAGGAGGCAGCCCCGCTGAAGAAATCGGGGACGAGCGGGCGCCGCAAGCGCGACGGGGTGGTCTATACGCCGGACTATATCGCCCGCTTCATCGTTGAGCAGACGGTGGGCGCGCATCTGAGAGAAGTGTTTTCCGCCGTTATTGCCGAATATGCGCACAAAGGTGCCGGTCAGGCAGACTACGAGGCGATCAGGTGGAGGCGCAAATCGGCGGAGCTGGAAGCCTGGGAAGCCTACCGCGAACGGTTGAAGACACTGCGCATCGTCGATCCCGCCTGTGGATCGGGTGTCTTTCTGGTCATGGCGTTCGAATACATGAAGGCAGAACTCACACGGGTGAATGAAAAGATCGCGGAAATGCGAGGCATCGGCGGTGCGGCACCAGGCATGTTTGACCCTGACAGCGAGATTCTCACGAACAACCTCTTTGGCGTCGACGTGAATGCCGAGAGCATCGAGATCGCCAAGCTCTCGCTCTGGGTGAAAACGGCAAGGCGCGGCAAACCACTGGACTCCCTGGATGCCAATCTGAAAGTTGGCGACAGCCTGATCGAAGACTCAAACTTTGCCTATCTTTCCCATGGCTTCACGTGGGCGACAGCGTTTCCTCAGGTCTTCGCGGAGGGTGGTTTCGACATTGTGCTGGGCAACCCGCCCTATGTGCGCATGGAGTTGCTCAAGGCCATGAAGCCCTATCTCGAAGCGCGGTTCGAGGTGGTGTCCGATCGAGCCGATCTCTACTGCTATTTCTTCGAGTGCGGCGTGAAGCTGCTCAAGCCGGGCGGGCGGCTCGGTTACATCTCCTCTTCGACCTTTTTCAAGACCGGCTCCGGCAGGGTATTGCGCGATTTCTTGCGCACCAATGTAACCCTTGAAACCGTAGTCGACTTCGGGGACCTGCAGGTCTTCGAAGGGGTGGTCACCTATCCGGCGATACTGACAATGCGCCGCCACGCACCTCACGCTGGTCATGAACTGCGGTTCTGGACGATCAAGACATTGCCGGAGGCGAACTTCCGCGCGAGTTTCGAAAAGAAGGCCGAGCCCTATCCACAAGCGGCGCTGTCATCGGGGTCATGGGAGCTGGAAAGCCCGGCGCTCAAAGCTTTGCGCGACAAGATCAGAACGGGCCGGAAGACCCTGAAGGAAGTTTATGGTTCTCCGTTCTATGGCATCAAGACCGGTCTGAACGAAGCCTTTGTCGTCGATACGAAGACGAGAAATCGGCTTTGTGCGGAAGATCCGGCGTCTGCTGACCTGCTGAAGCCGTTTCTGGAGGGCAAGGATCTGAAACGCTGGCGCGCCGAATCTCGCGGGCTCTGGATCATCTACATTCCGAAGAATCGTATCGACATAGACCACTACCCTGCCATCAGGGACTGGCTGCTTCCGTTTAAGGAACGCCTTGAGAAGCGGGCCACCAGGCAGGAGTGGTTTGAACTGCAGCAGGCGCAGGAGGCATATGCCGGGCCTTTCAGCAAGCCAAAGATCTCTTACCCGCATTTTTCTCAAGGCCGGAAATTCTCGCGGGATGCAACCGGCTTCTTTTCGAATGACAAAACCTATTTCCAACCTTGCGGAGATTGGCACCTGTTGGGTTATCTCAACTCGACGGTCGTCTGGTTCTATCTGCGAAGCGTTTGCAGCGCGATGCGGGGAGGCGAGTGGCGATTGGAACTCCGTGTCCAATATGTGGAGACGACACCAATTCCCGTGCTTGACGAAACCACGACCGCAGACATTTCCGGGCTGGCCGAAGCCTGCCAGACTGCAGCCGAGCAGCGCTACGCCCTGCAACAGGCTTTGACCCGGAGGATTCCTGATCTGGCACCGCCGGTCGGGCAGAAGCCCCCCAGGCTCTCAACCAAGCTCAAGGAATGGTGGACGCTGCCTGATTTTGCAGCCTTCCGTAAAGAAGTGAAGAAGAGCCTGAAGACCGACATCCAGCTTGCCGAACGCTCGGACTGGGAAGACTGGATCTCGCGTGACAAGGCCGCAATCGATCGTCTCACCGCCGAGATCGAGGCTAACGAAGATCGTATCAACGCCATCGTCTACAATCTCTTCGATCTGACGGCGGAGGAAATAGATCTCCTGGAGGCCAACATCTAGAGAGCATGTTCCGCTCGTCCTGTTTCGTTTGACCAGGAAGTGCTCTAGAAGGCGACGCCGAGATTGAGGCCGCCCAGATGGGCGTTGGTGCTCTGGCCGGTGGACAGGTTTCTCAGGTGGCTGAAACGGTAGAAGGGACTGAGCCGGAAACGCCCGATGTCGGCGCCGGCTTCGGCTTCGAAGAAACCGCCAATCACGGCGTCCATGTCGAAGCGGCCCGGTTGCCGCCCGGCCTGGAAGCCGCCGGAAAGCCTGATATGGGTCGGAAGAAGCGGCGTCGTCGGAATGTTGACCAGCGGCACATCGATCCCGCCGCCGAGACGTCCAATGATAGACCGGCTGCTCAGGGAGTACTCGGCCCCGATCATGAGCGGGAAGGAAATGCCGTGTGTTTCCAGGGCATCAATGCTGTAGCCGAAGCCGAAGGTTGAAAACTGGTCGAAGCTGTTGACGGTGAGCAAAAGGAAATGCCGCCGGTCACCCATGCCCGGCGCATCGTCAGGTCCTTCCGGGGTCAGCCTGGTGTCGAAACCCGGTGCGGCCACGTTGGGCTTGCGCGTCGGCAGGCCGGCGGCCACCAGCATTGATGCGACGACCGAGTTGCTGTTCGGACCGTTTACGACATAGGGGATCGACCAGCTTTCGATGTCGTTCAGATGCGCGGCCATGGTCTGGGCCTTGCTGCAGGCATCATCGCCCTCATAGACCCTGACCGAAGGCGATCTGGGATCATAGTCGATAAAGCCTTCCTGATAGGCGCCGCACTCGGTCACTACCGGTCCATATCCCTCCTCGGCGCCTCCGGGTGCGCCCCGCAGGCCCCATGCGTTGCCTGCGGCATCCGTATAGACCACATAGAGGTGGAAGTAGGAGATGTTCGGCAACGTGATCTCGCCCGCGCGGACATCAATCGTTCCGGCGCAATCACCGTCTTCACCGGGACCGAAATCCTCACCACACGAGCGCCGGATGACCGGGCCGCCGGGATCCTGCTGCGCCACGTGCGTCAGCTCATGTGCGATCAGACGGCGACCCTCCGTCGAGCCTGGCCGGTACTCGCCCTCGGCAAACGCGATATCGCGGCCAAGCGCGAAGGCCCTTGCACGGATTGCGCTTGCCGCCTGGTGCGCGGGCGCTCCGGTGTGTACGCGCACATTCGACAGATCGCGCCCGAAGCGCGGTTCGAAATAGGCCCGTTCCGTGGCCGCAAGAGGTGTTCCGCCGCCAAGGCCGCGGACCGCAGTTTCCGCCCGTTGCGAGAGTTCCGGCACCGTACCCGGCGCCGTCCGGGCCCGGAGCATATACTCGTCCGGCTCGCCAGCCTCCCGCCGCAGTTCACCGTCTTCAGGTTTCCTGTTCAGCTTATCGTCGCACTCTGCGCAGATGCGGCGGACTTCAGCGCCCCCGCCTCGGGCCGTAATCGGCGGCAGATCTCTCCTGGCTTCAGGTGCAGGCATCCGCATGACCTCGTCGGCCACAGCATCGGCCTCCCGCTCTGCGGGACTATCAACCGCGCCTATGGAGAGCTTGGACTGGATGCGCGGACCGCGCAGGATCGAGCGGATTTCAGCTGAGCGGTGAGGTATTCTGGAATGTTGCCCGGAGATCTTCGCAGCGGGGACTGTTGTCCTTGTTCGAGCAAAATTCAACATTGGCTGCTCGCGCAAACTGCCTGCCGCTGGTCACGAGGACGCCTTGTCCTCAGCGCGAGAACCGCAGCGGCAAATGGGGGTAAGGTGTTCTGGGCGACCATGATGCTAAACTCTAACGCGGAGCCGCGGTGAAACTCGAACCTGGCAAGGAACCGGTGGCAATTTCACTGTTGGCCACATCAACCACCCAGTTGCCCGCAGCGTTCTTCTTCAACCAAAGTCTCGTATGCCAAAAGACCAGTCTACTGATTCTGGTCCAGCTGCCGCCGGCACCGGGGTCCTTCACGTTGACCCACTCCGCAAAGTTGACAATCTGGACAACTTCGGTCGACCCTGGGTTCGAGCGGGCCGGCGTCCAGCTGGTATTGTCGCTATTTCTCCAACCGGGCCTATCGATGACAAAGATTTTGCGATTTCTCGGCGTTAAACACTCATCTCGATTATGGGAATCATCCCACGTTCCGGAGGGATCTGAGTAATAGCGATTCCAGTTGCCCGCAGGCGTCAGTTCCCAAATGGCCGCTCGCCTGGTTCTCAGAATATCATACCAGAGACCGGCGCGATGCCCGTCCAGAGTAAACTGCAATTCCATACCATTTACCGTCAGCCCGCCCGCTCTGACGCCAAGCGCCACAGGACAGAGACGGCAGCAGTTGTCGGCGGCGGTGTTTCCAGTGTTCACGAAGCGATGCGAGATCACGCTCGGCAGTGCCGCCGAGGCCCCGTTTGAACGGCGAAGCGTTCCTCTGTCCTGCGATCGCGGGGCCTGCTGCCCAACATGTGCGAGTTCATGGGCCATAAGTCGGCGGCCTGCAGTTGTGCCGGGCCGGTACTCGCCAGCGCCGAAGGCGACATCGCTGCCGTGTGTGAAGGCGCGGGCGTTTATCGCGTCGGCGGCAGTGCCCGCGCGCTGGTCGGTGTGAAGCCTGACGTTCGAAAAGTCCCGGCCAAAGCGAGGCTCGAAGAAGTTCCGCTCGGAGGATGGCAGAGGCAAGCCTGATCCCAGGCTCGTGACGGCCTTATGAACATCAGGTGTTGCCAGGTTTTCAGCATCGTCCGCCGGCTTGCGCCGGAGCGTGTTCTCCTCGCAGTCGGCACACTTGCGGGAAATGGTGCCTTCCGGAACAAGGGCGCTGACAGCACTGCCCGTAACCCCCGGTTCAGGCATCCCCATAACCTTGTCGGCCATCCGGTCCGCTTCCCGTTCGGCCGGATCATCGACCGCACCGATCGTGAGTTTCGGCTGAAGGCGCGGGCGGCCCAGGATCGAGCGGATCTCCGGTGAGCGGTGAAAGCCGGCCATATTCGGGCCCCGGCTATGCGAGTCAGCGAGCTTTCTCTTTCCTCGAAGGCGTGCAAACTCGGGCACGGGTTACTCCCTAAAAGTCATCCAAAAATCCAATCCTCAGGTTCCCGGCACAATTGCAAACTCCGGAGAGGATTGTTGGCCAAGCCCAACGTGCTCTACGCCCAGGCTCACGGACATCGCAATGTACTCGTCGCCGGATCGATGCTGCAATTGAAGGCCACGAACGGAGTTTCCAGACGAAACGTCACGATCTGGAACGCCTCACTGTCAAAAGGCTCTGGGACTATGGACTGAAACTCATGCGGCCAGGCGCCACCTGTGGGCAAACTGTTTGGATGGAAAGAATGATTCGGCTGGAAGTTGTAACCGGCAAGGTGAGCGATACTTCGCGGTTCACTCCAGGCACCACACAGAGTACGAACCTCTTCAAAACTGTACCCTCGTGCAGCGCGGTAGAAACCAATAAGATTCGAAGGCAGGTCTTCCTCTGCGAACGAAGAGCTCGGGAAAGGAGATGGAATGGCGTCCCGCCAGCGCTGATGCGCCTCGAAAACCTGAGACAAAGCACTGAAGATCGACAGAGCAACCGACAGAACTTCGCCTTCGCTCAAACTCCGGTTTAACCGAACCGTTGGAGTGACGGCACTGACCTGTATGCCCGTGAAGCGGGACTCGGCCGTATCCGTGGTAAAGGTCTCAGGTGTGACCTGAGGAATGAACCGGATCAATGCGCCTCGGTTCTTCTTGCGCCCCTCGCGCGTTGCATTGCTCGCCAGGTATTCGGTCATTTCGTGCCCGAGACTCGCGGTCACCTGCAGTCCATGCTTTGCCAATGCCGACGAAACTTTGAAGGCGCGGCCCAGTCTTAGAACATTGTTGCCCTCCTCATTGCCGATGCAGTCTCCGAAGCCGAGGACTTCAACCGAAAATGAGCGCGCCTTAAACGTCTCCCAAGCCGCATGGGCGTCGGCAACAGCCGCGATCAGCGCATCGAACTTGCTCGCATCCGGACTATCGACTCCAAATCCGCCTAGAATTGTTTCGACGGCGCCGGACGCATGTTCGGTGGTCTCCATCAGTGGGGCTTCGGCATGCGAGTCCCTCGCCTCATCCCTTTCATAGGTGGCATCGCAGTCGTCTTCGCGAACAAGTGGCGTGCGTTCTGCGGCTACGGTTCGGGTGAGCCGGTCCTCCCGCCTTCCGACACGCTGAGAGGCCTCGCGGACTTGTGCTATAAGGATCCTTGCGTCGCCGGGGTTGGAGTGGCCGGCGTCGACCCAGCCGCAATTGGTCGAGTAAAAGTCGCCGCCGCGAATGCTGTCTTCGGTGATTTCCCGCCGAATGACCTCATTGTGAGTAGAGGGCTGCTGCACGACATGGGTGAGTTCGTGAGCAAGAAGCCTCCGGCCCGGCGAGGTACCCGGCCGGAATTGGCCGGCGCCGAAGGCGACATTGTTACCGAGCGTGAAGGCGCGCGCGTTTATGGCTTGGGCTGCGCCGCCGGCGCGCTGATCGGTGTGAACCCGAACGTTCGAAAAATCGCGACCGAATCGAGGCTCGAAGAAGTTGCGCTCGGATGACGGCAAGGGTGAGCCTGATCCGAGGCGGGTGATGGCTTTGAAGATGTCAGGAGTCGCCGGGTTCGCAGCACTGTCCGCCGATTTGCGTCTGACCGTTTCCTCTTCGCAGTCTGCACACATCCGCGAGATGGTGTCTGCCGGAAGGACGGAGCTGACAGCACGGCCCGTCGCTTCCGGCGCGGGCATCCGCATCACTTCGTCGGCCACCCGGTCGGCCTCCCGTTCGGCCGGATCATCGACCGCACCGATCGTGAGTTTCGGCTGAAGGCGCGGCCGGCCCAGGATCGAGCGGATTTCCGGCGCCCGCCCTTTTGCGGGCGAGGTTCCGACCGCTACCTGAGCGGCGGGCGCCTTGCGATTTCTTGAGGGTCTTGCAAATTGCAGCATTGAGACACCTCAGAAAACGACCAAGTCTTCCAGGCTTGCATCAGCCTGGTCCAGTGCGAATTTCTCTGCTGTCCGGTCGTCGATGAGAACGAGGCTCCTGCTAATCGTGTTGAGACTCTGCCTGAATTTGATCGCATCGGCTTCCGCAGTCAGCGCGATTGAGAATCCTGCAACGCCCCGTGCAGCCGACAGCTCCTGAACCTTGCTTATGATCTCTGTCGCCACAGGAGCGAGTTCCGACGTCGTGAGCAGGGTAAAGTTGGCGTTGCGGCCAAGCCGTTCGTGTGCCCGCCTGGCAGTGTCAGGTGTTGCGCGCCTGTTTGTTGTCAGCGTCACGGTGCCGGCGTTCTCGCCGAGTAGCGTTCTTATTGTTGGATTGCTGATGACGTTCGAGAACACGTTGACGATGTCCCTCCGCGTACTCGCAAAGTTGGCAAGACGAGGATCAAACATCTGGGCCAGAGTCCTGCCAAGAATGGCACGCAGTCGCAACGGGTTGTCTAGCTGCGGCTGTGGACTGCTTTGGTTTTGGATCAGATAGAACCAGGACTCAAAGTCACCGCCAGGAATACCATCCCCCTCGGGCAGCCCGCGCAGATCAAGAAATATCCGCCTCGGCCTATCCAGGTTGATGGACTTGAACGAGTTGCCATCGAGATATCGCGGTGTCTTCAGATCCCCGGCGTCTCCGGCGAATATACTCTCGGCTTTCAGGGTCACCCGGCAGCGCAGACCCGGATGATCAAGACCCATATCCTTGATCCGCTCGAACCAGTCTTTGGCCAGACCTGCGAACGTATCCTGGTTGGAGAGCTTGAAAGTCCACTTGGTCTGATCTTCATGACCTGTGATGGTCCCGGCTAGAATTTTCGAGGCGGTGGTTATTGTGGTCTCCGGGACCTCAAGCTCGACAATAAAGTTGTCCGATGTGGCGCATATCGGATGCATCTTCTCGGTGAACGACACCGTGATGCCTTCGGAGAACAGCGTGCCGACCGTCAGCGCCTGGTCATTTGTCCAGCTGGTTTCACTGACCTTCGGCAAGTCGGGATCGCCCGCCTGACCCAGCCCCGCGCAAAGGTGATTGAGCGCCTGCTCGACATTGCTTGCGCCCTTTTCCTTAAGGAATTCGCAGCCAGGCTCGTATGCCACATCCTCGGCTCTGAGGACGCGGACAAGCGAGGAGAACCAGACGGGAGACACCTTATCCTGCGGGACCTTTTCGAGCTCGGCCCTCAGGCCATGACAGCCCTCATCCCCGTTCACAAACCAATGGGCGAAAGCAGCGCCTTGCTCGTTGGTTGTAATACCGACGTCCTGCTGCAGCTTCGTGGGATCCAGGTCGGCGATGTTTGCAAACACCTGGTCCTCGGCCGTGTGGGCCACGGTGAACCTGACTTCGATATCCGGAACGGGATGACCGTGTTCATTTTCGACATGTACGGAAACCGGACAGGGCAGAAACTCGCCCGGCGCCGCTTCCTGGCCGGTTCCCTGGCTCATGCGCAGGACAAGATAGGGGTGTTGCAGTCTCTTGCAGAAAGCATCCAGGGTCTGCTGGACATCCTCCACCCCTTCACGCCTCGCGTAGGCGCAGTTGGACGGGTCGTACGTAACGTCGCTTGCCGTCAGGCAGCTGAGGGCGGGGAAGCTGAGGCGCCGCTCATCATTGGGGCCGGCAAGGTCCAGCTTGACATACTTGCCGGGCCCCGTGGCCTTACCGAGAATGCAGTAGTGGTGCCGGACACCGATCGGTTTGGCGCTGAGGACCCTCAGACGCTCATCCGCCGGCGCCCGGTTGCGCGAGAGGGCTAGCCAGAAATCACCGGCCAGAAGCGCCGCCCCATCCAGTTCCAGCGTGACCGTCTTGTCGTCCAGCCTGACGACAACCGCACCGTTGGCCACCAGGATCTGGCCGGCTTTGGCCGGCTTGTCGTTGGTCGACGCCAGTGCATTACCGTTGTAGCGGCCCTGCAACATTTTCCAGGGCCGGTCGGCGGCCTCCCTGATCAGAGTGCAATGACCGTCCCATTCGCGGATCCGGGGCAGGGTCTCGTCGAGCGCCGTCGGATCCGCCGGATCAAGTTTCCCGCGCCAGTCGCCATCTTCGGGCCAATCGTCCGAGGGCATTCCCAGGAGCTTTTCCGTGGCATCGCTGAAATACTCATAGGACTTGCGCGCCGGGTCCATTAGGGCGCCGTCATCGTGCCTGAACTCGCGGGCACCGTTGTCGTTCGACCATTTCAGGACCAGCTGCACCGCTGCCCGGCTCTCCGGATCATAGCGGACATCGTGAAGCTCCAGGCGGAACAGGTAGTTCCCCGCAGTGGCGTCGAGAGACACGAGCTCGGCGCAGGGATCGCAGTCGCTGGACTCTTCGATATCCTCGGCCGGAATCGCATCGAAGAGCGCGGTGCCTGTGCGTGGAATCCTGCTTTCGACAAACCCTGGATTGCAGGGATCAATATCCTCCTGCAGATCGGCTACATTCGCCAGCTTGATCTGCGCCATGCGCTGCTTGCGAAAGCAGGTATCGGCTCCATGCAAAGCGGCATCCAGCAAGTCCTGGGTTTCCAGTGCCGTGACCACCCTCTCCCATATGTCGACGTAGAAAACCCCATCCTCCACCGGCCTGGTGATCAGAAAGCGAGCGTCGTCCCCATCAGGAGACGGGACTCTCACCGGCAGGCTGTCTTGCGCGATGTAATATGGGAACTTGGCCGGATCGACGTCGGCGGGATCATCGTCGCTGGGGACATGCGGTCTGCGGTGATGGTTGCCGATGACACCGCCGGCCACACTGGTTCCTCCGTCATGACGGATCAGGGCCTCGCCGTCTGGGGCAATGCTCACCAGGCCATCATGCTTCGGCGTGCCCGTTCCCAGGGCAAGTTCCGAAACCTCCGTGTAGCCCCGGACGAGTATCTCGATCAGCTCGTTCCAGTCCGCGTCCAGGAACATGCGCCCCTGTTGCTGGAACACGCCGGAGTACTGCTTGGAAAACTTGAAACTGTGATGGGAA
>JBCCEL010000186.1:0-11516 GCA_039030315.1 Pseudomonadota bacterium
CGAAATTGAACAATAACATCAGTATAGGCGCCGGAACTTTCGTCCATTATGCGCTCCATCTGGCCTTTCAATTCCTTTTTCATTGCATTTCTCCTCACATAATCACCGCTACTACTTACCACAAATCCATCTTTCCCGGAATGCGGTTCTACCAAACCTGAAATTCGACTCAGAACGTCAAGCCCCGTCAAACCAACTTGGCAGCAGGCGGCCGAGGCACGTACGGTCGTCCTCATGGTCTTTGATTCCCTTGAGTTGAGAAACGCCGTTGCGGTTGATGTCCTCCTTCCACTGGCACTGGAGGGGGCGTACTCCTATCTCGTGCCCGCACATCTTCACGTGACACAGGGAAGTTTCGTGCAGGTGCCGCTTGGACCGAATCTGCGGATCGGTGTCGTTTGGGGTGAACCGACGCCGGCGGCAGAATTCGAGAAGCCGGAAAAGCTGCGCGAAATCGCGCATGTCTACGGCACCCCGCCGCTGCCGGCGCTCAATCGGGAGTTCGTCGACTGGGTAGCACGATACACACTGGCACCACCGGGGCAGGTCCTGCGGATGGCCTTGCGTGTACCTTCGGCACTTGAGCCGCCGCCTGTCCGAACCGGATACAGAGCTTCCGGCAACGAGCCGGAGCGACTGACGCCACAGCGGGCGCGGGTATTGCAGATTGCGGGCGAAGGTCCGGCCTGGAGTTCGACTGATCTTGCAAGAGCCGCAGGCGTATCGACTGCCGTGGTAAAGGGACTGGAGAATGCAGGCGCTCTCGACAAGGTCGAGCTGCGCACCCTGCAGCCGTTCGCGCCCCCCCTGCCACACGCCCGTCCTGTCAGTCTGTCCCGGGACCAGGAGAATGCTGCCCGTGAACTCCGCCGGGCGGTGGCGGCGCGCGGATTTTCCGTCACCCTCATTGACGGCGTCACCGGCTCGGGAAAGACGGAGGTCTATTTCGAGGCGGTTGCAGCGGCAGTTTCGGCCGGCCGGCAAGTTCTCATCCTGCTGCCCGAAATCGCGTTGACCGCGCAATTCATTGCCCGTGTGGAGCAGCGGTTCTCCGCCGCCCCTGCCGGCTGGCATTCCGGCATGAAGCCGAAGGAGCGCGAACGGGTCTGGCGGGCGGTTGCGGATGGCAGCGCAAAGATTGTCGTCGGTGCCAGATCAGCATTGTTCCTGCCATGGAAATCGTGCGGATTGATCGTCGTCGATGAGGAGCACGAGAGCGCCTACAAGCAGGAGGAAGGCGTGCGATACCATGCCCGGGACATGGCAGTTGCGTTCGGGGCCCTCGGCAAGTTTCCAGTGGTTCTCGCCTCAGCAACTCCTTCCCTGGAAAGTCTGGTCAACACCGACAGGCAGCGCTACGGGCTGGTGCGCCTGCCGTCCCGGCACGGGCGGGCGGAGCTGCCGGAGGTTGGTCTGATCGACCTGCGAAGCGAGCCACCGGAGCCGGGTCAATGGCTGTCTCCGACTCTCGTCTCCGCCGTAACCGAGACGCTCGCCGCCGGTCAGCAGGCCCTGCTTTTTCTGAATCGGCGGGGCTACGCCCCTCTCACCTTGTGCAGAAAATGCGGCTACCGTTTCGAGTGTCCCAACTGTCAGGCCTGGCTTGTGGAACACAGATTCCGGCGTCAGCTCATGTGTCACCACTGCGGGTACTCCGCTCGGATTCCCAACGCCTGCCCGGAATGCGGAACCGAAGATGCTCTCTTTGCCTGCGGCCCCGGGGTTGAACGTGTGGCCGAAGAAGCAGCCGCCCGCTTCCCCGAGGCGCGCATCGCTCTGCTGTCCTCCGATCTGGTCTTTGGGGGCGATGCCCTGCGCAACCTCCTGCGCGAGATCCAGGACGGTCGGCACAATCTGATTATCGGCACTCAGCTTGTCGCCAAGGGGCACCACTTCCCGCAGCTGACTCTTGCCGGGGTTGTCGATGCGGATATCAGCCTTGAAAACGGAGACCCGAGGGCAGCGGAACGGACCTGGCAGCTGTTGTCACAGGTTGCCGGGCGCGCCGGGCGGGGCGAAGATCCGGGCCGCGCACTCTTGCAGACTCATATGCCGGACCATCCGCTGATGCAGGCGCTGAAAGCTTCGGACCGGGACGGTTTTCTTGCCCACGAGAAGCGGGCTCGGGAGCATCTGGAGCTGCCGCCCTACGGACGCCTGGCCGGGGTGATCGTTACCGCAGCAACAATGCCTGAAGCTGAGCAGTTCGCCCGCAGTCTGGCACAGATCGCGCCGGCGGCGGACGGGGTCCGTGTACTCGGTCCTGCTCCGGCCCCGCTGGCTATGGTACGCGGACGTCACCGCGTTCGTTTCCTGGTCAAGAGCAGACGGGATATCAATATCCAGGCGTATCTGACGGAATGGCTGAAGCCGGCCAAGCCACGAGGCAGCATTCGTCTTGCGGTGGACGTGGATGCCTATAGCTTCCTATGAGGGCCGTTCGGCACCCTCCGTGAAGTCCGGCACAACCGGTGTAAAGGAAACGCCCATATTGGTTTCGTTACGCCAGGCGATACTGCATTCCAGGATGACATTGAGCTGCAGGATGTAAAGGCGGAACTGCCTGGGAATCTCCTCGGTACTCTCAAACAGCAGTTGAGCCCCGGAGTTGGTGATGTCGATCACAGTACAATCGAGCCGGTTGTATGGCTCCATGATCTCCGCCACCGCCGGGATCTTGACCGGCCGCCGATATTCGGCACGGCGCTCTCCGGGAATGGGCAGTTCTGATCCGATATCCACCAGACCCAGGGCGATCAGGATCGAGTTTGTCAGTTTGGTCATATGCGGTCACCTCCGATGATTAGCCGGAATTGCCACCCCCCACGGCGACATCTGACCACATCAGTCTATGTGCATATTGTGAGCGAAAGCTGAACGCGGTGAACCGAACCGACTCACTCCGGTTAACCTGCGCTTAACCAAACGTTTCCGGCGGCCCGTCCGTGCCCTGATGGTCAGCAGGCGGATTTCGCGTAGGCGTCCGGCACCGTACCCTTCCAGTCCCAGCGCAGCTGGCGGGCGCGACTGCGGGAATAAGGACCATCTGCCGCGCAGAACCAGCCGTTGCGGAAGTTCGGATACTCGTTTGTGTCCACCACGATTGCTCCGATGTTGTCGGCGCGCCGCTGGGCGCTGTTCCACGACTTGAAACAGCCGAGCACCACATACCAGCCGCAGGCCTGCGCAACCTTGAATTCTCCGGCGGCCTGGGCGGGAATGCTGGACGTGGCTGGCACGGCCAGCGCGACGAGAGCGGCGAACGCGGCCTGGCGGATGGACAGTGACATAGGGTTTCTCCTGTAAGACTGTTGGACCTGGTATCCTTGATAACGCAGGTGCGGCTGCGGCACTGTGACATGCGTCACCAGCGGAACACCAGTGACAGATTGTTTGCAGGCATCTCGACAACCTGATCCAGCCTCAACCCGTTCCTGGATCCGAGTTGTTCGACCTCCTCCAGCTCACGGATGCCCCAGTCAGGATTCTGGTCGCGCAGTGAGGCGTCAAACCGGGTATTCCCCTCCGAAGTGTGCCGGCCTGAACGGGCGAACGGCCCGTAGATGAACATGAGGCCGAGGGGTTTCAGCCGGTGGGCCGCGCCGGCAAACAGACCTTCAGCCGACGCCCAGGGACTGATGTGGATCATGTTGACGCAGACAATGCCGTCCACCGTTTCAGGGATGTCGCCAATCGGCTCTCCGGTGATCCAGTCCGGGGCGGCCACATCAAGGCGTTGCGAAGCCTGAAGATTGGCCTGGCCTGCGTCTGCCCGCCAGAGATCGATGCTGGCAAGACTTCGCGAATCAGCATCGCTCGGCCACCAGCGCACACCGGGAAACGCAGCGGAAAACGCTGCAGCGTGCTGGCCGCTGCCCGAAGCGATCTCCAGAACATCTTCCGTATCCGGACCGAAAAGCTGTTGAAGAACCCCGAGAATCGGCCCTTCATTGCGATGCGCAGAGGCGGATTCCAAACGCATTTTCCCTCCGTATGCCTACAATATTGCCCCCAACCCGCCACCCACCTGCCTTTTACTCGCCACGATCGTTTCCCACCATGTCGACGGGTTCAATAGAGCGGGAGCGGATGATGGCTCAAGAAAAATTCGGACAAGACCGGTACCTGCCGGAAGGCGACTGGGCCTTCGCGGTGGAAGCTGCGGCGGTGGCCGGCACCAAGTTCCGGAAGAATCAGGCCCATGACTTTGCGAAAGCCGTCAAGGTGGCCGAGCAAAAGGGCCTGGAATACGGTCTGGAACTGGAGCCTGAACCGGACAATCGTGCCGACCCCAACGCGATCAAGGTCATCGGCTTTGCGGAGACTGCCGGCTGGTTCGGCCGGGTGCAGTTTCAGGAATGGCACGTCGGGTACATCGACAAGGCGCTGGCCAAGACGCTGCAAAAGGAGATGCTAGGCAAGGACGTCGAAATTGTCGCGGAACTGCAGCACGTGACCGTCGATGGCGAGAAGGTTGGCATAGAAATGTCCGTGCTTCAGCCGGAGGAAGCCGAGCCGACCAAACAGTAGTCCGGCTCCACCGGAACGAGATTCCTGAAGACGCCAGCGCACTGTGGGTGCGCTGGCGAGACCGCGGGAGCCGCACCGGTTCCGCGAGATCAGTGTCTTGCCGGCGACGTCAGGCGCCAGGCCGCCAGGTTCGCCAGCAGGACCGGTAGCACGAAGACTGCAAACACCCAGAAGGCTGCTGCTGAGACGGCTTCACCACTGACGCCTTCGGCAAATCCTACGGCGTTCGCTGCGATCCCGGCGACTGCGGCACCGAGGGCGAATGCGATTTGCTGTGTTGCAGGAATGGCAGCAGACATGGTGTCTTTCTCGTCGTCCGGGACGCTTGCGACCAATCTGCGTACAACGAAGGCGAACATCATCCCGAACCCGGCCCCCTGTGCCACGGCACACAGGATTACGCCGGGCAGATTTTCGGCCGGCATGGCAACAGCCAGACCCAGGACACCCAGGGAAACAACGGCGGTACCGCCGCGAATGAGAGAGTTTTCGGCTGCCTGAGTGCTGCCAGAAAAGAGGATCGCCGCCGTGCCCCAGGCCACTGCCTCGATCGCGATCACATAGCCCGACATCAGCGGCGACAAACCGAACATGGTCTCAAGTAACACTGGACCATAGACCAGGAACGACATGGTCGAGCCGCCTGCCATGAACACCATCAGGATACCGACTCCAGCGGTGCTCCCGGCGTCCAGCGTGCTGGAGGGAAACATGCGGCCGGCAGATTGGCACCGGTCCCGGATGAGAAAGAGCCACAGGAGCCCGACGCCCGCAAGACACAGGACCGGAGAAAGGATGACGTCCAGATGCGCTGCAGCGACAGCGACCGACATAATGGCTGCCGCCAGAAGGGCGAGGCGCATTACCGGCAGCCGGGCGCCTGGTGACCTCGTGGCCGTTGAGGCCGGTGCGATAAGCTTCCAGGCAAGCACGACGAAGACTGCGGCCTGGACGGCGAACGCCCAGTACCCGAAGCGCCACAGACCAAGCGTTGCGAATGTGCCGCCGATGAGGGGTCCGCAACAGGCGGACGCGCTCCATGTCGCCGAGGTCAACGCCATGACCCGCGGCATGAGATCTGACGGGAAAAGACGGCTCAACGAGATGTAGGTCAGGGCCAGAAGAAGCCCGCCGCCTATGCCTTGCAGAAGGCGACCAGTCAGCACGATCTCCATGTTGATGGCGGTGGCGCAGATCGCCGAACCCAGACCGTAGACCGCCGCCGACCCCATCAGGCTTCGGCGCAATCCGAAGCGGTTGCTGATCAGGCTTGCGCTGGTGCCCGCAAGAATGGATCCCAAGAGGTAAAGCGTGAATGCCCAGGAGATGAGCGCCGCTCCGCCCATTTCCTTCACGGCCTGAGGCACGGTAGTTGCCGCCAGAAGACTGTTTGCGGCGTGCAGCCAGACCGCAAAGCACAGCAGGAGCAGCTTTGGCAGGTGGGAGGAACGCAGCAGGACACGCCAGCCCCTCTCTTCCATGCTTGAGTGACTCACAAGGGCGCGGCTCTCTTTCGGTTCCGGCAGGGTGATATCTGTCATGTCCTTGGTCCTTTTCGGCACTGCTGTGTTCGACAGGACCAGTGGTATAATTCCTCAACCTAAGTTGAGGTCAAGCAATTTTCCGGGCTAATGTGCTGACGTCAATCCGCTGGAACGGAGCGAACTCATGCCCCTGAAATCTTCTGACTGGCTGTCGATCGGACAGCTTGCCGGCAGGACGGGCCTTTCCGTCTCGGCAATCCGCTTCTACGAAGCCAAGGGCCTGATCGCGCCGGGACGCAACACCGGCGGGCAGCGTCGCTTCAGGCGATCGGACATTCGCCGCTTGTCATTCGTGCAGATCACCCAGCAGTTCGGTTTCTCGATTGCCCAGATCCGGGAGCTGCTCCATTCGTTGCCGGAGGAGAGAACACCGAACCAGCGCGATTGGAGCCGGATCTCCCGCCAGATTCGCAGCGAACTTGACCGCCGGATTGAAACTCTGGAGCGGCTCAGAAACAATCTTGACGGTTGTATCGGCTGTGGCTGCCTTTCCCTGAAACGTTGCGCGCTCTACAACCCCCAAGACAGTGCCGCACAGACCGGTCCAGGACCCCGCTACCTGCTGGACCGGCCGCCGGAACCGTCTCCAACCTAGAGCAGGCGGCTTGCGGTTGTCTCACGGCCGAACTCAATCGGCACCAACGATCCGGTCAAGCTCAGCGATAACCCGCGAGCCCTCGTCGATCAGTCCCTTGTACTCCAACTGGTCGGGGTCGAGGTCCAGGATTTGCTGTCTCATGGCAGCGGCCAGTTCGACCGCATCCTCATGCTGGGCCAGACGCTCAAAGGGATCCGTGCAAATGCGGATCGTGAACAGGATATCGCCGGATCGAGCGAGACGGCGCAGCGTCTGTCGTTCGACTCGAATCCAGATCCGCGGGGTTCCGTCCCGATCAAACATGCTGCCCTTGGTGTGTTCAAGTTCGGGGAGAAACAGATCCGGATTGCGCAGCAGGAACCAATTGAACCGCTCAACCGGACGGTCAACACTCAGATTGCCAAATATCCTCTCGATCATCTGAGCATTGCGTGTGCCCCGCGCAAGGCCGGGGACCGGTTCGTGGACATCAGCCAGCACCTTGCCGAATTTTTCCCTGAGCAACCATTCCGACGGGAAGCAGACGCAGGCTGCCGCGATCCGGTGCCCGTCCGCGCCTGGGCGCATGATCACCAGATCCTCCTGAACCAGCCTTGCCGCCAGCTCCAGAGGCTGGTGTCCATATGCGTCGATCGCGTAGGAATCGCCGGTGGCGGTGACGCTGACTTCACCGCTCGAGCAACGGTACATCTCGGGATAGCGCTCCAGCAGGTATGGGAGGAGCAGGTCGAGCACCTCCTGCTGGGCCGCTACGGTTTCCGGCTCGGCAAGACTTGTTTCACGATGCCGCTCGGACAGGAGCTCGTTCTTCCGGGCAAGGTATTCCGGCAGGCGTTCGTCGACCTCGATCCACTCTTTCGGGTCAAGCGGATGCAGGCCGACCGTGAAGGGCCTGGCCGATCCATCATAAGGGGTGTGGAGTTTGGTCAATACGTTCAGCCCTCCAGGCGTCATTCTGCAAGGAGCTGGTGCGCAATGCAAATCTGTTCAGGAGTTCGCGCGTTGTCCTGCGAGGGAGCATCAGCAGGCACCCCAATGTACATGCACGAGATTTTTGAGGTTTCGTCACATGACGAAACGGGACAGTCTGCCTGCGTTGAAGTCGGCGGCATGCCGGGGCCACGACAGGAAGAAGCCGATGACAGCAACACTCCAGGGACGGTGCTTTTGCAAGAGCGTCAGCTTTGAGATCGACCTGCCGGTCAAATGGTGCGTGTCGTGTCACTGCGAGAGCTGCCGCTGGCAGTGTTCGGCACCGATAACGGACTATCTCGGCATAGCCGACGGCCAGTGGCGCTGGACCGGGAAGAACCGGCGGTCTACCGTTCATCGCCGGGTGTGGAGCGCACCTTCTAAAGTACTCGCGAAAAACCCCTCACCTTTCGTTCAGAACGGATGACCTGTTGTCTGATGCACTTCTATCTCGCTGCGATGGAAGACCCGGAGCGCTTCGAGCCGAAACTGCACACGTCCTGGGAAGAAAAACTCTGCTGGTTCGATACCGGTGACGGTCTGCCGAAGAAACGGGACCCGGAGGTGACATTTCCAGACTGACCGCCCGGCAAGATGGCACAAGCCCGGCTGAGAATCTTGCCAGGCCGGGCCGGATCAGCTTGAACCCTGGGTCTTCCAGAACACCGAGAGATGGTTCTCGACGATCGATGCGAACTCGCCACTCTGTCTGAGCTGTCGAAGTGCCTGGTTGACGTGCTCCAGGTAGGCATCTGCCTTCGGGTGCGACTTTGCGATGACGACATGAAGGCTCAGCAGCGAGACCGGCCTCTCGACGACCGTGACGCGATCCTTCAGACCGGCCTTTGTTACCGCCGCACGGCCAGTGAACTCGTTGAGCACCACTGCATCGACTTCGCCGCGATCAAGAAGCTGAAAGCATTCATCAACCGATTGGGGCCGCAGAAGGGTGACCTTCTCTTCTTTCACCCAGTTGCGTCCGTCATCATCCAGATCGAACGTGAAGTAGCCGGACGGACGGCACAGCCGGCTGCCGACCACATCATCGTCACTGGTGTACTGGAAACCTGACCCGCGCTTGGTGAAGAACAGCACCAGGATCTCGAACACAGGCTCAGAAAACGCCAGCTTGTCGCAGCGGAATCTTGCCGGCTCGTCCAGCTCATCGTATCGGTCGCACTTGGGCTGGAACCACGGAAATCCCATGTCGAACGCCCGGTTGACCAGGAGCGGGTTGAGATGGGCAGACCAGTCATTGACCCAGGAAACGTCAAATTCTGGTCCTCCGTCATCCTTCTGCCGCGACGTCATGGCGGTGCTGACGATGTCGGTGATCATTCCGCCCGCCGGCAGCGCGCGGTCCGTGAACGGCCGGTAGTCGTCCGCCGTCAGCAGCCGGATCTTCTTCGAAGCAGGCAGTGCTACAGGCGCCGTCTTTTCAGCGGAAGCTGCCACTTTCCTTGCGAGAGCCTTGGCTGATTTGTCAGAGCACGGTATCCGCAACCGCTGTCCGGGAAAAATGAAGGTGGGACTTTTGCCGATCGCCTTTCGGTTGGCATAGTAGATAACCGACCATTTGCTCGAAAGACCGTAGGCGCGCTTGGCGATATGTGAAAGCGTGTCTCCGGCTTTTACCGCATACCCGTCTCCGCAGGTCTGGGCACCGGCGGGCGCCGACCCCAAGGCCGCGAGGACCACTATTGCATACAAGATCGATCTGCAGACCGGGTTCATGATGGACTTTCCTCCCGAGAAATAATGAGACAGGTTTGAAAGCGAGTGGCCGGACGAGGCGCTGCATCAGCTCCCTTCCCGGGTGCTCCAGAACCTGGACAGATGTCTGTCGACAATCTTGTCGTACGCCCCGTTTTTGCGGAGCAAGTCCAGGGAACTGTTGATGTAGTGCAGGTAGGTCCGCGCCCGCAGATGGGTCTTCGCGACAATGACGTGCAGGCTGAGCAGGGAAACCGGGCGCTCGATCACCTGGATATTCTCTTCGATGCCGAGCTTCCTGATCGCCGCGCGTCCCGTGAATTCATTGAGCGCGACGGCATCCACCTCATTGCGCATGAGAAGCTGGAAGCAGTCGTCAACGCTCTGGGGCCGGATAAGGACGACCTTCTCTTCCTTGATCCAGTTGCGGCCATCGGCATCCAGATCGAAGGTGAAGTAGCCGGTGGGACGGCACAGCCGTTTGCCCAGAACCTGATTGTCGTTAGCGAATTGAAACCCGGATCCCTTACGGCTGAAGAACAGGACAAGGATTTCAAACACGGGCTTGGAAAAGAAAAACCTGTCGCATCTGAACTTGGCCGGCTCATCCAGCTCATCGTAACGGCCACATTCAGGCTTGAACCACGGGAAGCCCATGTCGAAGGTCTTGCGGACCAGGAGCGGATTGAGGTGGGATGCCCAGTCGTTGACCCAGGAAACCGCGTGACCAGGCCCGCCTGATTCCGCCGTCAATGTCTTCAGCGCGGTATCGACCAACTCCGTGATCATACCACCACCCGGCAAGGACTGATCCGTGAAGGGACGATAGTCGCTGGCCGTCAACAACTGTATGTCGCCCTTTATGCGGGAGACCTGGATCTTGCCCGGGGCCGGGTCCGAAGCCGGCCCAGCCGCCGACTTGAGGGCGCGGGTCGTGGCGGGAGGCTTGATGCAGGGAATGTTGAGCTGCTTGCCCTTAACGAGAACGGGCGAATTGCCGAACTGTTTCTGGTTGGCGTAGAAAATCAGCGTCCATTTACTGGCGAGACCATACGCCCGCTGCGCGATATCGTTCAGGGTGTCGTTTTCCCCGACTGTGTATTTCTCACCGCACTCGATGGCATGTGCGATCGATCCTGCGCCCAGCCATCCCACGGCAAACAGCACGATGGCCAGCGAACGGTGGAACTGTACTTTGCTCATCTGAACTCCCCTCGACCCGTTTCGGATCACTCCATGTTTCCCAGCACTGCGCTCCTCTATTCACTGCTTGCCTCCGGCGACCATTGCTATCTGGCCTCCTGACGACCCCGCATGGCCTGAATTAGCTTTGCCAGCTTGACCCCCGGCGCGACGGTCCCGGCAGCGAGCGCCCGGCGGTGCCATTCCCGGTACATGGCCTCCGCGCGGGCGCCGTCACCCTCACCGTTGGCACCGGGCATCTGGGCGAGAAACTCCGGATCGTACGAACGACCGAGCGCCAAGGCGGCCTCAGGAGAGCCGAGTTCCAGACCCTGAACGAACAGGACCCGCGCGCCCATGACATCGCCGCGACCCATGAGATCATGCCCGTCGCTCACCAGTTCGATTGCACGCTTGAGGGACGAGGCGGCGGCGTCTACGCGATTATCAACCGCCGCGCTCTTAGGATTGTCGGCACTTGGAACTTCCTCTGAGGAGACCAGCGGGCTTGAAACCTTTTCCTGTTTGAGAATGGCAGCCGCGTCCGTTTCGGCCGGTCCCGGCAAAGCGGCGGCCCGAACGGGCAGAACTTCGCTGAGTTCGACACGAGCAGTTGTCTGCGGGGCACTGCCTTCGGGGAGAGGCGTAAAGGATGAATGGCCGGACTTTGCGTCAGACGACTTGGGTGAAGGTTCTGCCGCCTTAATTGCCAGTGTTACGGACGGCCCGCCGGACTTGAGCTGAACAGATGCCCCTGCTGCGGCAACCCTTCCGTTCTCGCCAGGACCGGCAAGCACGCCCAGCGCTCCGATTGCATAGAAACCGACCATTGCGATTCCGACCATGGAGTAGAGGATCGTTTCCAGAACCTCATGCCGCGACCTGGCGCTGCTGACAAAGCGTGCTTCTCTCTGCGGCACTGATCGGCGCCTGTCGCCACCACAGGAGGGCTTCTCCTTCCCGCGAAGCCGCACCAG
>JBCCEL010000187.1:0-11491 GCA_039030315.1 Pseudomonadota bacterium
CGGCGCCTCGCCGGCCGGGTACGCCGGGGCGGGCGGGAGCGTCGCCGGATCGCCCGTCGGCAGGTTCTCGTAGCCGTTGATCAGGGTCGGGGGCGTGTCGAGATCGGCGGTGACCTCGGTGACCATCGCGCCGTAGTCGAACCCACCCCAGTCGCCGGGGTGCAGTACGAACTCGGCGTTGGTCTGCTTGATACAGAAACCGACTTCACGGTGGCGGTAGATGTGGATGATCGGGTTCTGGATCGCCCCGAGTCGACTGAGCGCAAAGCTGGAGATGATCGTCTCCATGCGGGTCGGCAACACCCACGTCACCGGCGTCTCTTCACCGATGCCCATCGCGTGGAAGCCGGCGGCGACCCGTTCGACCTCGGCGACGAACTCGCCCACGGTCATCGACCGGCCGGCGTCATCGATCAGCAACGGATGGTCGGGCGACGCCTCGTGGCGTGCACTGAGCAACCCCCAAAAGGAAGTGGCGTCGAGAATCGGTGCGGACATGCGGGACCCCCAGTCGTCGGGGCGCACCGTAGCGAACCCGACCGCTCCGGGCCGAACCTCAGCCTCAGCCTTCGAGGGCTGATGCGTCGCGGTACCGCTCGCGAACGAGATCCGAGATCACCGTCGGGAACCGCTCGGCGTAGGTGACGAGACCCGGCATCAGCTCCGGTTCGAGCACCGGGGTACGGATGAGGAGCTTGGTGCCGAGGAACTCGAACTCCATCCGCCCCTCCCCCTGCACGATCAGGTCGAGCACTCGGGCGTCGAGGAGCGAGCGGGCGAAGGCCTTATCGCTGGTCAGGACGTGGTAGCGCCGGTTGAACAGCTCGGACTCGACATCGAGATCGATACGGGTCAGCGACGCCAGTAGTTTGGAGGCCAGGTTCTCCTTGACGATCAGTACCCGGGGGGCGTTGATCGGCAAGGAAACGATCGCACCGGAAGCCGGCTTCGCCCGAGTCTGGCGCACCGTCTTCGTCGACGACCGGTCCTTCGGAGCGAACCAGTTCCGCGACTCGCCGAAGCCGTTCGCCTCATCTAGCCTGACCTTTGATGGTGGGCGAGACGCCTCGCCCCGGGTTCAGTCGCCTTCGCCCGGCTCCTCGGAGAAGTACTTTTCGTACTTCCCTTCTTCACCGTCATACTTTTTGGCTTCTTCGGGCGCCGGACGTGCCTGGGTCACATTAGGCCACTTTTCGGAGAATTCGGTGTTGAGTGCGAGCCATTTCTCAAGCCCGGGTTCCGTATCGGGCTTGATGGCCTCAATCGGACACTCCGGTTCGCATACGCCGCAGTCGATGCACTCGTCCGGATGGATGACGAGCATGTTCTCGCCCTCATAGAAACAATCGACAGGGCACACCTCCACGCAGTCCATGAACTTGCACTTGATGCAATTTTCAACAACGATGTAGGTCATGTCTCGAAGCGTTCCGTCGGCCCGAATGGCCTTCAGCCGAGCGCTCTAAAGCACCGGCTTGTGCAACGCAATATCTATGTTGCCGCAGCGCCGCTCACAAGAAGGGGAGACCAGGTATGCCCGACGGCTTCGTCATCCTTGCGTTTGTGGCCGCATCGCTTGCGGTTCTTCTGACCCCTGGACCGGGTGTGGCCTACGTAACGGCACGCGGCCTGGCTCAGGGGAAACGGGCGGGCCTCGTTTCGGCAGCCGGCCTGTCGGCCGGTGCCTATATCCACGTGCTGGCGGCGGCCGCCGGTCTCTCCTCGCTACTGCTGGCGAGCGCCACGGCGTTCACCATCGTCAAATACGCCGGTGCGGCGTATCTGATTTATCTCGGCCTGCGCCTGCTGTTCGGTGGGGCGGGCAAGGCCGCTCAGTCAAGAGCGCCCCAAACGGCGTCCGCCGCTCGGCTGTTCACCGACGGGGTGATGGTGAGTGCCCTGAACCCGAAGATCGCGCTGTTCTTTCTGGCGTTCCTGCCGCAGTTCATCGATCCGGCTGCCGGGCCGGTCACCGTGCAGATCCTCGGACTGGGTCTGCTGTACTGTGTGATCGCCCTGATCACCGATGGCGCCTACGGTCTGTTTGCCGCTCATGTTCGGGACTGGACCGCGACCCGCTGGAGCCGCAGCAGGCTCCCGCGCGTCCTCAGCGGCAGCATCTTCATCGGCCTCGGCATCCAGACCGCACTGACCGAGCGACCGGGCTGATGCTGGCCGGACTATACCCAAGCCTCTCCCCATGGACGGAAACCTAGAATGGCACTGTTTTCTTCCGGCGAAATGGCCCGCCGTCTCTCCGATGCTCAAGCGGTCATGGCGGAAAAGGGCATTGATGCCATCGTGCTGTGCTCGGTTCACAACACACTTTATTACAGTGGTTTCTGGATGGTGCCCTGGGGTCGGTATCAGGGCATGGTCATTCCCAAAGAGGGCGAACCTGCTGTCATCGCCCCCAGGATCGAGTTTGACCGCCCGCACCGGATGAGCATTTACGAGGACGTTCGCATCTATTGGGACAGCGAATCTCCCGTCGACGGCATCGTCAAACTGATCGGCGAGATCCTGGCAGAGCGGGGTATCACCGCGGGCACCATCGGATTTGAAGAAACCTTTGCCTCATTCGAGTTCTACGCCCGAATGCAAAGCGGGCTGCCCGGCTTTGCCCTCACGCCGGTGGCCTATGATCTGATGGTGTCGCAGAAGATCAAATCCGCCGAAGAACTCGACATCATGCGCCATGGCGGGCAGATCTGCGATATCGGCGCGCAGGCATGCGTGGATGCCATCCGCGAGGGCATCTCGGAGGTCGAACTTCAGCACATCATGATCCAGGCCATGGAAACGGAGATCTGCAGGCGGTTTCCAGATGAGGAGTGCGACAGCACCTTTGCCTGGTTCCAGTCCGGTCCGGTCAACACCACGGTCGCGCATGCGCTCAACACGACACGCAGGATCGAGCCGGGCGATGTGCTCAGCCTCAACGTGTTCCCGATGATTGTCGGCTACTATCATCTGCTGGAGCGGACTCTGGTCTATGGCCCGATGTCTGATGAGGTGCGCCGGCTGTTCGAGATCCAGGTCGAGGTTCACCACTCCGGCATTTCTGCGCTTAAACCGGGTATCCGGCTTGGCGACATCGACGAGGAGTTCATCAATCCCATCTACCGAAGGCACGGTCTGCTTGAGGCGCGGACCTTCGGCACCGGTCACTCATTCGGCATCATGTGCTACTGGTTCGGACGCGATGAAATCGGCGAAATCCGCCCTTACAATGACACCATCCTTGAGCCTGGAATGGTGCTCTCCATCGAGCCCATGATTGCCGTTGAAGGCGTCGGGGGTTTCAAGCATGCGGACATGTTCATCGTCCTCGAGGACGGCATCGAGCAATTGACCAACTTTGACAACGGATTGATCGTGCTCGATGCCTGATCTGCGAGCCCGTAGTCAGGCCGGCACGCTGTAGAACACGAAATCTGTCTTTTTCTGGTAGGTGTCGTAGAGCCGGCGGCCGGGGTAGTTGAAGTCCTGGGTCAGCCAGTCGACCGAGGGGAGGCCCCGCCCGCGGGCGAAGGCGAGAACATGATCGATCAGCGCCCTCCCTGCACCGCCGCCGCGGACATCCGGGTGAACGAACAGATCGGCCATGTAGACGCTCATGCCGGCGCTCAGGGAATTGTGCCAGAGCTGATAGTGGACAAAACCGATGATCTTGCCAGCAGTGTCCTCGGCCACGGTGCACCAGAACGGGTTCTCATCGTCCTGAATCCATGCCCAGACCACATCGAACCCGCCTTTGGGCGGCTCCATCTCGTAGAAGGTGAAATAGGCGCCGAACAGTTCTTCCCAGCGGGCGCGGTCGCCATCGGCGGGCGGGCGAAGCACGGGTTTCATCTGCGGTTATTCCACGTCCAGCGGCTCGGTGCCGGCAGCCTCGCCGCTCTTGAGCGTGATCTTCTCGATCCTCGCCTCAGCCTTCTTCAGGAGGCCCTCGCAATGCGCTTTCAGCTTCTCGCCGCGCTCGTAGATCGAGATCGACTGCTCCAGATCCACCTGTCCGCCTTCAAGCCTGGAGACAATATCCTCAAGCTCGGCCAGAGCCGTCTCGAAGTTCATGGCGGAGATGTCCGCTGCGCCTTCGCCGTTTTCGCTCATTTGTCGGTTACCTCTTCGCCTCGCCCGTTCCCCGCATGAGGGCCTGAATGTGTACGCCTGCTGATGACGCCAGACCGGCAAGGTCGTAGCCACCTTCCAGCACCGAAACCACCCGTCCGTCCGCATGGCGGTCGGCAAGCTCCATCAGGCGCAGGGTGACCCAGGCGAAATCCTCCTCCGTCAGCTGCAGCCCGCCCAGCGGATCGTTGCGGTGGGCATCGAAGCCGGCCGAGATGATCACCATGTCAGGTTCGAAGGCGTCGAGCGCGGGCAGGACCGTCGTGGTCATTGCCTCGCGGAAGACTTCACCGCTGTCGCCATGGGAAAGCGGCGCGTTGAAGATATTGCCTTCGCCCGTCTCCGAGCGCGCTCCGGTGCCGGGGAAGAGCGGCATCTGGTGCGTGGAGCCGTAGAACAGATCGGAATCCGACCAGAAGATCTCCTGGGTGCCGTTACCGTGATGGACGTCGAAATCGACCACGGCGACCCGTTCAAGGTCGTACTCGTCCCGGGCATATTGCGCGGCGACGGCGACATTGTTGAACAGGCAGAACCCCATGGCCCGGTTGGTTTCCGCATGGTGGCCCGGCGGGCGGGTGGCGCAGAACACGTTCTCGACCTCCCGGTTGGCCAGCGCATCGACCGCGCGTGTGGCCGCCCCCACACCGCGCAAGGCAGCCTCGAGGCTTGCAGGCGACATCCACGTGTCAGCGTCTATCGCCTCCATACCGCTTTCAGGGGAAAGTCCCTCGATCAGCGAGACATAATCTTCAGGATGCGCGAGCAGCACCTGTTCGCGCGGTGCGATCGGTGCATCCTCGCGGGCAAGGTCGTCGAAGTGCTCCGATTCCAGGATCTTGTTGAGCGCGCGCAGGCGATCCGGGCGTTCCGGATGTCCTTCCGGCGTCTTGTGCTCGATGCAGATCTCGTGAGTGAGGAGAAGTGTGGTCATGGGCTATGCTGTTTCTCTACCGGCAAGCTAAAGATCGTCACTCCCGCGAAGGCGGGAGTCCAGAGCGGTCCGCTCGATCCGGCCAGTGCGGCCCTGGGTGCCCGCCTTCGCGGGCATGACGGTGAGGAAATTCCGGTTCAATGCGCGATCGCCTCCGGTGTGGCCAGGGTGAACGCATCGGCGCTTCCGCGAACCACGGAAGACAGTCCGCGCGCTTCGGGCAGATGGTTTTCGGCGTAATACCGCGCTTCCAGGATACGGTTTGCGTCGGCACCGGCATTGCCGTTCTCCTGGCGTTGCGAAGCAGCAAGAGCGCCCTTTGCCAGCCAGCAGCCCCCGGCGGTCAGCCCCATGAGCCTGCAGTAAGGCGTGGCGGAAGAGAGCACGCCATCCATGTTCTCCCCGAGGGTGTCGAGCATCCATTCGGTGGCGTCTTCCAGTTCCTCGATCGCCGCCGTCAGCCTGTAGCCCGTCCGCCCGAAGCGTTCGTCGTTTGAGGCCATCACATCGTCTGCGATCTGCTTGAAGCCGTCGATCAGCGCCCGGACCGCGCCGCCGTTCTCCAGGGGCAGCTTGCGGGTGGCAAGGTCGATGGCCTGAATGCCGTTCGTGCCTTCATAGATCGGCGTGATGCGGGCATCGCGCAGATGCTGCGCCGCACCGGTCTCCTCGATGAAGCCCATGCCGCCGAAGACCTGGATTCCGAGGGAGGCAACCTCGACGCCCATCTCGGTACCGAACGCCTTGGCAACAGGCGTAAGCAGTGCAGCATTTAATTCTGCTTGCTCCCGTTCCGCCTCATCTTGTCCAAATTCTGAGACATCCAGGGTATTCGCGGAAGCATAGCAAATGGCACGAGCCGCCGCCGTCTTGGTCTTCATGTCCATGAGCATGCGGCGGACATCCGGATGTTCGATGATCGGTACCATGCCTTCGGCCCCGGGCCGGCTGCCCTGTCTGCGCTCCTGGGCATAGCCAAGGGCGTGCTGGAAGGCCCGCTCGGCAATTGCGACACCCTGCATGCCGACATTCAGACGGGCATGGTTCATCATGGTGAACATGCAGTTCAGGCCGCGGTTCTCCTCGCCGATCAGCCAGCCTGTGGCGCCGCCGTTCTCACCATATTTCATCACCGCGGTGGGCGAACCGTGAATACCCAGTTTCTCTTCCAGCCCGGCACACTTCACATCGTTGCGTTCGCCGAGCGACCCGTCGTCATTGACAAGGAACTTGGGCACCAGGAACAGCGAGATCCCACGCGTTCCCGCCGGCGCGTCTGGCAGCCGCGCCAGCACCAGGTGGATGATGTTCTCGGTCAGATCATGTTCGCCATGAGTGATGTAGATCTTGGTCCCGGCGATCTTGTAGCTTCCATCCCCTTGCCGTTCTGCCTTGGAGCGCAGCGCGCCGAGATCCGAGCCGGCCTGGGGCTCGGTCAGGTTCATCGTCCCGGTCCATTCACCGGTCACCATCCTGGGCAGGTAGGTCTGCTTCAGCGCGTCCGCCCCATGGGCGATGATGGTGTTCACCGCGCCCTGTGTCAGCAGGGTGCCGATGCCGTAGGCGTTGGCGGCAGTGTTCCAGAGCTCCTGAACCGCCAGTCCCATGGAGGTGGGCAGGCCCTGCCCGCCGAACTCGGCCGAACAGGGCAGGGCGCCCCAGCCGGCTTCAACCCATTGGGCATAGACGTCTTTCCAGCCGGGCGCGGTCGTAACATCGCCCGTTTCCGGATCGTACGTGCAGCCCTCTTCGTCGCCCGGCTTGTTGATGGGCGCGATGATCTCGGCAGCGAATTTTCCGGCCTCTTCCAGCACGGCGTCTACAAGCTCCCGATCAAGCTCGGGAAACAGCCCGCCGGAAACCAGCGTATCGAACCCGGCAATGTCGTTGAGCGTGTAGCGCAGATCGTTCAGCTGTGGCTGATAGGTCATTTGCCTTCCCATCGGTTTGAGCTTATGTCACGCCAAGCTAAACGGCTGGCGCGCGCTTCCGGTTTTCAGACAACCTTAAGGACCGCACGCGGCCCGTTCAATCGGCAATCGGTATATTTCCCCGCAAGGCATGACACACGATCCGCAAATTGCCCGCGCCGTGGCCGCGCTCAGCGCCGGGGAACTGGTCGCCTTTCCCACGGAAACCGTCTACGGCCTTGGCGGTGACGCCACGTCCGATGATGCCGTTGCCCGGATCTTCGCGGCCAAGGGTCGGCCCGAGATCAATCCGCTGATTGTCCACGTTGCCGATTTCGCGGCCGCCCGGAGACTGGGATCGTTCAATGCGGGCGCGGAAAGATTGGCTTCCAGGTTCTGGCCAGGTCCTCTCACGCTGGTTGTTCCGAAGGCGCCGGATTGCTCGGTTTCCCTGCTCGCAACCGCCGGGCTCGACAGCATAGGCATCCGCGTACCCGCACACCCCCGCGCCTTTTCTCTATTGCGCGCTTTCGGCAAACCGGTTGCCGCGCCGAGCGCCAATGTGTCCGGCAGATTGAGCCCGACCCGGGCCGAGCACGTGGCCCGGCAGCTTTCCGGCGCGGTTGCGGAGATCGTCGACGAGGGTCCGACGGAGGTCGGCCTGGAATCCACCATCGTGTCCTGTCTGACGGATCCGCCCGCTCTGTTGCGGCCCGGCGGCCTTGGCAGAACGGAGATCGAGGCCGTTCTGAGCACACCCTTGCAGGACGGGCTGGACGATCAGGGCCGGCCCCTCTCGCCGGGACAGCTACACAACCACTATGCGCCGGATGCCGCGGTGCGGTTGAACGCCTCGTCGGCCGATGAGGGCGAGGCCCTGCTGGCCTTCGGGCCTGAGGTGCCGGTGCATGACGGCCCCATGAGAAACCTGAGCCCGTCCGGCGACGTGACCGAGGCGGCGGCCAATCTCTTCGGCTTCCTCCATGATCTGGATGCGGAGGCCGGCCGAATTGCCGTCATGCCGGTCCCGAACGGAGGGCTTGGCGAGGCCATCAATGACCGCCTGCGCAAGGCAGCGGCGCCCCGTCCACTCGACGGCGCGAGGGAGAAGGCGTAGGTTCAGATCATGGATGCAAAGAGCCCTCGCACCAATCCTCCTTCGCCAGAAACGCTCGACCGCCTGACGGCTGTCGTTGGCGGGAAGTTCGCCATCCGCGAGCCGGCGGAGATGGAGGGTTATGTCACCGAATGGCGTGAACGCTGGCCCGGCCGTGCAGCGCTGGTCCTGCGCCCCGGGTCCACCGAAGAAGTCTCCGAAATCCTGAAGATCGCCAACGAGACCCGCACCGGGGTTGTGCCCCAGGGCGGCAATACCGGGGCTGTCGGCGGCCAGGTTCCCTCAGGCAGCGGCCATGAGATCGTCGTTTCGCTCTCGCGCATGAACCGGGTGCTGGGTGTGGATGCGCTCGACAATACGGTCGCGGTGGAGGCGGGCTGCGTTCTGGAGAGCATTCAGCAGGCCGCCGATGATGCAGGCCGGCTTTTCCCCTTGCGCATCGGCTCCCAGGGCTCCTGCCAGATCGGCGGCAATCTGGCGACCAATGCCGGCGGCATCGCAACGCTGGCCTACGGCAATGCCCGCGATCTTGCGCTCGGTCTGGAGGTGGTTCTGGCTGACGGCCGGGTCTGGAACGGCATGAACCGGCTGCGCAAGAACAACACGGGCTACGATCTGCGCGACCTCTTCATCGGGTCTGAAGGCACGCTCGGCATCATCACCGGCGCGGTCCTGAAGCTCTTTCCGAAGCCGGCAGACCGGGCGGCTGCGCTAATTGGAATCGAGGGGCCGGAGCCTGCGCTTGAGCTTCTTGCGCTGGCCCAGGGGCTTACGAACAATGGGGTCACCGGCTTTGAGATCTTTCCCCAGTTCGGCATGACCATCGTCAACCGCCATACGGAGCTGACCAACCCGCTCACCACCGGGTTCCCCTGGTATGTCCTGCTGGAAATCGCCGGCGGGAGCGCGCCTGGCGATCAGACGCCGGTGCTGACCGATATTCTTGAGAAAGCCTTCGAGCAGGATCTCATCCGTGATGCCGCGCTCGCCAGCTCCGATGCCCAGTATCAGGCGTTCTGGGCGATCCGGGAACGCATGTCGGAGGTGCAGAAGCACGAGGGCGGCTCGATCAAGCTCGACACCTCCGTGCCGGTCTCCCGGGTGCCGGAACTCTTCCGCCGCGGTCTTGCGGCCCTGAAGGAGGCGGCGCCTGACGCGCGCCCGCTCCCCTATGGCCACATGGGCGACGGCAATATCCACTTCAACATGACTCAGCCTGAAGGCGGGGATACCCAGGCTTTCCTCGCCCGATGGACCGAGCTCAGCGGTCTCATCAACGACATCGCCCTCGACATGAACGGCTCCGTCAGCGCCGAGCACGGCATCGGCCAGTCCAAGACCTACATGATGGAGAAGATCAAGTCCCCTCTGGAAATGGAGCTGCTGCAGGGTCTGAAAGAGCTCTTCGATCCCAACGGCATTCTCAATCCCGGGAAGGTGCTGCCGTGAGCTTGATCTTGCTGCTTGTCCCTAAGATGTCGCCCTCGGCCCCCGAGCCGAGGGCCCAGGGCGGCAAAGCCGGATTTCCGCGGCCCTGGGTCCTCGGGTCAAGCCCGAGGACGGCATGTTTCTGTGAGGGCGTATGCTCATGACGGAGCAGCTCATATTCCGCGCCTTCAAGGATCGGGACCAACAGGCCGTCATCACCCTCTGGGAACGCTGCGGCCTGACCCGGCCCTGGAACGATCCTGAGGGCGACATCAGGTTCGCCTGCGAAAAGCCTGAGTCCACCATCCTCGTCGCCGAGGTCGACGGTGCGCTCGCAGCGTCCGTCATGGTCGGCCATGACGGACACAGAGGCACGGTCTACTACGTTTCCGTCGATCCCGGCCATCAGGGAAAAGGCTATGGCCGCCAGGTGATGAAGGCCGCCGAAGGCTGGCTCAGGGACCGGGGAGTCTGGAAGCTCAACCTTCTGCTCCGCGCCGACAACACCAAAATCCGCGGCTTCTACGAAGGCCTCGGCTACGAGGTCGAACCCCGCCTCTGCATGGCCAGGCGGCTGATTGATTGAAGGCCTGAGCCGATGAGCGACGCAATCAATCTCGCCCGTAAACTCGACACCTTCGAAGAGCATTGGTCGCCGCGGACCGTGGCCGAGTTCAACGGCCATGACGTCATGGGCGTAAAGGTCGAGGGCGAGTTCAACTGGCACTCTCATGCAGAAACCGATGACTTTTTCCTGGTCCTGAAAGGTCAGATCGAGATCCAGCTGCGAGACCGGATAGTGACCTTGAACGAAGGCGAGATGTTTGTCGTCCCCAAGGGGGTCGAGCACCGGCCGGTGGCCCGTGAAGAGGCCCATTTGCTGCTGATCGAACCGACAGGAACACCCAATACTGGCGATCCGGCCACTGCGGCCAAGCGTACATTGGTTTGAGCTCTGGATTTGCCCGGCCGCTGATTGATTTTGGCCACATTTGACCTATATCTCGAAGCAGAGGAGACGACATTCCATGCTCGCAAAGACGCTTGCTCTTCTGGCCGCTACGGCCATTGCCGGTTTCGCTACGAAAATTGTGGCAGACCGACTGAATGCCAGGCCGGTTCGCGTGAAGCGCCATCCCCATAGCGATGGCCGGGTGCGCAAACTGCGCCAGGATCCCGAAACCGGCGAATACTATCCCGTCGACTAGGGTTTTCAGATTTTTCGCGCTCTTGACCCGCATCCGGGCGGACAATAGGTTGCGCGCAATTTCGCGCGCGGGCGCGGATGTGCACCATTGATTCGCCGGAATTCCCATGACTGACGCCGCCGCTCAGGCCCGTGCCTCAGGGTCGTTGGACCCGAAGCGCTCGTTCCAGGGACTTATCCTCACGCTGCACAACTATTGGGCAGCCTATGGCGCGGTCGTTCTGCAGCCTTATGACATGGAAGTCGGGGCCGGGACCTTCCATCCTGCAACCACCCTCAGATCCATCGGTCCCCGGCCCTGGAAGGCCGCGTATGTGCAGCCCTCCCGCCGTCCCGGAGATGGCCGCTATGGCGAGAACCCGAACCGGCTGCAGCATTATTACCAGTACCAGGTGCTGCTGAAGCCCTCGCCGCCGGATCTGCAGGACCTCTATCTCGGCTCGCTTTATGCCATCGGCATCGACCCGAAGAACCACGACATCCGCTTTGTTGAAGACGACTGGGAGAGCCCGACACTCGGCGCCTGGGGGCTTGGCTGGGAAGTCTGGTGCGACGGCATGGAGGTGTCCCAGTTCACCTATTTCCAGCAGGTCGGCGGCTTCGACTGCAACCCCGTCTCCGGCGAACTCACCTACGGGCTGGAGCGCCTCGCCATGTACGTTCAGGGCGTGGACAATGTCTACGACCTCAACTTCAACGGCGGCGAGGGCGAGGAGCGCGTCTCCTACGGCGAGGTCTTCCTGCAGGCCGAGCAGGAATAC
>JBCCEL010000188.1:0-11445 GCA_039030315.1 Pseudomonadota bacterium
CGGCGGAGCCTGTTAGCCCTCTAATGAACTGGATAATGAACAAACTGGGCTTGAACGAGGAAGGCGAAAAGCAATAAATTTTCGGAGTGACTCTCCACTGGAGAAGCGACTGGGCTGGTAAATTGCCCCGCTCAACCCAAAAATGGCTAGATAGCCGAACTTGGGAGGCCGCCGAAATCAACTCAACCAAACAAGTCTGCTTGTGCCAAGATCGCGTCACGCGTCTTAATGTGGCCATTGCGATGACGTTTGGCCGTGCGAATATGACAACCGGTTGCGCGAGCAATAGTGGAGGCCGAGCACCCTTGCTCGATCATTTGGTCGATCAGCCGCCAGCGCTCAGCCGTGCTAGCGTCCGGCCCCATCGGGACCAGCAGTTCTACTCCTGAACCACCTGCTGCGAGTGCGCGACCGATGGCGAGCGCGGTCGCCGAACCTAGGAGTTTGCAAAGCCAATGATCTGCTTTCGGTCGCGCCGGGAAGTAAGCCATGGCCCCGCCCCTCGCCTGGGCGACCTTCAGGGCGGCTTCCACGCCAGCCGCATCAGCGATTTCCTGAAGCACGCCAGGCAGCGGAACATTCGAGGCTCTCAGAGCGCCGTCAGGAGTCGTTTCCGGATTTTCGGTACCCGGTTTCCGCAAATCGCGCTGTGGCTCCATTAGAAGACCTCTTTACGGCGACGTTATCGTCCGACCTTCTGCTCACGCGGCACCTTGCTTGCGCCGAACCATGATTTTCAGCCCTTCGATGGCCTTTTTGGCGATCTCGGGCGTGACGAACCGGAGGGCGGCAATGTGGTAGCTTCTGTCGAGCCAGGCATTGAGCGCGAGTTCGTCATCATCGCCCGACCATTCCCGCCAGAGCTTGCGGATGAGATCGGTCTGAGCGGGGCTTGCCCTCCCTGGCCGCTTCCCGAACGTGCGCCTGGTCCAGGTGGACCGGAAGCCGCACGCCGTGAAATACGCCATGACCTTTTCAAAGCCGCCCTGGTCCAGATCCTTGGAACTGGTCACGCCGCCCCACCGCTTGAGCACGGCACGGTACGTATCATCGTCCAGGCCAAGCTCCTTGGCCGCGAGATGGACCACGGCGATCTGCTTAGCCGTCGGCATTCGCAGATACTCCGGGAACGAACGAACGGTCTCGGGGCTGAGCTGCATCGCTCGCCTTCAGTGCTGCCGCATGCAGCTCGATGACCTGGCGCTCAACAATCCCCATGAACTGGAAGAACGAATTGTCGAGCGGGCAATCGCCCCGATTGGTTTCATCGAAGGTATGCCAGAACTCGGCATGAACCCGGATGAGCAGAGAGATGTTTTCCGCGAGCCGCTGGCAGTCCTCCGCGAACGAGGCCGGGTCTGACGGATTGTGGAAACTCGTACGACTGACAAACGCTTCTAGTGTCTGATCCCCAAGATCAGCGGAAGTCAGCGGAGCGTTCATGGTGTCCTCTCAGTTTGGTTTGCCGCTTGATGGATGAAGAATGGTGGTGATCTGCTCGTGGGACTTTTCCAGCGCCGTGTTCACGAAGCCTGACCAGTCCGCCATGATGTCGAGGGCTTCCGGTGGAAGGTCCGGCAGCGCCGCCAGCTTGGTCTGCAAAGTGTTGTTCGTGGCGAGCATCACATGCGGTAGCTCGTTCAAGTGCCGCACCAGCGCGTGGAGCTGGTCACGGTCCAGCTCGCGAAGATCAATCTTCTGGGGCTTGTGTTGCACGATACATTCTCCTCTGGCTTGCTTCAGGTCACGACCTGCAAAGTCTTGGGTTCGGTCTCACCAATGAGCCGCTTTGTGGCAGACCGTCCGAGCAGCTCGGACGCGGCTCCCTGAAGGTGGGATAGATGAATGGAGCTCTTCGGCCCGGCGATGGACCGTGCCCGCTTGAGCAGTCGGACCACGCCTCGGAACGAACGCTCTTCTTCGCCGAAGTTCACAAGCAGCTCGTATGCCTCCCTGCCCTCCACCTTGTGGTGGATACCGAAAGCCTCAACGTCGCGGCGGCTGATCCCGTCTATCTCTAGCGGCGGGCCTTGCCGGTCTGCGATCTGATCGAACGCGGCTTGTTTGGTCCGGGTCCTGTTGAGCACGGCAGAGTTGCCGATCAGGATCACCGGCAGGCCTGTTTGGTCATGGAGAAACAGAGCTGTGCGCAGCGTCTTCAGATCGAGGTTCTGAGCTTCATCGCAGATCAGAGCCATCGGGTAATTGTAGAGAAGCCGGTACAGCTCATTCCATAGATCGCGCTCGATCCGAGCGTTGTCTAGGCTGCTGGTATAGACGCCAAATGTCGAACAGACATTCCGCAGGAACGCCTTCAGACCGGACGAACTTGGCGTTGCAGTCACGTATCTGATGTGCCGATTCTCGCTCACCACACGCTTCGCGGTTGCTGACTTGCCGCACCCCGGCGGCCCGATAATCGTCCGGCATTCTTCAAGTTCGATCGCTTCCAGAATGAAGGACTCAATCAGCCTACTGGTCGGGCAATCGACATGCTCTTCGAAATCGAAGTTGGTTGTCTGAGCTTCGTCAAACCGCCACCCATGCATCGTGTCATCCATTGCGCTCTCTCCTCCGTCTGGCTTCGTCCAGGAGCGCCTGGCGCTCATCGATTTCCCGTTCCCACGCATCCTGCCGCCGACGCGCACGATCCTCGGGCGTTTCCCGCAAGGCATCGATGGTTTCTTGCATCTTCGGGACGGCGTAGACCGTCCGATAGATCGGAGCGGTTGGCATTGGATTGACGCCCGCCAGCGTCGCGTCGCGCTCTGCGATCACGTCCAGATCCGGCACGGACTTGTCGAGCTGCCGCAAGCTATCCCGGTGAGCCTTCTGGCGTCTCTGAGCTTCCCTCGCTCCCTCCGGATCCAGAACGTCGAACACCTCATCCGGCACGGCGACCCCGAGCAACTTGTCATCCACAAACACGGGAAGCCGCGACCAGGTTCCGTATTTCGGTTCGCGCACGGTAACGGTACTTTCGTGGAAGGTTTGCAGCTCCGGGCACGTCCACGTGCGATTGCCATGTCTGAATGTGCCTTGCCGCACAACCCGTGTGACTTCCCTGCTGAAGGCAATGCGCAAGGCGTCCGGATCGGCGTCGGTTCTTTGCCAGCCTGCATCAATCGCCTTCTGCCAGGCATCGCGCGGCGACAAGCCCTTCAGTTCACCGGATTGGGGCTGAGTGTTTCTGAGCGCCACAGCTTGAGCGACTACGTCGTTGAGCTGCGCCGGAGTTCCAGCAAACGGCACGGGCTGGCGGTTCACATTCGGCGTCCGCATCTTCATGCGGTTTCCGCCGACATGGCCGGGCAGCGACTTCAGGTAGTGCCGCAACACGCCGAACCAGCCCTCTATCTGCGCCTTGCCTTGCGGATTGTACGGGATGGAGTTGACCGTATTCGACTTACGCTGCGGGCTGCCCAATAGGTTGAACCGCACCAGCGGCTGGCCCCGGTCGTCGGCCAGCTTCAGAGCGTCATCGATGAGCCCGGTGAAGTTGTACTCAGAGCCGTTGTCGGCATAGATCATCTTGGGCAGACCAAGGCTATGGACAACGTCCAGGAAGCTCTCAATGCTGATCTGGTTCGTGAGGCCCTTCCCCTTCTCAGGGAAGTAGAGATGCACCCACACAAAGCGGGTCGCCAAATCCATCCACGCCAGGCAATGAGGGAAGTACACGGTGCCGTCTTCGCGCTGCATTGCGATGTCGAGCTTGGTGGCATCCGCCATCAGGATCTCGCCTGGCAACAGACCGGCAGTGGTGCGGCGAATGCGGGGCTTGATGTCTTCGTATCCGCGCCGGTCAGCTTTGAGCCGGTTCACAGCCTTCAAGGGCTTGCCGCGATTGATGAAGTTGTCTGGCACCCGGCAGACCCGATCTGCATCCGCCTCGCCTGGATCGAACCCGGCTTCGTGCGATAGCTGTTTCAACTTGCGGTTTGCATGCCGGCGAATGAGGGCGAACGCCTCGCCTGCCTTGAACAGGCCGGCGATGTAGAGGCCCATTGAACGGGCGATCTCAGCGATGGTTTCTTGAGACAGTCCGGCTTCTGTTGCGGCCTTGTCGAAGGAGCGGGACATGAGAACCCGCCGCTCGCCAGTGTCCACCCTCTTGCGAGTGCCTAGCCCTGCCATACCGTTCTCACGGTAGGCGCGGAGCTTCCCGTGTATCCAGTTCTCCGTCTTGCCGGACGTTGCCGCCACGTCGCGCACAGCCTGCGCCATCTCTCGGGAATAGGGCTTGAGAGCCAGTAGCGGCGCGATGATCTCGTACGTTTTGTTGCGCCGTTCAGCCGCCGCTTCATCGGTTCTTAAACGGCTTTCAAAGCCCGTTGAATGGAGCGTTAAAGCCGCTTGGAGATCGGGGCTTAAGGGTTCTGAGAAGCTGAGGACATAGCGGAACCCGCTTCGCCCGCCTCTCCCACTGACAAGTTCGGCCTTAGCCGCAATGCCCATGAATGTAGATGTTTCGCCCCGGACCATTTGGATTGCGCCCCACAATGGCTCGCAGCCTTCTCGGCGTCACACCGGCGACAGAGGCAACCTCAACTAGGGAGATCCAGTTCGCGGCCACAGCTAAGCCTTAGAGCCCAATACTTTAACGATAATTTTGCGCCTAACTTCGACCGAACGCTTGCTGATGGACTGTCCTTTGAGGGCTCGATAGGCCATTTGGCGGTCAATTCCCTGCTCATTCAACCATCTATTCAATGAGGTGCCCTGAGCCGTCAGCTCCGCTCTGACGCGGTTGTACTCAGCGTCGTACTGCTCTTGGGTTTCGTGGAGGATCAGATTCATGATAACCTTCTCTATATGATAAAAAGTAACATAAAATGATAACTTGTCAATAAATATGACTGAAGATAATGACGTTGACGCTATCCTTGCGCGAATGAAGTCGAGTGTGGGCGTGAAAACCGACGGGGAGTTGGCTAGGTACCTTGATATTGATCCAAGCTCTGTGGCTGCTTGGCGTCGTCGAAACAAAATTCCGCCCAAGCACCTAATAAGAGTCAAAGCCCTCGGCGTTAGCTACCTGTCCATCGTAAAATTCGATCAACAAACCACCAAGGTCCACAACGCCTACGCATTTGAGTTGGTCGGCCTAGCTGGTCCAATCCTGCGAAAAGAGATAAAAGTAGGAGATGCCGCTATGACGACTCTGTGGATCGGCTTCCGGTTAGCCCGATTGTTCAGGCATGCACTCCTTACATTTGATCGGTGTGACCCGGACGACAGGAGTGACCTTGAACAAACGTATCAAGGATTGAGGGAAAGGATTGAGGCGGGCGATCTGTACGAATGGATAGAGACCCTACCGGATGATCCATAACCTAGCTAAGTGGGGTTCCGCAAAGGGTACCGCAATGCATCAAATCAACGAAAAGGGTTCCGCAATATCACCAATGAATTCAGACACATAACAATTGTCGCCAAAACTTGGATTGGCGAACAAAGGTTCCGCAATTGGACAACTCCAAGGCGCAATTTTTTCCCACGTGATATCAATGCGTTAGCGTAAAATCGCCGCTCAGTTTTTGGATTTAATTCCGCACAAGGTTTTGGATTTAATTATTCGCGCACCAATTCATTTTCCGTTTACGGCAAATTAACCTCTTGCCGAACATAAACCGAACATGTAATAGAGTGTTTCTGATTTGTTCCGAACGCGGCAGTCCTATGGAGCCGTATCTGGAACGCTATTGAACGAGACGGTTGCCCATATGTTGACACGCAAACAAGCAGAACTCCTGATGTTCATCCACGAACGGCTCAAGGAGACGGGGGTTCCGCCCTCTTTTGAAGAAATGAAGGAGGCGCTTGATCTGCGCTCCAAATCGGGCATTCACCGCCTGGTCACCGCGCTTGAAGAACGTGGCTTCATCCGGCGGCTGCCCCACCGGGCCCGCGCGCTGGAAGTGGTCAAGCTTCCCGACGCCATGTCGCCGAGCCTGACAGCACAGCGCAGCACCGGGTTCAACCCGAGTGTCATCGAAGGCTCCCTCGGCAAGAAGCGCACGGTCGAGGACAATTCGGGGCCAGACGACGCGGAAGCGGCAACCGTCCCCCTCATGGGCCGCATCGCTGCGGGCGTCCCCATATCCGCCATCCAGGATCATTCTCACAATCTGGCGGTCCCGCCGGAAATGCTGGGTGCCGGCGAACACTATGCGCTGGAGGTCAATGGCGATTCCATGATCGATGCCGGCATTCTGGATGGAGACACGGTGCTCATCAAGAAAGTCAGTTCGGCCGACAACGGTGATATCGTCGTGGCGCTTGTGGATGACGAGGAGGCCACGCTGAAGCGCATCCGCAAGAAAGGTCATTCAATCGCGCTGGAAGCGGCCAACCCCGCATATGAAACGCGGATTTTCGGCCCCGACCGCGTCGACGTCCAGGGCAAGCTGATCGGCCTGATCCGAAAGTACTGAACCTGTTGCGGACCGGCAGGTTCTTTCTTCTTGGGCGGGGAGCGGCCCGGTTCAGATCCTCACCTGTAGCGGTGGTGCAGACGGCTCCTGCAGTTTTGGCTTGGCGTCCGGAGGGCTTGGCGACGGGGTTTGCGGTACAGTGTCTCTGGGCCCCGGCTTCCGCCGTATCCGCACAGGCGCCGCGTTCCACGGCCGGGCGCCGCGGTAAAGGCGTGGCGTGACCACAGTAATGCGCAAGTCCGCTCCCCCGATTCCTGTCACGAAAAAGGCATGCGCCCCCCGGGACCGCAAGGATTGCGGCGTGATCAGTTTGCGGGCTGAAGGACAGGCACCCCTGAATTTGAACGTCGTCACGACAATGTCGGCCCGGCGGCATTCCTCGGCCAGTATGGAAGGATGACGGACAACGGCCACTTCGGTTCCCGGCCGCGCCCGTCCAGTGCAACCGTACAGGTCGCAGGCAAATCCCTTGCGCTTTGCTGCCTCCGCGAACGGTGTGGTGTCGGCAAACTTCAACAGCCATCGTCCCGCCACGTACTTTGATGCGCGCGCCGAACTGAAGGCGAGCTTGCCGTCCGCCATCCGCAGCGCGACCTGCCGGCCGCCCGGCGCAACCAGGACCTCCGGAAGTGGGGACCAATGGCCGATGGCAAGGCCCGCGCAGATGCATCCCACGCCGCCGAACCTCCACGCGGTGCGCCACAAACAGATCCAGAGCAGACCCAGTCCCGCGAAAAGCCCCGCGATGTCCGGCACGGCCGGGGTCAGACGCACCGCCCCCGGCATCCCGGCCACCAGGCGCGCAGTCTCCAGAACGAGCTCGATCCCCTGCCCCATCAGAACCAGCGGCCAGCTTTCCAGCCCGAAAGGCATTGCGGCCAGGGCAACGATTGCCGCCGGCATCACCAGCATCCCTACCGTCGGAATGGCAATCAGGTTGCCCAGCAGGCTGTAGAGCGCAACCTTGTTGAAGTGGAAGGCAGCAATGGGCGCCGTCACCAGCCCGGCGACGAGCGTCGTGGCGGCGATGCGCCCGAGATAGTCTGCCCCACGCTTGAGGAGGCGGAGCGTCCTGCTGTCCTCTCCTGCGATGTCACCCCGGTTTGTGCGCCAGGCATCGTAGATCTCAAACAGCGCCACCAGCCCAATCACGGCCATGAAGGATAGCTGGAAACTGACCGACATCAGGCTCTCAGGGCGCAGCAGCAGGACGACGATTGCGGCGAGCGCGATATTTCGCATGCTGAGGGCCGGACGGTCGCACAGGATCGCCAGAAACATGATCACCACCATGATGAAGGCGCGCTGGGTTGCGAGGCCGGCGCCGGAAATGAGGAGGTATCCTCCCGCCGCCAACAGGGCGAGCAGTGCGGCCCATTTCTTGATCGGCCACCTGGCGGCAAGGATCGGGTTCAAGGCGAGCAGCGCCCTGAACAGCCAGAAGACGCCACCGGCAAACAGGGCCATATGAAGTCCGGAAATGGCCAGGAGGTGTGCAAGTCCCGCTGCCCGCAGATTGTCTCTGTCTTCTTCGGAGATCGCAGACCGGTCGCCAGTGATAAGGGCGGTAGCCACGGCGCCGGTGCCACCGGCCAGCGCCCCGCGTAAACGATCGCTGATCGTCTCGCGCACGCGCTCAATCAGTGTCCGCCAGCCGATCAGAAACGGAGGCGCACCGGGCGCCGCAGCCGGGGACGGAGCGCCGAATAGAAACCCCGAAGCGCCGATGCCCTGAAACCAACGGACAAACTGCGGATCATAGCCGCCCGGCCATGCCGGCTCGAGCGGATCCAGGAAGCGCGCTTTCAGCCGCAGAAAGTTACCGGCCCTGACAGGGCGCCGGGCCTGCTTTCCACGCCATGTCAACAGGACCGTCCGGGGCAGCTTGTCCGGCCCGACTCCGGCGATGGCGGTCGGACGGACGTAGAGGCGAAGGCCCTTGCCGCCGGGTCTGCTTTCCAGCCGCTCCAGCCAGCCGGCCACATCGACCACCCCAAGCGGCAGGGGCATGGCACCAGGCCCGCCCGTTTCCGTCCGCAACTTGCCCGTGGCAAACCCGGCCAGCACGATCGCAATCGCGATCGAGATCTTCGATCCCCCGGGGCGCACCGCAAGTACGGCAAGCCCCGCACCGATCAAGGCAAGGAGAACGACCGCCCAGACCGGCGGTTCCAGCGGCAGCTGAAAGTAAACGGCGATGCCGGCTGCGAACAGCACGGCCGACCAAAGAAACCAGCGCGGGCGCTCGCGGTTCAGTGTCGCGCGCAACAGCGCAGCTGCCTGTCCGACCAGAACAGCAGGCCGCAAATCGCGACGCTCGCGCATGGCGCGCGGTGCGTTCTCTGACCAAAGCCGGTCCACCCTGGTCTCCCCGGTTCCAGACGCCGTCTCGGCCATCTTCCTCTATTCGCCAACAGGAAGACATGATATGGACGGCGTCCGTTTTGCCATCCTAACATCAAATGCGAGAGAATTGGAAACCGGCGCCCATGAGCTCGCCCGTCGTTACCCGTTTTGCCCCCTCGCCCACCGGTTTCCTGCACATCGGCGGGGCCCGGACGGCTCTCTTCAACTGGCTGTTTTCGCGCCATCACGGCGGGAAAATGCTTCTGAGGATCGAGGACACCGACCGCGCGCGCTCAACCGATGAAGCGATCGATGCAATCCTTGACGGCCTGAACTGGCTTGGCCTCGAGCCCGACGAAGAGCCTGTCTATCAGCACACCCGGGCCGAGCGGCACCGGGAGATGGTTGAAAAGATGCTCGCCGAGGGCAACGCCTACCGCTGCTTCTGCACGCCTGAAGAGCTCCACGACATGCGCGAGACGGCGCGGGCGGAAGGCCGGGCGCCGGTTTATGACGGCACCTGGCGCGACCGCGATCCGGCCGATGCACCGGCTGGCGCCCCCTACTCCGTCCGCCTGAGGGCGCCGCGAGACGGGGAAACCACCATTGCCGATCTCGTCCAGGGCGACGTCACCTGGGCCAACGACCAGCTTGACGATCTGATTCTTCTGCGCTCGGACGGCTCGCCCACCTATATGCTTTCCGTCGTGGTGGACGATCACGACATGGGCATCACACATGTCATCAGGGGGGACGATCACCTGACCAATGCGGCCCGGCAGACACAGATCTTCCGGGCCGCCGGATGGGAAACGCCTGCCTTTGCGCATATTCCGCTGATCCATGGGCCGGATGGCGCGAAGCTGTCCAAGCGCCATGGCGCTCTCGGCGTCGAAGCCTACCGCGCCATGGGATATCTGCCCGAAGCCATGCGCAATTATCTCGTCCGCCTCGGCTGGAGCCATGGCGACGAAGAGGTCTTTTCCACAGAGCAGGCCATTGAGTGGTTTGGCCTGGGTGCCGTCGGCCGATCTCCGTCACGGTTTGATTTCGCCAAGCTGGAAGCGGTGAACTTCGAACATCTGCGCGGCCGCGCCGATGAGCGTTTGCTTGAGGATCTGATGGTCTTCCTGCCCCACGCGGAACGGGGCGCAGAGGTTCAAGACAACCTCAACGAGGAGAACCTGGAGCGGCTGAAACTGGCGATGCCCGCCCTGAAGGAGCGGTCGAGGACCCTGAACGACCTGATCTCGGGCGCCTCTTTTGTCTTTGCGAAGCGGCCGCTCAAGCCGGACGAGAAGGCCGCAAAGCTTCTTGATTCAGACGCCCGTCAAATTCTTGGCAGGCTGGTTTCGGAACTTGAGGTCATTGGGAACTGGTCGCACGAAAGCGCCGAAGCAGCGGTACGTGCGTTCGTTGAGGCGAACGGCCTCAAACTCGGAAAGGTCGGGCCGCCCCTGCGCGCCGCGCTGACCGGAACGACCAATGCCCCAGGCATTTTCGATGTCCTGGCCATACTCGGCCAGGCGGAAAGTTGCGCACGGATTCGCGATCAGATCAGTTGATCCGCCCACGGTATTGTGCACTGCACGACTATGGGAGCACTTGCAGCATAGGCGCGAATGCATTACGCCTTTGCCCACATTGATGGATTGTCGCGGTGCCCGGCATGGGCTGGTGCGCGCCGCACGCTACCTGCGTCTTCCAGGTGCAGGTTCCGCATGATCCGGGGTTCCGAACAAAAAAGAGAGGGTAAGCGCCATGGCCGACACTTCTGCTGAAACTGCAAAGCTGATTTTCGGTGACAAGTCGGTCGATATGCCGGTTTACGGCGGCTCTGTCGGTCCGCGCGCTGTCGACATTACAGCGTTCTACCGCGATACCGGCGCATTTACCTACGATCCCGGCTTCACTTCCACGGCGAGCTGCGAAAGCGAGATCACCTATATCGACGGTGATGAAGGCGTCCTGCTTTATCGCGGCTACCCCATCGACCAGCTCGCCGAAAACGGTGACTTCATTGAGACCTGCTATCTTCTGCTCTATGGCGATCTTCCGAAGCCCGAAGAGCGGCTGGAGTTTGAAGACGCGGTCACCTATCACACCATGGTGCACGAGCAGATGCACCGGTTTCTGTTCGGTTTCCGGCGGGATGCCCACCCCATGGCCATCATGGTCGGCATGGTTGGCGCCCTGTCGGCCTTCTACCACGACTCCACGTGACGGCCGGGGCCTAAGGTTGGGCAGCTTAGTTCGGGGGGACGCAGGGCGCCTTGCCCAAGGGATGGTTGGCTTGGCTATGGAACTAAGTCTGGACAGGCCTTGTGCTTCTTGTCGCGGGCATCATCCTACATCGGGCATGGAACATCCCTGCTGTGGTATGCGCGGCCAACCTCTAGGCCCGCGCCAATAACCTGCCACTAACCACCCCAGTGGCAGGTGGGCTGATCATCTGGGCGCTCTTGGGACAGTTCCAGAGGGCGTACCTTGCTTTAAGACGAATGATTCTCAAGCCAAGTGCTGTGAACACCGCGGAGCATCCTGCACCAGATGGCGACCAATGCAGGGATCTCGGCAGGGTCCTGCTTGGCGCACTGGACACCACCCCGATATATCCCGCAGGGAGGCCCAGACTATCATCCAAGGCAACGGCGGTGCTAAC
>JBCCEL010000189.1:0-11435 GCA_039030315.1 Pseudomonadota bacterium
GAATTCCTTGATCCCCAGGGCGCTGGTGAGTTCGGAGGCCACCGAACTCAATTCGGACGGCAGGTTCTCCAGAATCGAACTGATCGGGCTGTCCGGCAGAACCGCGGAAAGCGCGCTTTCTATATCGGCGACCGTGGTCGAGGTTTCGGTGGCCGGGTCGTCGATCACCTTGAGAAGGGAGTTGGCCTCACTGGCGTCCTGTATCGTGATTCCCAAGGGACTCAGGTCTGTCTGTAGGGTCGATAGCAGCATCACGGCCCCCTATGCGTCCAGCGTGTAGGCCACGACCGCGTGATCCGACACGCCGCGGGCGACATAACCTAATCCGCGCCCATATGGTGTCGCGGCCGAACTGAGGGGCCCGAGCTGCATCGCGGTTGTGTTGGCGCAATTGTAGGCCAATGCCCAGTCCAGCTCTCCGCCCGAGATCTGGGTCGATGCATCCGTGCGCAGCACATCCCAGTTCGTGACCGTGCCCTTCTTGGCCGCAAAATCGTCGAGGACGTCCGAGGTCGCCTCACCGCCTATGTCGATATTGATATCGCCCATTATGATTGCGGGTCTCCCCATTGCCTCAAGAGCGTTGGCAAGATTCGACAGCGCACGAAAATTGTTGGAGCGAAACGATGCGCCGGAATTGAGGTGCACCAGAGCTACAATCAGCGTCTGAGCTCCGGAGTAAGCTCCAATCAATGGCGGACGTATTGCATTGGCCATGGGCTTTGCAGTGACCGACCTCGTCGGATAGCCGGTGACCGCCGGACTGGGTACTGCCTGCAAGGCGCAAAGAGAACAGCGCAGGTTCTTCCCGCCCTTGCTCCAGCCATACCAGTTGTAGTTCAGTTTGAACTTGCTCGAACCGGTAAATGAGCCTCGCCTGGTGGCCTTCTTCACGGTCTTGGATTTCGGCCCGAGGCTGAAGCTCGGCGGCTTGCCGGCTTCGGTCAGTCCCGCCAGCAGAAACGGACCCGTAGCATCAGACGTGTCGTCCCAAAGGGGCCTCATGTAGTGCGAGCCAAGCACCTGCCATGTGCTTGCCGATGAGCGGGCCAAAGCGCTCCGGCCCCTGACATTGAACCCCTGGGCATTCCAGGCGACGAGGGAATAGGACACTGTCATTTCCGGAGCTCCGTCAAATCAGTTCGCATCGTCTTGCCCAGCCTTGAGAAAGCCCTGACGCAGCACTGCTGGGTTTGCCTTGGGATGTATCTTGGCATCGACTTTTGCTGGCGCCGCAGCTGCTGCCCAGCTGCCGTCGTCCTCGTAAACCCAGGTCCAGCTCCCCTGGATTTCGCCGGGCAGCGGCATGGCTACGCCCTCCGAAGGGGTCAGCACGGTATCGACCTGCATCAGGTATTCCATGTTCTCAACGGCGGCCTGATACATGGTCGGGGGCACGGAAAGGCCCTTGACCGGCAGCAACCCTGAAGTGAGGTGAACGGGCGACCTGGGGTCCATGAGCATCAGCACCTGGGTGGCCGCCGTGCCCGGCGCCGAAGTCAGCGAGACAGTCGGTTCATCACCGGAAGCCTTCTCCGCCGCAGACCCGACAAGTGTGTAGCTGGACGCGATGGTGCTGTCGGAGATGGTCCAGTAGAGCACCAGACCGTCATCATCCATGCTGACATCGCCGAGCCGGATCGGCATGTCGACACTGGGGAAACCGCAATCCTCGCGCACCACGAAAATGTCCGGCGCTGTTCCCGTATCCGGCGACTCGCCCGTGGTGGTCATGGTGGCAAGCGCTTCAAAGCCTTGATGCGGGCTGGGCGTGCCCTTCAGTTCCAGCGCCATGGAAAAGCGGGCAATCGCGAGCGGACGGCTCTCCAGAACCGAGCGCGCAGCCATTGTGCGGTGTGACAGGGGCTCGATGGTCAGGAGCGCGGTGTTGACATCGTCATAGAAGGAATTGGAGGCCGCCTCGATCTGCGTCACCACCTGGGTCAGCCAGGGATCGGTTATGTCGGCCGCGGACTTGTCCGGCTGATAGACCATGGAACCGCCTCCGTCCGGAACCCAACCCACCAGAGTGCCGTCCTGTTCGAACACCATGATGTTTTCGTTGACCCGGTTGAGCGCCAGCCAGCCGCAAATCGGCGTGGTCGCCGGACTGCTCCCGCTTTCGTAGGCATTGCTGCCGTCGGCGGCGAGCCAGTTGCTGCGCAGCCGTGCAGGCTGGGCATAGCGCGGCGCCATGAAGAACGAGGGCGCGGAATCTCCGGCCTTTGGTGTTTTGTGGGGGAGCGCCTGCGAGATTGCAGTGTTCGACGGCACCGCCGAATAGGTCCAGGTCCGGACTTGCCCGAAGGCATCGATCAAATGCAGTTCGGTGATCTGGCACATGCCGGCCCGGATCGGGTTGTAGATGTCCAGCTGATAGGGCGAGCCCAGCTTTTGCTCACCGATTTGCGGAAAGAACGTCTGGTGATCCACATCCCAGGTCGGCAGCGAGACCCCGGTCGTGTCGCCGCCGATATACAAATTGTAGGTGTATCCGCTGATCTGCGGCGGGCGGTTGATCATCAGGAGGCGGTCATTAAACCCGCCCAGAACCTGGTTGAGAACGGTGGTGTCGCTGGAATAGGCAGACCACAACAATGTCCGGATTGCCGTGGTGTCCAGGGCTCCGGGCAAGTTCAGATCCGAGGCCGCGCTGGGCGGATCGGCAGCCTGCCCGGTCAGCTCCAGGATCTGCGCCTTCATGGTGGTCATCGCCGAGGAGGTCAGCGGAATCCGCCCCATATAGCTCGCGACATTGCTGGAGCTGGCCGCGGTCGTGGGCATTGCATAGTCGATCCCGGCGGTATCCAGGGAAAAACCTGAGGTAATGAAGTCCGCATCATAATCGGTGACGGAAAACGGTGTCGTATCCACATCGGCCGGAGTGATCGTACCCGCCCCCGAATATTGCTGGAACTCGACTTCCCACGTGAGAAGGAGCGGCCTCCATGACTGGGTTGCGGTCACCGCCGACAAAGAACTGACCAACCCGCCGACGATTACCGAGCTTGGTGCATTGGCGTTCTGGTCCCAGCCGGACGGCATGTAGGCCGGGGCACTGTCAGCCGCCGTGATGGTGGAGACAGTCAGCACTGTCTTGGCGTCCACCGTCGTGACCGGCAGGGAGCTCGCTGGCGATGTGGTCAGGTCACTGCCCGAACTCTCGACCATGGAGACCACCGGATCGTTCGGCCTGCGGAACGGCTCGGCCGGCTGGCGCTGGAGCCGCATTCCGGTTCCTCCGGACATTGCGGCGAGAGCCGTTTGTGCGGCGGAATAGGCCAGATAAAGCGCCGTCATGGTCGTGTAGGTCAGCATGTCGTCGTCACTTGACGCGCCGACGGCTGCGGTGTCGACCGATGCCGCGGCCGTCTGGACCGTGTAACCGGACACATTCGACAAGGTCACGTTCTGGTTGCTGTAAGTGCTGCCATTGGGGAAACCCTCCGTGGACGCATCTGTGCCCAGATGGGAGGCGCGGCACCAGTCGGTGAACAGCAGATGCCGCTGGGCCCTGAGCCCTTCGATTGCCATGTCATAGTCATGCTGGGCCGTGTTCAAAGCGTTCAGGGCCTTGGCAACCGTGTCCGTGACGGTAACAGGCTGGCTCGGTTCGGCCGAGAGGCCAGCGGTCGTGTTCTCAGGCGCGGCCACGCGCCAGAGCCAGCCCCCAGGGGTCGAATCGAAGCCGAGATCGTGGAGCGCGTTCTCGATCACCGCCGGACCATCGGGGTCGAGCGCCTGTTTCAGCGCGCCGGCCTGTGCGGCGTTCAGAGCGCTTTCCGGAGAGAGTCCTACGAGCGTCCCGCTCTGACCCACCGTGAGCTGCGCGGAAAGCGCTTCGGCTGTAGTGTTGCCGATTGCGACGTCGACCCCGGAAAGTACAGTGCCCGTGGACAGTTCACAGTCCGATCCGGTGACTTCGATCTGGGCGCCGTAGACGCTTCCGCTGACCGTCGTCCAGTCGGCGTTGGCCAGCGACCACTGCAGGGCGGCAGCACGGTCCGCCTGGGTGGCATCCGCCGCTGCCCAGGGTGCGACATCGTAGGTTGACGAAAGAGGGTCGTTGCTGGCCTCCGAAAACCAGCCGATCACCGTGTAGGTGTAGGCATCCGCCTCGGTAGCCGTGGCATCGTTGAAGCCGAAGACACCCTGGCAGTTGGGATAGAACGTGGCAAAATCCGCCACTCCGTGCCCAAGGGCGGTCAGAGGTGTCAACCGGTTCGCGGTGGCTTCCCCCCAGCTCGACAGGTCGGTCATTTGCCCGAGGTAGCTGTAGGCATCAGTCACCGAGACGGTATTGTTGCCGACGAAGCCGACATCGTCAGCGGTCAACACACCTGGAACCGCGGTTGGCCCTGCGCCGGAAGCGGGATCCCCCGAGGTTTCAGCAGGATCGGTGAGCCGATCGCTTTCAACCACCCAGCCGACCATCGTGTCATCGCTGTCTTCGCGCAAGACCAGCCAGCGGTTGGGGACCGGCATGAACTTCGCCTGCGCTGCCAGGTTGATCACGCTCGGGGCATAGATCTGCAGGAAGTTCGCATCCCAGCTGAAAGCAGGCATGTAGGTGCTGATCGACGATCCGCTGTCGCTCGACGTGAGCTCGTCATAGGTGGTCGCACTGTCTGACAGAGCAAACCCGCTCTTGTCCGAAATCACGGATTGGCCACTCGCCAGGGACGACAGAAGGGCAAGCAGCTCGTCCTGAGTATAGTCCTTGCCACTGCCGCCGTCCGCCGTCTTCAGCGCCTTGACCAGTGAGGCGGGCACACCGTTGTAAACCAGCTCGTTATAGAGCCGGGTGTCGAGCCGATAGACCGTCTGCCCGGTCCGCAAGGCTCTGGGCAGGGTCCAGTGAAGATGCAGGCCCGCCGGGAGCGGCGCACTGTCGCTGGGGGCAACGCTGGTGGTGTCTCCAAGCCAGGGCAGGTTCGCCGGAGCCGCGGCAAAGACGCCCTTCAGGGCATCATAGCGAACCGTCGGCGGGGAAAGATGGGTACTGCCGTCCGACCACAGCGCATCCACGCGGATTGGAACAAGAACCGGGCTTGGAGTACCAGTCATCGTTCAGCCTCCGCCGGGAATTGCAAATGTCGCACCGGCGACTGTTTCAACCATTTCCAAGGCGAACTCCGCCGAGGTGAAGTCCGATGCGTCTGCTATCCCCAACTCGGTCACCATGGCAGACGCCAGCGCATCAAGCTGGACCAGTCTGGAAAAGCGCTGCGGGATGGTGCTCAGAGACGCATTTGTATCGGCCTGGCCAGTCTTCACCGCCTTATGGGGCGGCGGCGTGGGATAGAAGTCGCTGCTGATCTCCACATACTTCAACGGCTTGGTCAGATTGCCGTTTTCATCAATGTCAAAGCCGAAATGGATACTCTCCGGCGGCTGGCGCACCTCCAGGGAGGTCAGCACTTCATCGAACAGCAGTAGCAGGGTGCCAGGTCCGAGCTGCTCGACACGCAACAGATTGGCCGAAGGGGTCGGCAAGAACTGAATCCCTGGCCAATAGTCCGGAACAAGCTGTGAATTGAGGATCGCCCCGCTCTTCGGCCAGGCAGTCAGGTCACCCAAGGTGGAACTTTGCAGCGTACCTGCCATGATCTGCTGCCAGGGCTGGTAAGCGGTGTCGAAAGCCCATTGCGCGGCTGGCTGGCGCTCTAGGCTCCATGCCCCGTCCAGCAGAGCCGCAATCCAGCGGGCATCGATGTTGAAGAATTTCAGGCTTTCCGGCGGCAGCATCTGCATGTCCGGCAGGAGATAGTCCACGGGGACGTTCTGCAGGAGCGCCAGGTTGGCCAGCCAGTCCACAAGCGACTGCGGGATCAAGAGCTTGTCGGATGCCGCGGCAACGCTCAGGGTGGCTCCCAGATTGGTCTGGATCGTGCTCGCATCGGCGATCGCCGTGCGCATCGCGGCCGCGTACTCCGCCCTCGATCCGCCAGAGAGGGAGCCAGACTGGCTCAGGCTCGCATTAAGCGCAAGTCTCGCATCGCGCTTCCACGATACCTGCCCCGTGGCAAAGTTGCGGTCCGCAAGGGCCAGCAGACGCCCGATCTGCCAGGAGGCACTGTATGACATGTCAACGGTCGGCGTGGCGGAGACCGTCACGTTCAGTGATGTGGATGAACTGGCCGGCAGGAGAGACTTGGACCAGGACGTCCCGGCTGCAACAGTGAGCGATGAGGGCAGCAGGGGGCCACGGTACCAAGCCGGGCTGTCGGCAAGTCCGTCGGCTCCGCCCAGGACGCTGTAGCCGCTGTCGAGCGCCGCCGCGAGAGCCGTCTGCCCTCCGGCGCCCGGAGGTTGGTAGCCGTCCGGGAGCCTGACCTGGCTGTCGCGCAATTCGCTTCCGCTGGAATCGATACCGCCATTCAGCCCTTGCAGAATATTGGCGAATGATGCTTCCAGCGGATCAACGACAAAGCTCCAGGACAAGAGCGAGACCAGGCGAATTGAAGTCCAGCTCGGTTGCGAGGCGTATGTTCCGTCCGCCTGCGGAAGGCTCGGCCCCATCCCTTCCAGAGACACCAGATAGGCCGTACTTGTGCTGCCGGGCAGCGGCACGCGATTGGCAACTACAGTGGCGTAGTCCGTGGTCGTGCTGGTCGCCGGATCCGTGGTCTGGCGGGCGTGGGCATTCCATTGCAGATCCGCCAGAGAGGGACCGAACGCCGCAAAGTCATCAGGCGTAATGTCGAGGTAAACGCAAGGATCGGTCGAAGTCTCCCCGTATTCCAGAAACGGATCGCCCGCCTCGGTCAGGCTGCCGTACGACCAGGTACCGTCCGGCAACGTGCCGTTGCCCTCCTCGGTGGTCGACGGATAGAGGTCGGCCAGCGTCCCGGTCGTCGGCACCGGGCCGGAGCCCCTGGCAAAGACCAGAATGGCGAGCCAGGACCAGTCCGGGTGAGAGGAGTCCGCCTCCCGCTCCCAGGGCAGGGTCCGGCGCGTGACGACGACATGCGGCAGAACATTGTCGAAATGGCCCTGGCTCTTGTCCGGCGGAAAGAGCTTGTGCACCTCGGCCGGGTCGATCGAAAAGCGCTCTCCGGCCACCTGGAATTCATAGCTGTTTTTGAAAGTCTTACTGGTTGCGGCAGACTCAAGGGCGTGAGACAACTCAAGCTTGTATCGGCCGTCTTTCAATGGGGGAGTGTGATCGGCTACAAATACAACCTGTTCGTCCGTCATCAAGCCCCCCCAACGATACTATCGATCAATCTTCAGCCTATTCCCCTGAAGTCAAAGCTAGACGAATTCTGCAGTGAGATACAAGTCCATATGTCCAAGAAAGTGCGGTGCAGTTCCAGTTTCGATCGGATTGCGGATTTAATCATTCAATAAAACGACTTAACGGGATCAGATCGGATGCGATAGATCCCACAGAACCAGAAACGAAATTGTGAGAATCAACAATTTTTTCAGCGCCCGGCATCCAAGACAAAGCTCCGTCGGTACACGATCAGCATTTGGAATGGTTCTCAGTTTTACACGCCATGACTGCTATATCTTTGCGCACCAACTTATGAAACCGGTTGCACATCAAGGCTAAATCACACGACGGTTGAATGGCGGGCGGACCGGATGCAATTCCGGGTTGATTTCTGATTCATTCCCGGCACACGGCCAGGACCTGCATTCTTTGGGGCTGGTGGACCGCACCGGAGCCAATCATGCCGTCTTGCAATCAAGACATCTGCCCCCGAAGCGCCCGCAGCAATCATGCCTTCCGGGGCAGCTCGGTACAGGCAGGCTTTAGGCCATACCCACGGGCTCTCGAAGTGCTCCGATGTCATTCGGGCGGCGGGAGATGTAGTCGAGCAACTGGGCTTTGAGCGTCGCGTAGGCTGGATCGTCGAACCGGTTGCGCATCTCCGACGGGTCTTCGCTCAGAACGTAGAGCTCGCCCTCGCCCGACCTTTGATCGATCGTGAGCTTCGCGCTCTCCGTGCGGACGGTTCTGAGGCTCAGCGCGACTCCAGCCCGGTTCGGATGCAGTTCCCATTCGCTCAGAGCGAACTCACGGGTCGCGTCGTCCGTTTCAAGCAGCGGCCGCAGCGATTGGCCATGCTGGGTCTGCAAAGCCTCAGCGCCCGCGTAGTCGTAGAATGTCGGGCCAATGTCCAGGGTACTGGTGGGTGCCGCTACCGTCTTGCCGGCTCTGATACCGGGGCCCCTCGCGATCATCCCCACCCGATGGAGACCTTCATAGTGCATGGGTCCCTTGAGGACGAGCCCGTGGTCGCCCAGCCAGTCGCCATGGTCGGCCGTGTAGAAGATGTATGTGTTATCGCGCAGGCCAAGCTCATCCAGGGCAATCAGGATCCGGCCGACCTGGTGGTCAATCAGAGCAATCTGGCCGTAGGTGTTGGCGATGATCTCGCGCAGCTGCTCATCGCTCTGCGGACCGATCCGGCTGTAGCTTTTTCGCGTCTCCGCATTCTCCTTTGAGCCGCTCGGCTCATTCTCTAGAACAGCCTTGTGCCACCAGGGCCTGTTCTCGAGATCGCGTTCGCGGTGCGCAGGCAGATCAACCTCTTCCGGTGGATGCAGGCGGGACCACGGCTCGGGACAGTCGAACGGATGGTGCGGATCGGGAAAACTGATCCAGGTCATGAAGGGCTTCTCATGGGTTGCACGAAGCCACTCGATGGCCCGGTCGGCTGTCCACGTGGAGTTGTGCCAGGCGACCGGCAGACTGGAATGCCAGGTCTGGGCGGCGCCGCGCGTGTCGCCCGCATTCTGCCGGTAGAGCCTGTCCTTTTCCGCGCCGCGCCCGTCCGCGTGATACCAGCGTTCGTAATGATGGCCCTGCGGCGGCTGCGAAGGAGGCCACCAGTTATGGCCCAGTAACATCATTTCCACATGGCCGAAGCCCATGTAGGGCCCGTACCAATCCTCGCCAAAGTCCGCGGATGAGCGGATGCATTCCGGCGTGCCGGTCGGCTCGAACGTGTGGTAAGTGGAAAAATGAGCCTTGCCAAAGAACGCCGTGTCATATCCGGCCGCTTCAAGCGCACCGGCCATGCCCTTCTCGCCGACCTCAGGATCAAGATCGATACCATTGTCATGGACGCCGTGGGTCAGAGGCAGCTGCCCCGTCAGGATGGAGGCGCGCGCCGGCTGGCAGACGACGCAAGGGGTGACGTTGGTCTCAAGCCATGCGCCCTCGCCGCGCAGCTGGTCGAGATGCGGCGTCTTGATCCGGCGGCCCATGAAGCCATAGCAATCGCCGCGCTGCTGATCTGCCGTGATGAAGATGAAGTTGGGTCGGGCCATACGGTTACTCGTTTGCCGATGTGAAAGATGAAGCCTGGGCCGCCTTGTCCCGTCCCCGCGCACGGAAGCCGAAATAGTAGACGATGACCCCGATCAGGGCGAAGAACGCCAGCGCAATCGGGCTCTTGAAGAAAAAGAACGGATCACTGTCGGCGGCCGAGAACGCCTGGCGCAAGGTCGTTTCGAGATTGTTGGCGAGGATAAAAGCGATGACGAAGGGCAGCACGGAGATGTTCAGCTTGCGCATGGCGTAGCCGAGAAAGCCGAACAGCACGGCGACAGTCATGCTGCTCATGCTGGTGTCCTGCACATAGATCGAGGTCAGGGTGAGCAGCAGAACACATGGTAGGAGATAGGCTTTCGGAATCCGTACCATGACACCGCAGGCCCGCATGAAGAGCCCGCCAAGTGTCCAGTTGAACAAGTTGCCCAGCACCATCAGCGTAAAGATGCCGAAGCACATGACCAACTCGGGGTTCACCTCGGTGGCGTTGAAATTGAACACCGGCGGCCCCGGGTTGAAGCCCGAAATGCTCTCCGTTGCCAGGATCAGAAAGACGGCCGCAACATTGCCGGGAATGCCGAGACTCAGGACCGGGATGAGATTGGCGCCGGAAACGGCGGAATTGGCGGCTTCGGTGGCAGCAACGCCCTCCGGGATGCCGGTCCCAAACTCTTGGGGCTTGCCCGACATCTCCCGCCCGAACGAGTAACCCATGGTGGCAGCCAGGGTCGACCCGATACCCGGCAGCGCGCCGATGAAGGTGCCAATTCCAGCCGACAGACCGACATAGGGGAAGATACGGCGGATGTCGCTCCAGCGAAGCCGATTGTCGCCGCTCTGCTGAATTGCCCCGGAGGGCGCGGCCGCGCGGCGCTCATGCAGGAGGTCCTCCATGGCCTTGAAGACTTCGCCGAGAATCAGGACCCCGAGAATCGCAGATATGAGCGGGATGCCCTCGGTCAGGCCGGTGTAGCCCAAGGTCAGGCGCGGGTAGGTGTCCTCACCATGGGCAATGCCGGCAAGGAAGAGGCCGAGCAGTGCAGCAAGCAGTCCCTTGAGAACGGAACTCCCCACGACGGCGGCAATGAACGACAGAGACAGGATGATGAGCGCCGCCTTCTCGGTAAAGCCGAGGTAGGATTCAACCATCAAGGCGAGAAACGGCGCGGTGGTGAACAGCACAAAGTCGCTCAGTGTATCGCCCGACGCGGACGAAAAATGGGCTACGCGCAGAGCTTTGCCGCTCTGCCCCTTCCGGGTCATCGGATAGCCGTCAAAAGTCGTGAGCATGGCATCGGGCGTTCCGGGCGTGTTGAACAGGATGGCCGGGACCGCACCTCCAATTGTTGCGCCCTTCATGATCCCGATGAGAAATCCCATCACAGGCAGCAGCGCGTCGGCATCCACGCCGAAGACCGAGATCAGAATGGGCAGCGAGACCGCCATCGCGAACGGGCCGCTGAGCCCGGGTGTCGCCCCCACCACGATGCCGCTGAGGAAGCCGCAAAAAACCATCACCAGTGTAATGGGTACCGGCAGACCCAGAATGGTCGCGGCCGGCGCAGCGGTGAATACGGCCAGAATGCCCGCCCAGACATATTCCAGAACGGTCATCCCAGGCTCCCGTTCGGGGGCAGAAGCAGGCTGTTGAACGGTACGTCATAAATGAGGATGAGCCCCGTCACCGCGCCAAGGGCGATCAGCACGGCACGCCAGCTCAGGCGGCCTTCGATCCAGGAAATGAGCCCTGCAACCATCACGAAGCCGCCCGAGGCAAAGCCGATATACTTGTAGGGCACGGTCGCGCTCAGGAGGCGGTATTCAGGCAGATCCGCTCCGAGACTGCGGAGCACAGCCAGGACCGCCGGGCCGCCCCAGCGCATGAACACGAGACTGCCGGCCAGGAGCAGGACCATCCAGAGCACGCTCTTGAAATTGTCGGGCGAGATGCCGATCAGCTGCTCCTGCTCATCGGCCGGCGGCTTCGTGCGCCCTAGCCAGGCCCCGGCGATCAGCGCCAGGCTGACGATCAGAATCCCGACCGCAACCATGGTCGGCGCCATCGCATCGCCGACCTCGATCGAGTAGCGGTCCTCGACCAGCACACCGGTTTCCGTATCCGCCGGTATCCACCAGAGCAGGC
>JBCCEL010000190.1:0-11377 GCA_039030315.1 Pseudomonadota bacterium
ACGCCCTCCAGAAGCCTGCCGATGAGCGCTTCGTCCCCGGTTTCTCCAACGTCTCTGTCCGGCTGGGCCGTTCGTGGGCATCGGATCTGTGAGCGTGCCTCCTGGAGCAACAATTCGCGTACGACCAGCGCGCGGGCCGCTGCGGCAAGGGCTTCGCCCGGGGAGGCCGCTGGATGGTTCTGGGCCTCGCGCAGGATGCTTGCCTCCGGGATCGTCACGCCGTTGACGCTGACGTGCGGAAAACCTTCCGGGGCGTGGCCCGTTTGCCGGACCTGGCCGTTTACGAGGATGGTCTGCATGGTCCTACTCCGCAGGCTGGCGGCTGCGGACCACCTGGTAACCGGGCCGCCATATGTAGCGGACAGGTGCGCTCAGCATGTGCACCAGCCGCGTGAAGGGGAACACGACGAAGATCGTGAGCCCGAGGAAGAGATGCAGCTTGAAGATCGGATGAGTGTCCGCGATGTAGCCGGCGGCATTGGTGTCGAAGGTGAAGATGCCTTGCGCCCAGTTCATGAAGCGGATCATTTCCTCGCCGTCCAGATGGCCCGCCGAGATGGGGATCGTCATCAGGCCGAGGGCGAGCTGTAACCAGAGCAGCAAGATCACGGCAGTGTCGGCAAACGTGGAGGCCGCCCGAACGCGGGCGTCGAACAGCCGGCGGTGCAGCAGCAGGCTCGCGCCGGCAAACGCCAGCAGGCCGGCGACGCCGCCGACAATCATGGCCATGAGCTGCTTGAAGCCATGGCCGATGCCGATGGCGTCGAAAATCCAGATTGGCGTCAGCAGCCCGACGAGGTGTCCGAAGAACACCACGAGTACGCCCAGATGGAACAGTACGGACCCCATGATCAGCTGCTTGCGCCGCAGCAGCTGGCTTGAGCCTGAACGCCAGGTGTAGGGCTCACGGTCGTAGCGGATGATCGAGCCGACAACGAGCACTGCCAGGGCGATGTAGGGATAGAAACCGAACAGGATCGTGTGAAGATATCCAGCCATGGATCAGGCCTCCCCTTTTATGTTCCGGCCGCCGGCGGGCGGCGCAAGTCGGCACGAAGCTGGGCGGCAATCCGGTCCGGCCCACAGGCGGCCGCGCTCGGCCCCGGCCCGAACGTGACCGCCTCCTCCTCCCAGACCTTGTCCAGGGCTTCGAAATCGTTGGGATCGTCATCCGGCTCCTGCAGGATGGCGCGAACGTCCGCCTTGTCCGCGGCCGCGAGCGACAGCGCCTCAAGAGCCCAGAACACGGCCGCATAGCTGCTTTGCCGCTTGCGCAGACGCTGCTTGATCGCCGTGATGATGTGAATGGTGTCGGCCAGCAGCTCGCCTGCCTCGTTTCCCGGGCGCGTAGACAGGAATTCAAGGAACAGGGGCAGGAAATCCGGCAACTCGCGTGCGGACAGATCCAGGCCATGTTGGGTATAAAGGGCTCGGAGATCGACCATGGCCTGGCCGCGGTCGCGGCTTTCCCCGTGGATGTGCTCGAACAGGTTGAGGGACAGGGTGCGCGAACGGTCGAACAGCAGGACATAGCGTTCCTGGCTGTCATAGAGATCCCGCCGGGACAGCTCGGAAATCAGGCGGCCAAGCGATCTGAGCCGGCGAGGATCCAAGTGGCCTTCCTCCTCCAGCATCTCAGGAAAATTCCGGGCCGCTTCCTTCAGCTCCTGCGTGGGGTAGGTCAACAACAGCGAGAGGATTTTCAGGGTCCGGTTCATGACATGAACTCCGTCGGTGTCCTGATCGTTTTCTTGCGGGGGCTTGCAAAGAGATTCGATTTCGACGAACCGCCCGAACAGCCATTGCCGAAGCTGAAACCGCAGGAGCCGCGGAGGTCGTAGGCATCCTCGCCGAGTTCACGGTGCGTGGTGGGGATCACGAACCGGTCCTCGAAATTGGCGATCGCCATGGTGTGGTACATGTCCTCGATCTGCAGGCCGGTGAGGCCTGCCTGTGCGGCAATCTTCTCGTTCTTGACGCCGTCGACGCTGATCGAGCGCATGTAGGCGCGCATGGCGAGCATGCGTTCAAGGCCGCGGACGACGGGAGCCTCATTGCCGGCGGTGAGCAGGTTGGCGAGGTAGCGGACGGGGATGCGCAGGGATTGGACATCGGGCATATCGCCGTCGACACCAATCTTGCCGGCCTCCGCCGCGCTCTGGATGGGCGAAAGCGGCGGTACGTACCAGACCATGGGCAGGGTGCGGTACTCCGGATGGAGCGGGAACGCCACCTGCCACTCCATCGCCATCTTGTAGACCGGCGACTTGCGCGCGGCCTCGAGCCAGGCTTCGGGAACGCCGTCGCGCCGTGCCTGTTCGATGATCTCCGGGTCTTCGGGATCAAGGAAGATGTTGCACTGTGCCTCGTAGAGCCGCTGGTCGTCCGGCGCTGCGGCAGCTTCGGAGATGCGGTCAGCGTCATAGAGCATGACACCGAGATAGCGGATGCGGCCGACACAGGTTTCGGAACACACGGTCGGCTGACCGGCCTCGACGCGCGGGTAGCAGAAGATGCACTTTTCCGACTTTCCCGACGACCAGTTGTAATAGATCTTCTTGTAGGGACAGCCGGAGACGCACATGCGCCAGCCGCGACACTTCTCCTGATCGATGAGGACGATGCCGTCCTCTTCGCGCTTGTAGATGGCGCCGGATGGGCAGGCTGCGACGCAGGTGGGGTTGAGGCAGTGCTCGCACAGGCGCGGCAGGTACATCATGAAGGTGTTTTCGAACTGGGCGTAAATGTCCTTTTGGACACCCTCGAAATTCACGTCCTTGGAGCGTTTGGCGAACTCGCCGCCGAGGATTTCCTCCCAGTTCGGCCCCCAGTTGATTTTCTCCATGCGCTCGCCGGTGATGAGCGAGCGGGGCCTCGCCGTCGGCGAGGCCTCAAGCTCCGGCGCCTTCTGCAGATGCTCGTAGTCGAAGGTGAAGGGCTCGTAGTAGTCGTCGATCTCCGGAAGATCCGGATTGGCGAAGATCTTGGCCAGGATGCGCCACTTGCTGCCCATCTTCGGATGCAGCTTGCCGCCGCGGGTGCGGGTCCAGCCGCCGTTCCATTTATCCTGGTTCTCCCACTCCTTCGGGTAACCGATGCCGGGCTTGGTCTCGACATTGTTGAACCAGGCGTATTCCATGCCCTCGCGGTTGGTCCAGACGTTCTTGCAGGTGACCGAACAGGTGTGACAGCCGATGCACTTGTCGAGGTTCAGCACCATTCCGATTTGCGCGCGTACTTTCATTCGGCTGCCTCCTTGAAGTCAGGTGCCGGGCGTTCGAGCCAGTCGACATCCACCATCTTGCGGACGATAACGAACTCGTCCCGGTTGGAGCCCACCGTGCCGTAGTAGTTGAAGCCGTAGGATTGCTGGGCGTAGCCGCCGATCATGTGGGTCGGCTTGGTGATCGCCCGGGTGACGGAGTTGTGGATGCCGCCGCGCTGACGCGTGGTCTCCGCGCCGGGCGTATTCACGATCTTCTCCTGGGCGTGGTACATGAAGACAGTGCCCGTCTTCATGCGCTGGGAGACGACCGCGCGGGCCGTGAGTGCGCCGTTTGTGTTGTAGGCCTCCACCCAGTCATTGTCCTCGATACCGGCCTTGGCGGCATCAATTTCCGAGAGCCAGATGACCGGACCGCCCCGGTTAAGGGTCAGCATCAGAAGGTTGTCGGTATAGGTGGAATGGATGCCCCATTTCTGATGCGGTGTGATGAAGTTGAGGACGATCTGCGGCTGACCGTTGTCCTTTTCGCGGATCACCGGCTCCACCGACTTGGTGTCGATGGGCGGGCGGTAGACGCAGAAGCCCTCGCCGAAGGCGCGCATCCACAAGTGATCCTGATAGAGTTGCTGGCGCCCGGTCAGGGTGCGCCAGGGGATCAGTTCATGGACGTTGGTGTAGCCGGCATTGTAGCAGACCTTTTCCGACTCCAACCCCGACCAGATCGGCGATGAGATGATCTTGCGCGGCTGGGCGACCACGTCCCGGAAGCGGATCTTTTCGTCCTCCTTGGGCAGCGCAAGGTGGCCGTGATCGCGGCCAGTATTTTTCGACAATGCTTCCCAGGCTTTAACTGCAACCTCACCATTGGTCTCCGGTGCGAGCATGAGGATCACTTCGGTCGCATCGATATCGCTGTCGATGCGCGCCATTCCCCTGGTCGGGCCTTCCTCTTTCACCTCGCCGTTGAGGGCCTTAAGCGCCTCAATCTCATGGCTCGTGTTCCAGGCGACGCCCTTACCGCCGTTTCCGAGCTTGTCCATCAGAGGTCCGAGGGCAGTGAAGCGCCGGTAGAGATTGGGGTAGTCCCGCTCAACCACCGCCACATTGGGCATGGTCTTGCCCGGTATCGGATCAATGTCGCCGGACTTCCATTCCTTCACATCGACCGCTTGGGCAATCTCACCCGGCGTGTCGTGCAGGATCGGGACAAGCACCACATCCTTCTCAATGCCCAAAACTTCCGGGGCGACTTCGGAGAACTTCTTCGCGATGCCCTTGTAGATGTCCCAGTCACTGCGGCAGTCCCAGGCCGGGTCCACGGCCCCGGTCAGGGGGTGGATGAAGGGATGCATGTCGGAGGTGTTGAGATCGTTCTTCTCGTACCAGGTGGCCGTCGGCAGAACGATGTCGGAATAGACGCAGGTCGTCGACATGCGGAAATCGAGGGTCACCAGAAGATCGAGTTTCCCTTCCGGCGCATCATCATGCCATTCCACCTCCTGGGGCTTCTGACGGCCCATCTCGCCCAGATCCTTGCCCATGACGCCGTGGGACGTCCCAAGCAGGTGTTTGAGGAAGTACTCATGCCCCTTGCTGGAAGACCCCAGCAGGTTTGAGCGCCAGACGAAGAGGTTGCGCGGCCAGTTGGCTGGATTGTCCGGGTCCTCGCACGACATGCGCAGGTTTCCGGACTTGAGCGAATTGGCGACGAACTCGCCCGGATCCGTGCCGAACTTCTCCGCCAGCTTGGCAACTTCCAGCGGATTGGTCTGCAATTGCGGCGCGGACGGCAGCCAGCCCATGCGCTCGGCCCGCACGTTGTAGTCGATCAGCGCGCCGTCCCACGGGCCTTCAGGCGCGGTGGGCGAGACGATTTCCTTCACATCCAGTGTCTCGTAGCGCCACTGGTCGGTGTGGGCGTACCACATGGAGGTGGAGTTCATGTGCCGGGGCGGGCGGTTCCAGTCGAGCGCGAAGGCAAGCGGCAGCCAGCCGGTCTGGGGCCGCAGTTTTTCCTGGCCGACATAGTGCGACCAGCCGCCGCCGGACTGACCCACACAACCGCACATCACAAGCATGTTGATGACGCCGCGGTAGTTCATGTCCATGTGGTACCAATGGTTCATTGCCGCCCCGATGATCACCATGGAGCGCCCATTGGTCTTCTCCGCATTACGGGCAAACTCGCGGGCGACGGTTTCGATCTTGTCGCGGCTGATGCCGGTGATCTTCTCCGCCCATGCGGGCGTGTACGGCACCATCTCGTCATAGGATGTGGCGACGTGATCTCCGCCGAGGCCACGGTCGAGGCCGTAGTTTGCAACGAAGAGATCGAAGACGGTGGCAACGAGCGCATCGCCGCCCTTCAGCCTCATCTTGCGCACCGGGACGTTGCGCAAAAGCACGCTCGGATGATCGGTGCCCTCGAAGTGATCGTGCTCGATGTTGCCGAAATAGGGGAACCCGACCTCGGCGATTTCCCCGTCGTCGATGAGCGACATTTTCAGGGCGACATCCTTGCCCCTGGCGTCCTTCTCCTCAAGGTTCCACTTGCCGCTTTCACCCCAGCGGAAACCGACGGAACCGGCCGGCACGACCGGCTTGCCGCTCCCGGCGTCGATCGCGATCGTCTTCCATTCCGGATTGTTCTTCTCACCGAGAGCGCCCCTGACGTCGCTGGCCCGGAGAAGGCGGTCAGGTACATACTGTCCGTCCTTCTTCACCAGCCGTACGAGCATTGGCATGTCGGTGTATTTGCGGCAGTAGTCCTCGAAGTACTTTGCCTGCCGATCCAGATGGAACTCCCTCAGGATGACGTGTCCCATCGCCATGGCGAGGGCCGCATCGGTGCCCTGCTTCACATCGAGCCACAGGTCAGCGAACTTTGAGGCTTCCGAGTAGTCCGGGCAGACCACCACGGACTTGGCGCCCTTGTAGCGGGCCTCGGTGAAGAAATGCGCATCCGGCGTGCGGGTCTGGGGCACGTTCGACCCCCAGAGGATCAGGAATCCGGAATTGTACCAGTCGGCACTCTCCGGCACGTCCGTCTGCTCGCCCCAGGTCTGCGGGCTGGACGGCGGCAGGTCGCAGTACCAGTCGTAGAACGACATGCAGACCCCGCCGAGCAATGAGAGGTAGCGCGAGCCGGCTGCATAGGAGACCATGGACATGGCCGGGATCGGTGAGAAACCGAACACCCGGTCCGGCCCGTACGTCTTCGCCGTGTACGCATTGGCCGCGGCAATGAGTTCGTTCACTTCCTCCCAGTCGCCGCGCACAAAACCGCCATGCCCGCGTTTGGAGGTGTAAGACTTGCGTTTGTCCGGATCCTCCACGATGGATTTCCAGGCTGCGACCGGAGTCATGGTCGCACGGGCGGCACGCCACAACCTGATCAGGCGCGAGCGCACCAGCGGGTATTTCACCCGGTTGCCGGAATAGAGATACCAGCTGTAGCTCGCCCCGCGCGAGCAGCCGCGCGGTTCATGATTGGGCAGGTCAGGCCGTGTGCGCGGATAGTCGGTCTGCTGGGTCTCCCAGGTAACGATGCCGCCCTTGACGTAGATCTTCCATGAACACGAACCGGTGCAGTTGGCGCCGTGAGTGGAACGGACGACCTTGTCGTGCTGCCAGCGCTTGCGATACGACTCTTCCCAATCCCGGTTCTCCGTCGTGGTGGCGCCATGGCCGTCAGAGAACGTGCCGACAGTCGATTTCTTGAAGAAATTCAGGCGATCGAGGAGATGGCTCATTGTGCAGCCTCCGCTGTGGTTGGGGCCACGCTGGCCTTTGCCGGCTCAGTTCCCCCACGCTCGATATCGTGCAGCAGGCCGCCGCGGCGGGTGTAGACGAACCAGGTGAGCGCTGCGCAGGTGAGGTAGAAGATCAGGAAGCCCCAGAGCGCCGCTTCCGGACCGCCCGTGGCCGCGATCGACGAGCCGTAGGACTTCGGGATGAAGAAGGCGCCGTAGGCGGCAATGGCGGAGGTGAAGCCAATGATCGCGGCCGCTTCCTTGTCCGCCTGCCTGACCCGGTCCGCTCCTGCCAGTTGCGGCATGAGGCGGCCGACTTCCGAGCGCATGATCACGGGGATCATCTGGAAGGTCGAGGCATTCCCGATACCCGTTGCGAAGAACAGGATCATGAACATTGCGAAGAAGCCCCAGAACGCACCCGGCTGGTCCTTGATGCCGAGGAAGTACAGCACACCACCAACCGCCGCGATCATCAGCAGGAAGGTCCAGAAGGTGACCCGGCCGCCGCCATACCTGTCAGATACCCAGCCTGTCGCCGCACGCGACAGCGCACCGACCAGCGGTCCGAGGAAGACGAATTTCAGTGAATCCACTTCCGGAAACTGTGTCTTGGCCAGAAGTGGGAATCCTGCCGAATAGCCGATGAATGAACCGAACGTACCGGTGTAGAGCCAGCACATGATCCAGTTATGCGTCCGCGAGAAGATGACCGACTGATCCTTGAACGATGCTTTGGCCGAAGCGATGTCGTTCATGCCGAACCAGGCCGCCAGCGTGGACACGATCAGGAACGGCACCCAGACGAAGCCCGCGTTCTGCAACCAGAGTTCCGAGCCGTCCTTCGTGACCTGTGCATCGCCGCCAATGGCGCCGAATACCCCGGCGGTCACGACGATCGGCACGAGAAACTGCATAACGCTGACCCCGGCATTCCCAAGCCCTGCGTTCAGGGCGAGTGCGTTGCCCTTCTCCTTCTTGGGGAAGAAGAAGCTGATATTGGCCATGGAAGACGCAAAGTTACCGCCGCCCAGGCCGCACAGCAGCGCCAGCACCAGGAAGATCAGGTACGGCGTTTCAGGATTCTGAACTGCATAGCCGATGCCGAACGCCGGGATGAGCAGGGACGCCGTGGTCAGTGTGGTCCACAGCCTGCCGCCGAAGATCGGCACCATGAAGGAATAAAAGATCCTGAGCGTGGCGCCCGACAGTCCGGGCAAGGCGGCTAGCCAGAACAGCTGGTCGGTCGAGTAGTTGAAGCCGATGCTCGGAAGCTTGGCGACAACGACACTCCACACCAGCCAGACCGAGAAGGCGAGCAACAGACACGGGATCGAGATCCAGAGATTGCGCCGCGCGATCCGCTGGCCTTCGGTTTCCCAGAATGTCTCGTCGTCCGGCCGCCAGTCCTCAATGACTCCGCTCAAAGCCCCTTTCTGCTCCGTTCCGTGGATTTCCTGCATCTCCGGAAGCTCGGGCAGCGATCCAAGTTCTTCAGGGAGAGCTGCCCGTTCCATGTGGCGGACGGCGAAGTGCATCCAGGCCAGTGAAACCGCAACGATGGCGAACAGCAGCATGAAGCAACTGGTCCACACGCCCGTCAGGTCGAGCATGACGCCGAACATGATCGGCAGGATAAAGCCGCCGAGGCCGCCGATCATGCCCACAAGTCCGCCGACCGAGCCGACGTGATCGGGGTAGTAGACGGGGATGTGCTTGTAGACGGCCGCCTTGCCCAGCGACATGAAGAAGCCGAGAACAAAGATCAGCACGACGAACGGGATGAGGCCCATGCTGGTGGAGAAGGTTACCGGTCCCCGGATCCCGTGGATGATGTAATCCGTCTCCGGATAGGACAGCATGAATGTAGCGATAACCGACACGCCAAACGTCAGGTACATCACTGTCCGTGCGCCGTACTTGTCCGACAGGTGGCCGCCATAGGCCCGGAATATCGAAGCTGGGACCGAGTAGAACGCGGCCAGCATGCCTGCGGTCTTGATGTCGAGTTCATAGACGCCGACGAGGTAACGCGGCAGCCAGAGTGCCAGTGCCACGAACGCCCCGAAGACGAAGAAGTAGTAGAGCGAGAAGCGCCAGACCTGCAGGTTCTTGAGCGGCTCAAGCTCGAGCAGCGTGCTGCGCGGCTTGATGCCCTTTGCGCGCCGTGCCTTCAGGTCCGGGTCGTCGTCCGTGGTCACCCAGAAAACAACGGCCATGACCACCAGGACGGCGGCCCAGACCTGCGCAACCGTGGTCCAGCCATATGCCACCATGACGAAGGGCGCGACGAACTTGGTGACTGCCGCCCCGACGTTGCCGGCCCCGAAGATACCGAGGGCCGTGCCTTGCCTGGCCTTGTCGTACCACTTGGAGACATAGGCAATGCCAACCGCGAATGACCCGCCAGCCAGCCCGACGCCCAGGGCGGCCAGAAGCATCAGTTCGTAGCTGTTGGCGTACGACAAGAGGAAGGTGGCAAGCGCTGCCGCCAGCATTGTCAGCACATAGACGATGCGTCCGCCGTACTGGTCGGTCCAGATGCCGAGGAAGATGCGGCTGAGCGAACCGGTGAGTATTGGCGTGCCGGCCAGCAACCCGAACTGGGTGTCGGTGAGCCCGAGGTCCTGCTTGATCTTCACCCCGATGATCGCGAAGATCGTCCAGACCGCAAAGCACACGGTGAACGCCAGCGTGCTCATTCCCAGGATGCGGTTCCTCTGTCCGCTGGTGACGTGTTCCAGATTTTGCATTGCAGTCCACCCTTCCCGAAGCCTCGTTCGGCACCTTGAATGGTTGCAACAATGGGATCGTTTGTGTCCGGCTCCCTTGATTCAGATCAATGCGGCTTGACTACCGTTAGGCAAATTGCAGTCTGGACCGTGTTCGGAGCAGTGTGATGGCCAATGCCATTGACGACATTCGAAATGAGCACAAAACAATGCGCTGGCTACTCGATCTGCTTGAGGCGCAGATTCATATGTTCGAAAACGGAGAAAGACCTGATTACGATCTCATCAAGGAAGTGATCGATTACTTCCTGACCTTCCCCGATCTTTTTCATCATCCGAAGGAAGATATGGTCTACCGGAAGCTCAAGTTGCGCAACCCGGCGGCTGCTGGGAGATTCGGAGATCTGGAGGACCAACACGAACGAGGATCGGACCGGCTGCATAGATTTACCCGTGCCGTGGTCAATGTCATGTTGGAGGCCGAGATTCCGCGCGAGACCTTCGTTGGATTGGCGCGAGATTTTGTTGATGGCGAGCGCAAACACATGGACGCAGAGGAGGCGCTGTTTTTCCCTGCCGCTCTTGAAGCTCTCACCGAGGACGACTGGCACGAGATCGGAATGAAGGTCGACCGGTTCACGGACCCGCTTTCCCCCGGGATTGCAGGAGTGCGTTTCGGTCTTCTCGCGGAACACGCCGCCAATCTGTGCGTCACCGCGGATTGAGTCGCCCAGTGCACGCTGGACCTGCGATGCCCATGGCGATGGGCGGTGCCCAGGTCAGCTGAACAGCCGTACATCTGCAATCGGTCCCCCCGCCCCTGCATTCCCCAACAGAGGACCGGACACCACGGTCCGACACATGACCGCTGGTGGTACTCAATACCCCTGCTGAGCTTGGCCAGCGCGGCAGGTTTACCCTCAGCTGCGGGCTTGCGGGAAGCCATCCTTGCAGGGGCGATAATGGCGCTTTTCGGGAGTTCTCAAATCGTTGGGCGGGAAAACAGCCGGCGCCAGGTCCGATGCCGGCCGCCCGCAAACTCGGGGGCAAAAGGCGACATACAGATACCTTCATGTGATCGTCTGATCGGTGGCGCTACTGTCTCGCAGGGAAGTGACGAAACGGCCCAAGACGGCCATTCACGCTGCTCCGCCATTGTGCGATGCGAAGACCGGAGGCGGTCATTCATCATAGCTTGAAATCCACGAAACCTTGCGGAACAGCGGCACACGAGCATTGACGGCTCAGTGTTCGTCTAACCGCTTGTGTGGTCCAAGTTGAATTCTCTGCTAGGCCGGCGGTCTCAGGGACGGACGCTGTGCGCCAAAAACCCCTTTGAGCACTAGATCTATCCATTGCTGAAGCATAGCCTGGATCAGAGGCCCTAAACAGCATTGAAACAAGCGCGAAAGTGGAATGGCGCGCTGTTATTGCAAGAGCGCAGGAAGTTGGTAGCGTTGGGCCATTGATTTCTTGTTCCAACATCTCGTCAAATGTGTCGATGATCAGGTCACCGAAACCTGCCCCCGTTTCTTTGCGCGCGATGACAGAGGGTTTGTCTTTGACTTCTTGTGGGTATGGTACCGCCAGCAGCGGCCCTGAACGTGTGCGCAACCAGACGGGCTGATCATCCATGCACCAGTTGAGTGTGTAGCTGTAGCCCGCCT
>JBCCEL010000191.1:0-11369 GCA_039030315.1 Pseudomonadota bacterium
CGCCCCAGCCATCTGCCAGCTGGTCGGTAGATTGATGCGGCCCTCGTCATCGAAGTTCTTCAGGAAAATGAGATTGCCGCCGGCGCCGGGTGTGCCCACCTTGGTCTGCTCCAGCTCGCCGAACAGGCGGCTGAACGCCAGCTGCTGTTCATCGGAGATATCCATACCCCGGAACACGAGCACGCTCCGGTCCGAGAACGCGCCCAGGATCTGGTGGAGCTCTTCGCCTTCAGGGAGGCGGTCCGGACGGACGCCGGTAATTTCGGAGGCAAAAAGGGGCTGTAATGGTTTGATCTCGATCATGGCCGGGGCAATCGGTCTGCACTGCTTGATTGCTGAGATTAGCGAACTGCCCTGCATTCGGACAATAACCGTTTGACTCAAACCAGCGTATCGAGTGGCATATCGTTCAAGCACGTGCCAGGGAGTTCAGGTTTGGCTGAACGGTCTTTCAGAAAAGAAGTCGAGCAGTTGCGCATCGGAGAGGGCGAGACCTTCCGGGGCGAAGGCATTCTGGCGATCACCAAGGCGCTGCTGCAATGCGGGGTCGGTTATGTCGGCGGCTATCAGGGCGCGCCGATCTCCCACCTGATGGACGTGCTCGCCGATGCCCAGGATATTCTGGGCGAGCTCGACGTGCAGTTCCGCGCGAACGCTTCGGAGGCGGCGGCTGCAGCCATGCTGGCGGCGTCGGTGCACTATCCGATCCGGGGCGCGGTGACGTTCAAGTCGGTCGTCGGGACGAATGTGGCCTCCGATGCGCTTTCCAACCTGGCCTCCGGCGGGGTGACCGGCGGCGCCATGGTCATCATCGGCGAGGATTACGGCGAGGGCTCGTCCATCATCCAGGAGCGCGTCCACGCATTCGCGATGAAATCGCAACTCTGGCTGCTCGATCCCCGGCCCAATCTGCCTTCCATCGTGAAGGCGGTGGAAGATGGTTTCGAACTCTCCGAAGCGACCAGAACGCCGGTGCTGCTTGAGGTGCGGATCCGCTCCTGTCACGTCCATGGTTCCTTCATCGCCAGGGACAACCAGCGCCCGGAGTTCACGGCCAGGGATGCTCTCGACAACCCGCGCCGCGATACCGCAAGGGTCGCGCTGCCGCCGGCGGCGTTTGCGCATGAAAAGGAAAAGGTCGAGGAGCGCTGGCCCGCGGCGGTGAAGTTCATCCGGGAGCGGAAGTTGAATGAATTCTTCGGTCCTGATGATGGCGAGATCGGCATTGTCCTTCAGGGCGGCATGTACAACAGCGTCGTCCGCGCGCTGCAGCGCCTGGGGCTGGCGGATGTCTACGGAGAGACGCAGGTTCCGCTGTATGTACTGAATGTCACTTACCCGCTAATTGACGAGGAGTTTCTCGAGTTCTGCAGGGACAAGAAGGCGGTGCTCGTCGTTGAGGAGGGGCAGCCGAACTTCATCGAGCAGGCCTATGGGGCGATCCTGCACAAGGCCGGGGTGAAACTTCATCTCTGCGGCAAGGACGTCTTTCCGATGGCCGGCGAGTACACCGGCCAGGTCATGCTGGACGGGGTCACCGGCTTCCTGAAGACGCAAGCCCCCAACCTGCTGCCGGCCCAGATCCGTTCGCCGAACCGGGACGCCAACGGGAGCACGCTGCCGGATCTCTCCGAGGTGGTGCCCCCGCGCCCGCCCGGGTTCTGCACCGGCTGTCCGGAACGGCCGATCTTTGCCGCCATGAAGCTGGTGGAGAAGGAACTGGGACCGCGCCATGTCTCGGCCGATATCGGCTGCCATCTCTTTTCGATTATGCCGCCGTTCGAAATCGGCGGGACCACCATGGGCTACGGTCTGGGACCGGCTTCGGGAACGGCCTTCAAGGGTGATGAGAGCAACCGGCCGATCTCGATCATCGGCGATGGCGGGTTCTGGCACAACGGCCTCGCCTCCAGCATCGGCAACGCGGTGTTCAACGAGAGCGACGAGGTCGTGGTCGTCGTGGACAACTACTATTCGGCGGCCACCGGCGGGCAGGATATCCTGTCGTCACGGGCTTCGAACCCGTCGAAGTCCACCAAGCATCCGATCACCGAGGCGGTGAAGGGCGTCGGCGTCGACTGGGTCAGGCAGGTCGACCGTACCTATGATGTCGGACGCATGCAGAGCGTCCTGCACGAGGCCCTTACGACCAAACAGAAGGGCCCAAAGGTCATCGTCGCCTCGTCGGAATGCATGCTGAACCGCCAGCGGCGTGAGCGTCCCCTTGTGGCCAAGGCGATCGGTGACGGCGAGCGTGTCGTCAAACCCCGCTTCGGCGTGGATGAGGATGTATGCACGGGCGATCATGCCTGCATGCGACTGTCCGGCTGTCCCTCGCTCACCGTGAAGAAGCTCGACGATCCGCTGCGGGATGATCCGGTGGCCTATATCGACGAGACCTGCGTGGGCTGCGGAAACTGCGGAGAGGTTGCCGATGCCGCGGCGCTGTGCCCGTCGTTCTACCGGGTGGATACGGTTCACAATCCGTCGGCCTTCGAACTGCGCCTCGACCGCTGGCGGAAGGGCATCATCGGCTGGCTTCAGAACCGGCGCGAGGCCCGCCGCGCCGCGGCGGGCAGCGTATGAACATCGCGCTGCCCGCTGAGAGTGCCCGCGGCCATGGCCGGCCCGATCCGCGCCTGGAGCAGGTGATCAAGCTCGCAGTTCTCGCGGTGGGCGGCCAGGGCGGCGGTGTGCTCACCAGTTGGATCGTGGATCTTGCCGAGCGCAACGGCTTCGCGGTCCAGGCAACCTCGGTGGCGGGTGTCGCCCAGCGGACGGGGGCCACGATCTACTATGTCGAGATGCTGGCCAATGCCGAGCGGCAGCCGGTTTTCTCTCTTGCGCCGACGCCTGGAGACGTCGACATCCTGATCGCGGCCGAACTTATGGAGGCCGGCCGGGCGATCATGCGCGGCTTCGTGACACCGGACAGGACCGCCCTGATCGCTTCGGCGCACAGGGCCTATGCAACGGCGGAGAAGATCGTTCCCGGCGATGCCCTGGCAGACCGGGATGCGGTGCGCGAGGCAATGGATGCTTCGGCGAGAACCGTTGTCGCCTTCGACATGCAGCAATATGCCGTCAGGTACGGGACAGTGATTTCGGCCAGCCTGTTTGGCGCCCTGGCCGCGTCGGGCACCCTGCCGTTTCCGCAGAAGGCCTTTGAGGAGATCATCGAGACCTCGGGCCGGGGGGCGCAGGCAAGCATGCGCGCTTTCCGGGCCGCCGCGTTTACCACCGTCCATGGTGACGGTGATAAAGCAGCCAAACCTCCCCAACCGGGAACGGCTTCGCGTCGCGAGTTTCCGAAGGTGCTGGCCGAACGGATCGCCCGGCTGCCGGACAGTATCCAGGACATGGCGCGCCGCGGACTTGAGAAGGTGGTCGGATTCCAGGATGCAGACTATGGGGCGGAGTATCTTGACCATCTGGATGCGGTCGCCGGACAGGACAGGGCCGTCGGGGGAGAGGACCGTGGGTTTGAGCTTACCCTTGCCGCAGCCAAGCACATCGCCAATGCCATGGCCTATGACGACGTGATCCGCGTCGCCGACATCAAGACGGCGTTCCGGCGGCTCCGGGAGGTAGAGGGCGCGGGCGGTGCGGGTGAGCAATCTGTGCTCAAGGTCACGGAATACTTCCACCCCTCCGCCAAGGAACTGTGCAGCATGCTGCCTGTGGGCCTCGGGCGGGCCATCGAGGCGCGGCCCGGGCTCTATGCCCGGATCGACCGGTTCATGAATCGCGGCCGGCGTGTTCGCAGCAATGGTCTGGGCGGATTTCTGCTGCTCTATGCGGTTGCCGGCATGCGCCGCTTCCGCCGCCGGCTGCTGCGGCATGAGGTGGAGAGTGTGCATCTGGAGGCCTGGCTCGAGGCGGCGCTTGGCCATGCCCGGACCAATTACCCGCTGGCGGTGCAGATGCTGAACTGCCGGCGCTTGATCAAGGGTTACAGCGACACCCACGCGCGCGGTCTGTCCAAGTTCGACAAGGTTATGGCCGCTGCGGGCAGCATCGCGGACAGGGAAGATGCCGCCGACTGGGTCGAGCGACTGATCACGTCGGCCCTTGCCGATGAGCAGGGCGAGGCCCTGGACGGCGCCCTGAAGACCATCGGCTCGTTTGCGGACACTGCCTAGCTTGAGGCAAGCGGTTCTGGACTCCCGCCTGCGCGGGAGTGACGAGGATTTTTTACTGAGATTGGGGGTGCCGGGAAGTTGCCGCTGCGCGCTGGGTTTGTTTGTTCCGGCCGTCGCACCCGCGGAGGCGGGTGCCCAAGAGTGGAACGCTCAGGATTTTGTCTAAATTTAAAGCAGATTTACATGAATTAAATCCGTTGATGGGAAACAATTTGTGACTAGATTTGCGGCGAATTCAGTCTAAATTCTGGGAAAATCAGAAAAAGGGGGCTGAAATGCTGTGTTTTCCCATTGCAAGAATTTTGAAGGCGTTGGCAGCAATGGTTGTGCCGGCGGTGATCCTGGTGCCGGGACTTGCGGCGGCCGCGAGCAAGGGCGTCCAGGTCTATGGCTACACCCAGAACAGCAAGATGAAGATCGAGTTCAAGTGGGAAGACGACAAGAAGCGTACCCAGACCATCGAGCCTGGCCGGATGTACGGCAAAAGCTGCTCGCACGAGCTGCATAACTGGAATTCGAAGTTCAAGATCAAGGCGACTGCATCCGTCAGCCGGGGCCTCTCGGCCGAGCCCGTGGCGAAGGTCAATGGTGATCTCGGCGTAGCCACCATGACCGGCTTCAATCCGGGCAGCAGCCCGCACAGGGTCATAGGCAATATCTGGCCGTCGGACGGCAGCTCCCACACTCAGAAGTCCATCATCACGGACAATGCAACATTCGCTTACGGCATGTATGCTGCTGGCACAAACGACGGGTCGCCCATCAAGGGGCGCCACCAGTCCTATGCCTATCTCACCGGCAATCTCACCCACTGGATGGGTGATCTCAGGCGCAGCAATCCGCGCCGCTGGGATGCCAACGTTGTCGGCACCCTGACCCTCGCAGGGGCGCATGATGCAGGGATGTGGAAGCTGGCTTCCCCGATCGACACGGACGCCAAGTTCTGGGCGTTCCTGTCTCTTATGGCGCTGGAGGGCGGACCGATCACCAGCATCACCGAACCGCTGATCGCGCTTGGCCAGAAGGAAGTGTTCAACTTCATGCAGAACACCTCGCTGACGCAGAAGGATTCCATCCAGACGGCGCTCAGGTCGGGGGTGCGTTATTTCGACTATCGCCCGGCCAGGTTCACCGAGCCGCTGAGCGGCATTTCGATGCCTGGCTACTACCACATCCACAACTTCGTGCCGGGCTACAACTTCCAGAGCTTTCTGCGCGATGTCGTGCGGTTCCTCCGGGCGGGCGGCAACGGACACGAGATCGTCATCGTCAACGTGAAGGATGACGGCATCCTGCCCGGGATCTTCACGCCGATCTACCGCAAGTCCTCAGATCTCGCCTCCGCGACCAAGACCGTGCGCAAGCTCCTGAAGGCGGCGGGCGGCAATCCGGATGAGGCGATTTACACGAACTCCTATGTCGATATCCGGAACCGGACGTTCAAATCGCTCTACGAAAACAAGACCCGGCTGATCTTCTATTTCGGCACCGGCAACCACGACAGCTATACCAAGGCGGCCTATTCGACCTTCAATCCGCGCAATGTCATCAACGCGATGACCGCACAGCTGCCCAATTGCGTCAATGCGCCGGATCAGTTCACCGTGTTCCAGATGCAGGACACCGCGTCGTGGGAGATCTTCAAGGTGCCGCCGGCGCCCGGCGAGCTTCTGGCAGCACTCCATTCGGTCAACGGTTCGATCCTGCTTGGCACCAAGGGCATGTTCGACCACAGGACCTATCCCTGGGCCATGGCGAACCTGAAGCAATGCCGCAGCCTCACCGTGATGCTGAATGATTTTGCCGGCAACCTGCTCGCCCTCAACTCAAAACGCCTGACCGCCTTCCGCACCAGCATGGCACCGGAGGTCAAGACCATCGGCCTGGAGAGCTGTCCGTAGCGAAGGTAAGCCGTAGCTGGGTTTAGGAGTGATTTGCGATCCAATCTGTTGACCTCAAGACCTCATGCTGAGGAGCTGCGAAGCAGCGTCTCGAAGCATGTGCCGAGCACACGTAACGTGCCGCACACCCTTCGAGACGCGCCTTCGGCGCTCCTCAGGGTGAGGTAAACCGCTGTCTTGCCGTCCTCGGGTCAAGCCCGAGGGCGGCAATTCCGATCGGCCGGCTTGCTCGGCAATCGGCATGCACCGGAGGTCAAAAACATCGGCCTGGATAGCTGTCCGTAGAGAAGACGAGCCGCCGGTGGTTGTTGGGTTATGCGGGAGCTCTGAAGCGTAATGCGATCCAGCCTGTTCACCTCAAACCCTCATGCTGAGGAGCTGCGAAGCAGCGTCTCGAAGCATGTGCCGAGCACACGGAATGTGCCGCACACCCTTCGAGACGGACCTGCGGTCCTCCTCAGGGTGAGGTATTGAGTGCGATAATTGGCAACGGGCTTTCAGTCGCGATACGCCGTCCTGCTGTCCTCGGCCTCCGAGCCGAGGACCCAGGGCAGCACACTCTGAGCCCTGCGGCCCTGGACCCTCGGGTCAGGCCCGAGGGCGGCAAATGTGGTTGCGCGGACCGGTCGTGCCCCGAGCTTCTGAAACAAACCAGCCCTCGCTTCACACCACCGAGGGGCCCATCGGTGTCGTTGTCAGCACTTCGGCGCCGTCTGCTCCAAGCAGGACAGTGTTTGAGACGAAGTAGTTGCCCCTGCCGGTTTCGGTGAACCAGGACATGGCGTGGAAGGTCATGCCTTCCCTGATTTCCAGGTCAGAGTCATGGCGCAGGCCGATGACCCGGTTGCCGCCGGTCCAGGACGGCGGGAAGCCGATGCCCACGAGATAGCCGCAGTGATGGCGCCGGTAGTGGGGCATGCCGGCAGCGTCCACCACGGCCTGCCAGCTATCATACACGTCCCTGGCTTTCACGCCGGGCTTCAGCCCGTCGAGGATCGCCTGGAAGGCGGATTTGGAGATCTCCGCCATTTCGGCATCCTCATCGGGGATCGAGCCGATGTTGACGAGGCGGCCCATGGGGGCGTTGTAGCGCGCCACGCAGCCGGCGATCTCCAGGAACACCCGCTCGCCGGCGCCGTACCTGCCCTCGCCCCAGGAGGTGTGCTCTTCGGCCATGCGCGCCTCGGGTCTCAGGAACGGGCCGAAGCCGGGCGGAGTGCCACCGGCCCGGGTCATGGCGGCGAGGCATTCGGCGGCAGCGTCAGCCTCGCGGGCTCCGTCGTGGATTGCCGCGATGGCAGCCTGGGTGCCGGCGTCGGAGGCGGCCGCTGCACGGCGCATGAAGGCCTGCTCCTCGGCGGATTTCACGAGCCGGATATCGTCCACCATCCAGGAGATATCGACCCAGCGTGCGGGCGACAGGCCGTTCTTCACGACCGAGCCGAAGCCATGGGCGAAGCCGCCGCACCAGTCTTCCGTACCCACGCTCTTGCCTGCGCAACTTCCCGCCAGATGGCGCACCAGCAGGTCTGCGGCGGTTTCGGAATCGGAGTGACCGACAAACTCCGCATTCCGCACCATGTTGCTGATGGAGACGCGCTCCATCTGCCGGGTTATCAGCACCATGTCCCCTTCGGCCGGAACGATCAGCACGTGCGGCGCGAAGTAACCCCAGTGATCGAGACCGATCAGGTAGAAGATGTTCTCCGGCGAGGACAGCAGGGCGAGATCCACCTCGCGCTCCTGCATGGCCGCGCGGACGCGGGCAAGCCGAGCTTCGAGTTCGGCATCGGAAAAGGGGTTTGCGTGCACGTCTGGTCTCCGTTGTTGGTCAGGCCCGAGCCGAAAAGTGCTGGCAGTCGCGCAGGTAGGGCAGGCGTGTCTGGGCCGCGCGCACCCGCTCCATGTCTATGTCAGCCACGATGAGCTGTTCTCCAGAGCCGGCGACAACTGCCTCCCGCCCGTCCGGCGCGACGATCCGGCTGCCGCCGAGATAGGTGCTGGCGTTCTCCCGACCGCCATGGTTGGCATAGGCCAGCCAAACGCCGTTCTCGAAGGCGCGGGCAGGAACGATGCGGCTGGCGACAATGTCCCATTGCTCCACGAGAGCGGTGGGGACGATGACCAGTTCCGCTCCCGCCTGGGCCGCGGCGCGCACCGATTCAGGAAACTCGACCTCGTAGCAGATCAGGACCGCGACCTGGACCGGGCCGCAGGAGAACACCGTGGCCGTGCTGCCGGGCGTGAAGTAATCCTCTTCGAAGCTGCCGGGTGAATTGGCGCGCTTGCGGTGGTTGGCGGTGAGTGCGCCGTCCCTGTCCACGCAGGCGGCTGAATTGTAGAGAGCCTCCCCGTCCTGCTCGGGATAGCCATAGACAATGGCGGTGCCGGTCTGCTGCGCGAGCTTTGCAATCTGATCGAAGAAGGGCCCCCGGGCGGGTTCGGCCAGGCGGTTGAGGTCATCGCCGACATTGTAGCCGGACATGAACAGCTCAGGGCACACCACCAGATCCAGCGCCTGGCCCGATACAACTTCGCCGAGGCGCTGTGCTCTCTGGTCCGGCGTCAGGCCCGCGCACGCCGCCTGAAAAATGCCCAGCCTCATCCGGCATCTTCTCCTGCTCCCCGGACGCGCGCCGATGCCGGGGTCAATCGTTTCAGGTGATCAGGTGCCCGAGCTCGTCTTGACGCGCAAGCCAAAACTTTTCCGCGCCGGCGGAAATCACTGACTGCGCCCGTTGTTCCATGCGTAGGCGGGGTCCGGTTTGCGTTATTCTATCTGATAAAGTATATTTGGAATCTATATTGATTTAGCTGAATATCGAAGTGTGTGGTTTGCGGGGTGTATTTGTTTCCAGGGGAGTGGATTTATGGCAGGCGCTGAAAACAAAATTGATCCTGATGACGATGAAGTCGATCTGAAGAAATACTACAACGCGAGCCTCCAGGCACAGTGGAAGAGCATTCGTGCGAGTGTGCCTGGTGACACTGATCCTGATCTCGTTGCCGAGATCGACAGTGAGTTGTCCCATTATCTCGAAACATGGGAGGACATCTACCGGGTTGAGCGTCTCATCGTGGGGGCGCTGCCGTCGGAACATATCGATATCCAGGGCCAAAAGCGCCTGGCCCAGGCTGCGGACTTAAAGCTTACGACGCTGGACGTCCATCAGAAAGCCTGGGACAACGTGATGGCAAACGTTGGTGGAAAGGAACCTGACAAAGACAAGCAGAACCAGAAACGTCTGGCACGGAAGCGGGCGATACTCTCTGACCTTCTGGACGAGATTGACTGGCACCATACAAATCAGCGGCTAGACAGAGCCGCGCGAAACAAAGCGGCGAGAAGCTTGTGGTTCTATGGCGGCGTGGTCCTCTTTATAGCGGCCTTGCCCTGGATATTCCTGTCCGGCACCGGGATAGCGTTCGGCGTTGCAAACTGGTGGCTAGAAACCGATTGGAGCCCGTTTACGGCGCGGGACAGCGGGCGGCAGCTGATTAAGCACCTCATCTTCTTCGGCCCGCTCTTCGGCCTATACACAGCGTTGACCTTCGGCTTGCTTGGCGCACTTTTCAGCATGCTAAACACGTTCCAGACCAAGACGGCCGGCCAAGACTATTACGAAATCACCGCAGCTTTCCGGACCAGAATGCTGCTGGTGCGTTTTGGCGCGGGAATGGTTGGTGCTCTGGTCCTCTATTATGTCATGGCAGGCGGATTGTTGCAGGGCGATCTGTTTCCGACGTTCAAGAAACTAAACTTCGACAAGGTCGATCTGAAACTGCTCGGCTTGAAGATTTCTAGTCCCATTCCCAATGCCGATTTCGCCAAGCTTGCTGTTTGGTCGTTTGTGGGCGGGTTCTCGGAGAGATTTGTTCCCGCGACCTTGGCAAGGGTGGAAAAAACGTCTGAGCCCTCCCCAAAGCCGCCGCCCTCCGGTGGAGCGAGCTGACGCCGGTGGCATCACGGAATCCGGAGCCTGCCCGAAAAGCCGAAGTTGCAATGCACTGCGGATGATAGTTCAATCGCGCCCATGCTTGTCGTCAGCTATGATTGGGTGCTTGTCGGAGCCTCCGTGGTGGTCGCCATTCTGGCGTCCTTTACGGGCCTGCGCCTTGCCAGCGGCCTGCGCGTTCTGGCGCCGGCAGCGCGCAAGCCGCAGATCGCCAAGGCGGCGATCGCGCTGGGCGGCGGCATCTGGTCCATGCATTTCATCGGCATGCTGGCGGTCCGCCTGCCGGTGGCGATCGAATACGATGCACTGGCAACGCTGGGCTCCGCGCTCGTGGCCATCCTGATCACCGGGATCGGGCTGGGACTGCTGCATTTCGGCGAGCGCACCGAACGGCGCATCGTCTATGCCGGTATCGCCATGGGGCTCGGCATCGTGCTCATGCACTATATCGGCATGTCGGCCATCCGCGGCAACTGCGTGGTGTCCTACAGCACGGCCGGCATATTCCTCGCTTCGGCCGTGGGCATTCTCGCCTCCATCGGCGCGCTGTGGCTCGCCTACAAGAAGCGCTCGCTGCGCGACATCGCGCTCGGGGCGGTGGTGCAGGGGCTCTCCATCTCGGCCATGCACTATACCGGCATGATCTATACCCGGTTCTCTCCGTCCGCCGAACTGGTGGTGCTGCCCGAGCCGATCCTGTCCTCTGGGGTGATGGCGCTGCTGGTGGCGGTCGCCGCGTTCCTGATCTGCGGATTCTTCCTGCTGACGGCGATCCCCGGCGACGCGGCCGAGACCACGGAAGACGCCGAAGCCGCTGATCTGGAAGCCTCTGACGGTGAGGCTTTGGAACCCTTGCGCAAACTGCCCTATGAAAGCAACAACGCCACTCACTTCCTGCCGGTCGACGACATCCGGGCGATCAGGGCGGAGGGGCACTACACCCGGCTGTTTGACGGATCGGGCGAGTATTTCTGCCCGCTCTCCATCTCGGTAATCGAGAGCCGGCTGGACAATCCGAATTTCCTCAAGACACACCGCTCCCACCTGGTGAACATGGCCCATGTCTCCGGCATCCAGAAGGTCGGGGACAAGGCGGCCTGTCTCCTGGACGATGAAGCCAGTTCGCAGATCCCGGTCAGCCGCGCCCGCGTGCGCGATGTGCGCCGGGCCCTGGGCTTTGCCGGCTGAGGGCCCCTCTGCATTTCGTGCAGCCATACCGCATTTCGTGAATTTGGACGCTCGCTCGCGTTTCGTGAGCTGCTGGTCGCTCGAGCCGTGGGTATGACTTGGCCAATGTTACTCAATGGCCAGGAGAGAACATGATACCTGCAAACTTTGAATACCATCGTCCGGGCACGGTCGCAGAGGCG
>JBCCEL010000192.1:0-11342 GCA_039030315.1 Pseudomonadota bacterium
AAACTTGGTTCTCCAGCTGCCGCCGCTTGCGCATACGCAGGGTTCATTGTACATACCTCATAAAAATTTTAAAATTAAGCCTTTATCTATACAGTTTTTTCGTTCTTTTGCAAAGATATGATTCGATCTTCCGTGCCTCGGCATAGGATGCGAGCAATGGTTCCGCCTGCCAGGTGTTCTTTGGTGCGATGTCCCGGTCGAAACTCTCGCGCACGCTGATCGCATCCGATGCGAGTAGAAACTCGCCGTCCCGGTCGAGGCCAATCAGAGCGCCGGTAGAACCCGGCGTGTGCCCCGGTAATGGGATCAGCACGACGCGGTCGTCATCGAAGAGATCCCGCTGACCCGTTAGCGCGTCATAGGCAGGATGGTCCCAGTCTTTCCGGAAATAGCCGTTGCGGTCGCTGGTGGAGACGGCTGCTGCTTCCAGTTCTGCCTGGTGCGCGATGAAGGTCGCGCGCGCAAAGAACTCATTGCAGCCGCAATGGTCGCAATGAAGGTGGGAATTGATCACCACGTCGATGTCGTCGGGCCCAAGCCCAAGACCAGCCAGGCCATTGAGGACATGCTCGTCCGGCCCGTGCAGCGGGACCATGAATCTCGACAGTTCACCCCATCTTGCCTCCGGGTCCCTGGCCACGTCCGGATGACATCCGGTGTCGAACAGCACGTTGCCCTGGGGGTGGCGAATGAGGAAGCAGGACACGGGGATCTCGATCCGTGCATCGCGGCCGGCATCCGGCAGAAAGATGTGCCTGCTCATCTCGAACCGGCCCCCGGACAGCACATGCATCCTCATTTGCCCGCACCGCCTCTGGCTGCAAAGGCCGCGCGAACGGCTTGCACGATGTGTTCATAACCGGTGCAGCGGCAAAGGTTGCCCGACAATCCGTCCCGCAGCTCTTCGTCGGTGAGGTTCTCATTCTTGGCGAGCAGATCGGTCGCCGTCATCAGCATGCCAGGGGTGCAGAAGCCGCATTGCAGAGCATGATGCTCCCGGAACTTCCGCTGGAGCAGGTTGAGATCGTCCGGCGCCCCCAGCCCTTCCACGGTGGTGACCTCGCGCCCGTCCATCTGTACGGCGAGGCAGAGACAGGCCCGCATGCTGTCGCCGTCCACCATGACTGTACAGGCGCCGCAGACCCCGTGTTCGCAGCCCACATGAGTTCCCGTCATGTTCAACTCGTCACGCAGAAAGTCGGACAACAGCAGGCGCGGTTCCACCTCCCGCTGATAGTCCCGGCCGTTGACCTTCACGCTGATCTTCATCGTGCACCCTCAAGCGCCCATAGCCAGGCTGAGCGCAGCACCCGCTTGACCAGGGCGCCGACGAGATGGCGCCGGTAGTCCGACGAAGCCTGCTGATCGGTGTTCGGATTGACATCACTGCGCACGAGATAGGCCGCGGCGCTCAGGACATCCTCATCCAGTGCCTTGCCATTCAGAAACGCCTCGGCCCTGGACATACGGAGCGGGGTCTCGTCAACTCCGGTCACCGCGAGACGCACATCGCGCGTAACGCCGTCTTCCACCCTCAGAACCGCCGCCGCGGCGGCAATCGCAAAGTCTCCGGCCCGCCGCGACACCTCCTCAAATCCCCAGCCGGATCCGGACGGCAGAGCCGGCAGGGTGATGCCGGTCACCATTTCGGTGTCATCGAGATCCGTGTCTAGCGCGCCGAGAAAGAAGTCGCGGGCCGCCACGCCGCGTTGCTGCTGCGGACCCGATATGGAAATCTCGGCGTCCAGCAGCATGGCCATCATCGGCAGTTCGGCTGCCGGGTCCGAGTGGGATAGGCTGCCGCCGATCGTCCCGCGGTTGCGCACGGCCAGGTGCGCAACGTGAGTCATGGCGAAACTGAGAACGGGAAAGTACGCTTTCACCAGGGGCGAGTGCTCGAGTGTCGCGTGTCTCGTGAGCGCACCGATGCTCAGTCCGCCATTCGCTTCCGAAACCGTGTCCAGCTCCGGAACGCGACCGATATCGATCAGAAGTTCCGGCTCGAGCAGCCGGAAGTTCAGCATGGGCATCAGGCTTTGCCCGCCGGCGATGAGCTTGCCTTCGCCGTCCGCATCAGCCAGCAGACTGATCGCATGCTCCACACTCTCCGCAACGGCATATGAGAAGGGAGGCGGCTTCATTGGCGCGTTCGCCTAGTGACCGGCGGTGGCTGGATCCTGCTCTTCTACGGAGCCTCGCTCAATGGCGAACATGCGATCAATCAGGCCGGAGACGTGGTGAACGTTGGACTCGGCGATGAGGATGGAAACGCCTTCCGCTTTGAGGTCCTTCAGGATGGCGTTCATGCGCATGGCCAGGGCCGGTGCGATGCCTTCGGACGGTTCGTCCAGCAACAGGAGCTTCCGGCCGACCATGAGGGCGCGCGCCAGCGCCACGAGCTTCTGCTGGCCGCCGGATAGGCTGTTCGAGGGCCGGTCGCGGAACTGCCCGGCTTCCGGGACCAGCTTGTAGATCCAGTCGAGCCGCTCTTCCCAGCCTTCAAGATCCATGGACCAGACCGGGGTCTTGATGTTTTCCTCTGCCGTCAAACTCGGCACGAGCTTGCGGTCTTCAGGCATGTAGCCAATGCCGAGATGGGCGCGCTTTTGGGCCGGCAGAGAGGTCAGCAGACTGGAGTCAAAAGAGATTTCGCCGGACTTGTGGGCGATCAGACCCATCAACGCGCGCAGGAAGGTCGTTTTGCCTGCACCATTGCGGCCGATCAGGCCGACGATCTCACCATCTTTGAGGTCCAGCGCCGCATCGCGCAGGATCGGGATTGCGCCGATGTTAACGTTCAGCCCGCGTACCTCAAGCATTGGCGGCCTCCGGCGGTGCGCCCGTCACGAACTCGATGACCTTGGCGTCCATCAACGCTTCGGCAGGCGGGGCGTCGCAAATCACTTCCCCCTGGTAGAACGCCAGGACACGGTCGACATAGCGCTCGACGATCTCCATGTCGTGCTCGACAAAGAGTACAGATGTGCCTTTTTCCTTCAGGGCGGCCATGACGATGTCCATGATGCCGAATTTTTCCTCCACCGAGACGCCCGATGTCGGCTCGTCGAGTAGCAGCACCTTCGGATGGGATACGACGGCCATGGCGATATCCAGCAGCTTGCGGACGCCCTGCGACAAGGTGCCGACGGTGCTCTCCGCATGCTCGGCGATCTTGTAGGCCTCCATGAGAGCGTCGCAGTCGGCCTTGAGTTCCGGGTTGTCGATGGCCTGCAACATGGCCGTTCCGCTCTCGCGGGCGATGGCCAGCGCGATCAGCAGATTTTCCCGGACGGTCATGGTCATGAAGACCTGGCTCACCTGAAACGAACGGCAGACCCCGACATGGGTGGCATCGCGGGGCTCGATGCCCGTGATATCCTTGCCGTTGTATTCGATCGTCCCGCTCGTGGGTTTCAGGTATCCGGTGATCATGTTGACGAACACGGTCTTACCGGCCCCGTTGGCGCCGATGATGCCGACGATTTCGCCTTCGGCCACATCTACCGAAATGTTGTTGGCCGCGACGATCCCGGAGAAAGACTTGTTGAGATCGCGCGTGCGCAATATGGGCGTTTCAGCCATTCCCGGCACCCTCCTTGGCGAAGGGTTTCTGGATCAGTGACCAGATGCCGCCGGGCAGGAAGAAGATGATGGCGAGCAGCGTACCGCCCACGATCAGCTGCCAGGCCTGGGGGGCGAGCTCGAAGGCGTAGGTGCGGATGAACTCGAACAGGATGGCGCCGAGGAAGGGCGCTACGACATTGCCGGCACCGGCCATGATGGTGATGAACACGAGCTCGCCGGAGACGGGCCAGTTGACCATGGAGTCCGGATCGACCTGGCCGAGCGCCATGGCCATTGCGCCGCCGGCGGCCCCGGCCAGTCCCGCCGAGATCAGGTACTTGATGTGAATGGCCTTGGCGACGGAGTAGCCGAGATACTCCACCCGCAGTTCATTGTCCCGGATCGCGGTGGTGAGGAAGCCGAGGGCTGACTTCAGGTACAGCTGGGCTCCCACCAATGCCAGAATGCAGCAGACGACGATGACGCAGAACAGGGGGTACTTGCCGTCGGGCAAATGGCCGAAGATCGTGTTCTGGGTGACGGAGAAGCCGTCGGTGGACCCCAGTACTTCCATCTTCACCAGGATGCCGTACAGAACCATGGAGAAGGCCAGGGACAGCATGGCAAAGAAGATCGCCCTGTAGTTGCGCAGAACGAAGCCAAGCACGAAGCCGACAAGGGCCGCGCCGATGACGGCGGCGATCAGCTTGAGGAAAATATCGTTGATGCCCGCATATTTCTCCAGCAGCGCGACGATGTAGGCGCCGAGGCCGAAATAGAGAGCATGGCCGAAGGACACCAGACCGGTGCGCCAGAGGATCATCAGCCCGAGCACCGCCAGTCCGCGTGCGAGCCCGAACATGACATTGGTCAGTATCCAGTCAGGCAGCGCCCAGCCGAGAATTCCCAGCAGTGCGAAACCAAGGCCCGCCCAGCGGATGGTCTGGTCCTTGAGACAGATGGCGAGCATCAGATTGTCCTCTGCTTCTCAGGGGCAAACAGGCCCTCCGGCCGGATCATGAGAACGACCGCCATCACCGCAAAGATCACGAAGAGCTCAAACTGGGGGAGCTGGTGCACAGCAACGGCGCGCAGAATACCCACCATCAACGAGCCAATAAGAGCGCCGGGAATGGAGCCCATTCCGCCGATCACCACGACCGCAAAGCTCAGAACGATCACGTCAACGCCGAAGCCGGGCACCACCGAAATCGTTGGCGATACATAGGCGCCGCCGAGTGCGCCAAGACCTGCACCGACCATGAACGTCACGAGATAGACCATCTGGACGTTGATCCCCATGGCCAGGCTGATCTCGCGATCATAAATCACAACAGTAAGAATCTTGCCCCACTTGGTCTTGTTCAGGCCGTACCAGCAGGCCAGCGCCACGACGCCCGCCAGCGCGATGAGGCTGAGGGAATAGACATCGCGGAAGATCCCCACGATCTCGACCTGGCCGAGAAGCGCCATCGGCTGGTAGGCGAAGTAGGGATTGACCCCGAAGGTGATGATGATCAGGTCTTCCAGAACCAGGAAGATGCCGAAAGTGGCCAGTACGATCAGCACTTCCTCCTCGTGATACATCTTGCGCAGGATCAGCCGTTCGACCGCCGAGCCGAGCACAAGACCCACGGCGATGGAACCGGCAAATATGGCAACAAAGCCGAGCCAGTCGGGATACTCGTTATCGGCCAGAAGCGTGATGGAAAATGCGGCTGCATAGGCGCCCCAGGCATAAAATGCACCGTGGGCCACGTTCAGGATCTTCATCACCCCGAAGATGATGGTGAGACCGACCGAAACGATGAACAGGTATGAGGCATAGCTCAGCCCGTCGAGGAGCATGGTCGTGATGAGTTGCATCTGATTGTCCGGTAGGTCGCGCGACAGAGTACGGGGCGGCTTTGACCGCCGCCCCGTTCAGTCAGTTTATGCCTGGACTAGCACTTGGCCCCGGGCATGCCGGCGTTCAGCCACTCCTCGGAGTTCTTGCCGGGAGGTGCATAGATGCAATCGGTGCCGTAGAACTTCACGTCGGTTACCGTGGGCTCACCCTTTTCCTTGTCCCACTTGGTGATGCCGTAGCCAACGGGGTGCACAGCCTGGTGGCCATTGCCCAGGGTCAGGGCGATCTCGCCGCCAATACCCTGATACTTGATGCCCTTAAGGGCGGCCATGGTCTGCTCCTGGGTCGGGAAACCGCCTGCGGCCTTGGCTGCGTTATCCATCGCCATCTTCAGGGCGAGGATTGCGTTTGCATACTGGTATGACGGACCAAGCGGAAAGACGCCGTACGCCTTCTTGTATTCCGAAACGAACCACGCGTTCAGCGGAGCCGTGTTGTGGCGCAGGAGGATACCGCCTTCACCGCGGGTTCCCATTACCACGCCGTCCGGGAATTTCTTGCCAAGGCTGTCAATGGCGGAGCCACCGACCACGGAGACGAACTTCTTGTTGCGGAAGAAACCACGCGCAAGACCCTGCACGACAAAGGCTTCAATGTCGCCGTCCCAGAAGCTGGAATGCACCATCTCGGCCTTGTCGGTCGAGAGTGCGGAGATCTCCGTGCCGTACTGGCCGGCGAAGATCTTCGGGAACTGCGGCTTGCTGGATGCTTCGGCGGAAGGCTTGATCTTGGCCATGGCCAGCTTGAAGAACTTCCAGGAGTCCTGGCCCCAGGCATAGTTCTGGTTGATGCCGGTGAAGCCTTTCACATCCGGAAACTTCTCGGCCACGTAATGAGCCGCTGCGATGCTGTCGCCCACGGCGTGGGCCTGGGTGCGGAACACGTAGGTGCGGTTGCCTTCCTCGAACACCCGCGGCGTGCCGCAGACGGAGAAGATCGTCAGCTTCTTGAGCTCTTCAGCAACCGGCGTGATGGCCATGCAGGAGCCGGAGGAGATGTAGCCAACAACAGCGTCCACGTTCCGCTTCTGCACCAGGTTGCGATATTCGCCGACCTGCTTGGCGCCACCGCCGGATTCGTCGGTGAACAGCGGGTTCAGCATCGCGCCGGCGAAGCCCTTGGTGTTGTAGGGTGCGGGCATGGTGCCGCCATTGATGGCGTTGATGATGAGCTCAGCGCCCTGCTTGCCAGGTACCCCGAAGGGGCCGGCGGCCGGGCCGGTCAGGAACGCGGTTACGGCGACATCGATCTTGTCCTTGGCGATCGCCGGTGCTGCCACGAGCGCAGCAGCCACCGCGCCGCCCACAAGGGCAGAGCGGCTCATCAGTCTGGAAAAGCCAAATTTCATTTTCGTTCACTCCCTTTGCGCAGAACGTGAAGCCGTTCTGCAATTTCTTCTCCCCCGGGAAGGCGGCCTCTCCCTTTGTGGATGGGCGGAAGCCGCGCCCTGCAGAGCGTCGTGCGGGGTGAGTGGTGCGCTCCAGGTCTCCTGTCCCGACTGCGCACATGCGCCCCTGCCTTTGCCCGGAGCAAATTTCTAGGCCAGCGGAGCGGGCGGTGCAAGCGTCTAAGATTTCGGCGCGGCCCGGAAATCGGACCGCTCCATCGCCAGTGATGTGAGGACCCCGGCTACAATGCCCCAGAAGGGGGCGCCGATATTGAGGAATGTGATGCCGGAAATCGTTACGATGAACGAGACCACCGAGCCGAACACGAATGCCCCGCCGAACGCTGTCGAGAAGGACACTTTCAGAACATTCAGGAGGGCGATCCCGCCCAAGGTTGCGATGAACGCCTCCGGTGTGGCCAGAAAAACCGCGGTGAAGAAGGGCGAAAACAGTCCGAAGAGGACAAGCATAAGCGATACGATCACCGCGCCGGTATAGTGGCCGCGCGGTTCGCTGCTCGACAGCAGAAGGCCGCTGACCGGTCCTGTCAGGCAGGTGCTCACCGCGCCGAACCAGGCCGCCATCATCGAGCCGTATCCACAGACGAGCGTGATGACGTTGACGGGCGGCTCGTATCCGGCGCTCCGCAGCAGCGAGACCCCCTGGCCGTTCTGGGCAAACAGGACCATGAGCGCCAGGGGCACGACAAGTTCAAGCTGAGCGCGCAGCGTGAACTCGGGAACAAAGATGACCGGTTCGACAATCGTGAACGACAGATCCGCCGGCAGATTCACGTCGCCGAAGAACACCAGCGTGGCTGCTCCCACAACCAGAGTCGCGATCAGCGGCGGACACACCCGCGCCAGCACAGGCACGGCGGTCATTGCGAGGAAGGCGAAGGTCATGGGGCCGGCGATCCAAGGGCTTTTCAGCAGCGCGTTGATCCAGCTGATGCCGAAGGTGAGGAGAACGCCGGCCACCATGCCCATGACGATCGGCATGGGAATATGGCGTTCGAGCCTGGCGAAGAGGCCCGAGATCCCGAGGACAAGCAGCAGCACGCCACAGGAGAAGTAGGCGCCGACGATTTCCGGAAAGGTCAGGTGGTCGAGGGAGGCGCCGACAACCACGATGCCGGGGATGCTCCAGAGGAAGACCATGGGCTGGCGGTAGTACGCGCTGACGAAACAGCTCATAAGGCCGGTGAGGCAGAATGCGCCGATGAACCAGCTGGCGAGTTCGGCCTGGGACAGTCCGGTCTTGCCGCCAACGGTCAAGAGGATCGCAATCGGTCCGGTCACCGCAAAGATGAAGGCAATGACCACATTGACCATGTGCCCAAGGGTGATGTCGCTGAAGAAGTCTCTCAGCATGAAACCTGCCCGCATACCGCTTAGCGCTATCTATGCCGCGATGCGCCCTCCGGCGAAAGCCCTGCAAGCGGCCAGGCCGTCAGCGGGCAAGAACTTCCGGATTGAAAACGCGTTCCGCCGTCAGTCTTCCGGCAAAGCAATCCAGCACGTTCTGCGCCGCCATGACACCCATCATACGCATGGCCCCGGTGGAGGCAGCACCGGTGTGCGGGGCGGCGATCACATCGGGCCGGGCGAGGAGGCTGGCGAAGACCTCGTCATCAAGCGGCGGCGGTTCTGTCGAAAACACATCGAGCCCCGCCCCGCCAAGCTTGCCGGCTTCCAGGGCCACCAAAAGGGCTGCTTCGTCGACAATGCCGCCCCGGGCGCAGTTGATCAGGAGCGCACCGGGTTTCATGGCCGCGAACTCCGCACCCGCAATCATGTGCCGGGTGCCGGCATCGAGCGGCACATGGACCGTCACGATGTCCGCCTCCGGCAGTTCCGGGCGGAAATCCTCCACGGCCCGGCAGCCGAGTTCGGACGCAAGCGGTTCGTCAAGGGCGATGTCGGCCACCGTCACCTCCATCCCGAAGGCGCGGGCAATCCGCGCCACCTTGCGGCCGATGCGGCCGAAGCCGATGACCAGCAGGCGGGCGTCTTCCAGGTCCGTGGCGATCAGACTGCCCCGGTCGTGAAAGCGCCCTTCGCGCACTGCCGCATCCTGCGCGCGCTGATGGCGGGCCAGGGAAAGCATGAGGCCGAACGTGTGCTCGGTCACGGACGTGCTGTTGGCGCCTGCGGTGATGGCCACCGGGATGCCGCGTGCGGTGAGGTGGGCAACGTCGATGGCGTCGCAGCCCACGCCGTGGCGCGAGACCACTTCGAGATCAGGTGCGCGCTCCAGAAGTTCGGCGGTCAGATTTGCCAGCCGGACAACAATGCCCTGGACGTCCGGCATCAGCTTTTTGAGGCTTGCCGCATCCGTGCCGTCTGCAGCGAGAATCTCCACATCGGCGTGCTCGCGGAGCAGCGCGAGACCGTCATCGTGGATCGGTTCGGTGACGAGAACTTTCTTCATGGCTACTGTCTTACTGCGCGCACCGGCTCTTGAAACGCCCGCTTGCCAAATGGCGGAAGATTTACCTCTAAGGAGCGGGGGTGTATCATGCGGACCGTCTTAACCAGGGGAGACCGGGATCATGATTTCGCTCGGCGGATTGATTCACAAGGCGGTTGATGTGGTCGTTGGCGGTGCCAGGGAGACGGCGCAGGTGGTTTCCCACGGCTTCAACGATGCCGGCCATGCCCTGAGCAGGGCGGCGGTGAGTTCCTGGGAGGCGACCTCCGATGAGGCCCGCGATGTGGGCGAGGCGGTCGAGAAGAGCGGCCTGACCATCGGCAAGGGCTTTGTCTCCGGCGCGCAGAGTGCCGAGAAAGTCATCCGCAAGGGGACTGAAGAGGCCAAGACCGACCTGGTGAAGCTCAAGGTCTATGCCAGCCATCATTCCTGCGACATTGCCGTTGGCGCCGCGCTGGCCGCGGCGCTCATGGCATTGTCCGACGGAGACGCCGCGGACACCATCGGCGCCATCAAGGTGGCCGCCGAGAAGCCGGGCATGGACAACAAGAACATCGAGCATGTCGCCCGCAAGGTCGCCGGGTTCGTCATTGACGAGGTCTGGAAGATCAAGGATGTCCGCACGGCTATCGGACACAAGCAGGAAGCGGTCTACCTGATGACCTATGCGGTGTATGTCGGGATCAATGCCGGGGTCGGCGATGCCAGCGAAAATCCCGGTCAGTATGTCGCCGGTGTGCTCATCTACTTGATCACCAGCGCCATTTGCGAAGGCAAGCTGCCCGGAGGCTATCACGCCTGGCGGGGACTGCAGAGTGAGCTCTAGGCCTGCATCTGGCTGAAGTAAACGGCAGCGGCCGTAGCGCCGGCAATGGCGATGGGCACGAGGCTGTACTTTGCGGCGAGGCGGAAGTCGGACGGAGACGGCAGGCCGCCTTCGATGAGGCTGGCAAGCAGAAAGATCTTCACCGCCAGAAGCCATGGCCTGGCCTCGTTGAGGACGAGGGCGAAGAAGAACCAGTAGGCGAGCCCCCAGAGGAGGAGCGGGGCGAGCGCGATGAGGGTGCCGTTGTACCACCTGGTGTTGGCCGAGAGCATCTTGCCGAGGACGACCCCGTTCAGCGTCTGCTCCGGGATGAGACTGAGGCCGCGCGGCTTGCCGTTTGTTACCAGGGCCACGACGAAATGGGCGAGCTCGTGCAGGAGGATGCTGAGGAAGGTGAAATAGAAAAACAGCCAGAACCGCCGCTGCAGCAGCCGGAAGATCAGCAGGATGCCGGCCACGGCGAAGATGACGATGAGCAGCCGGGTATCGTCGACAGCGCTGATCCGCGCCACCTCCTGTTCGAAGAGGCCGGTGAGGAAGGCGATGGTGTCATCAAGAAGGTGCGTCGAATCCATCAATATGTCTCAGTCTCCGCCGCTCCCGCTATCCGTCGCTTCCGCGAATGCGGGAGCCCAGGGGCCATTCGCTCCAATCCGTCAAAGCGGCCCTGGATGCCCGCCTTCGCGGGCATGACGGGTATAGGGGATGGCTAGAGGCTGCGAAAGCGCAAGGGGGCTTGTTGGCTTGGGTGGCGCAGACCAGCCGCGAGAGCGTTGAACGGTCCGCACCGGTCCCGCAGCGCCAGCCCGCGCCCCCAACAGTCGGCTCTCCCGCCTTTACCACTCGTCGCTCCCGCTTTTACCACTCGTCGCTCCCGCGAAGGCGGGAGCCCAGGGGCGTTTCGCTCGTGATACTCTTTAATCGCCCTGGATGCCCGCCTGCGCGGGCATGACGGCTGTGGGGGATGGCTATTGGCATGAAAGCGCAAGGTCGGAGCGGGGCGGACGAACCAGCCGCGAGAGCTGCGCGCCCTGGCGCTGGCGGCCGGGGGATCGGGGAGCTGGTCTCGCGCGCCGGCCAGCCCGCTCAGGCCTTCAGGCGGCAGCTCTCGCGGTGGCACCGGGGGTTTGGGTCCGCCCCTCACTCCCACAGGCCATGAGGTCATCGTACACCACCACTTCAGCCTGTATGAACGTCTTCTCAAAGTCAGTGTGAATACGAC
>JBCCEL010000193.1:0-11298 GCA_039030315.1 Pseudomonadota bacterium
AAACCTGACCCTGCGTCGCAAGAGGTCTGGGCACCGCAGCCGTTCTTGAAGCCTTACCCAGATCCGGCAACCGTCTTTGCCGACCCGGTAGATCGCCACGTGCAGCATATGCATCCGCTGATTTCAGTGGACCTTTCAGCAGCACACTCCGATCTGTCTGGATGGGCCCACATCGTGAGCCCGCTTGAGCCGTGCGACGGTGTGGTCGGAGACAGCGGTCGTGAACACTGGAGCCCGTACCTGCAGCCCAACTGGATCGGCTTCAAGGTGACCGACGACGGCCGCTATCAGCTTCTCGGCGACTTTCGCTTCTTTGGCACGGAAAATGTTGAGGGCACGGAAAGTTATCCGGGCGCAAGAAAGGAACTTGAAGAGTTCTACGTTGCACAGGAGGCGAGCTTCGCGGCGCACCGGGAAGTGTTTCTTCAAACCGGAAAAACGTGTTCCGACATTCGTCCAAACCGCAAGCCTCGAGAGATCGCAGCGTTATCTCAACTCGGCGGCAGGGCTCCAGTCGGGAACATTATATGGGCGGATGTCGGATCACCGGCCTTCCTATGCAGCGACGTGGACGACGCACCGATCACCCTCGACGGGCGGCAATATCGTTTCATCGCTTCAGCTCGGGGCTGGAACTATCGTGATTCCGGTGCAGACAACATTTTGCTTTTCTACGACCCGGTCGAACGGATTGCACTTCAGACCTTTGTGTGGACGTAAGCGCGCCTCCGACGGCAACGAGTCGCTGAACTAGAGCAAGTTCCGCTCATACTGAATCGTTTGAACAGCTTTTCGCGTCTGCTGACGAGGCGCGTTTCGCGCCGTGGTCTGGCCGACCGCAAGCGGGCCGCAACAACGCTCTGCGGGTGCGAAAGCTTAGCCTTCGGTGGGCCGGATCAGCCCATCTCCGTCGTTGCGAAGCTTGTCCGATGCCCCGCATCGAACCGTGCTCCGCGCCTTGAATATGGGCTGATCTGACTCCTTCAAACGGTTCAGTATGAGCGGAATTTGCTTTAGGCGATCGATGAAGCCGCCTCAAGAAAGCCAAAGGGCCATGACTTCGTCATCGACCGGACGAGCAAGATCCCGGCCGTATCAAGGCACATGAGCGTGAAGGGAGGGCTAGATCTTCAAATCCGGGCGAATTTCATCGCCGGCAACTCTGTCAGCTCTTCATTTGATTAAATTCGCTTTGGACTTGACACCCAATCTATTTCAGGCACTCCGAGAATGTCTCTTATTTCGTTGATATCACCATGTGCCGCCCGTGAATACATCAAACCCCCGAACCTTAAAGCAACTTCTTCTGGAATATTCTTTGATTTCATTTTTTCCATTATCTCCAAATTATTCCTCGCTGCTGAAACAATTTTGACGAATTCGTCATAAATACCTTCCATCTCTTCATCGGTTTTTTCAGAATTTCTAACCAAAACACTGTATAATGCATTTTCTTCTATTCTTGATTTCTGTCTTTCTTTTGTTAGTTTCCGATCCTCCTCCTCAATTAGTTTTACAGAGGCCTCCGGACTCACCTGCCTCATGACTGATTCCATATACGTCTTGAGAGTATTTGAAATCCGGCCGAGTTCATGCACTTGCGCCGACAGCGTCGATATCTGCTGCTGATCGGACACTCTCCCCAAGAAATCTTTGAAAAGGCCAGCCCACTGATCGCGGAGCCATTCTTCAATATCTGAAAATTTTTCAAACCGTTTAATCGGGTTGTTTTTTGGCTTTAGCAATATTTCTTCGATCAGTTCAAAAATGTTTACCGAATCCACATGTGCATAAACAATGTCCTTGTTGTTTTTGTTCTTCTGATATGTCTCATATTCAGAATATACACTGTTTTCGATTAAAATATATGTAGGAAGATCTTTTGCAGATGATTCTTCAAATTCCTTTTTTGTAATGCTGTCATATCTATCGAAGAACGTCTTGTTATTCTCGGTTTTTTCGGCACTAGCCTCTGAGCCATAGCGTCCGCCAATGATAATCACAAATATATCTGCGTTTGAAACTTCACGATAACACGATTCATCCAACGGTATGTCCGGTGCGTACGCAATGTCGCCCTTTTCCGACAATACACTTTCAAAACCAAGCGAGTCGACGAATAAATCGAGTGACGCACGGATATGTTTCAAGTCGTAATATGTCGAGCTTACAAATACTCGAGGTTTTGCCATTTGGTATACCGAGGAAGTTTTTGAAGGGCAACGGTATAGCCGGGCAATCGGTAATTCAACACCAATTTAATGGATCACGCGTAGCCTGAAGACATTAACAGCAGAGCCGATGGGGGTATCGACGTCGTCATCGACCGGACGAGCAAGATCCCGGCCGTATCCAGGCACATGAGCGTGACGGGCAGTAGCGGGCTTCAGCGCCACCCGGACAGGTGATAATCCGGCAAGTCTAGCGGCAAACGATCGAGTACAGGACCGCGCCGGAATTGGCCGCGCCGACCGGTTGCCAGCCGCTGAGACTCCTGGGATAGCCGGAGGTGCTGATCGCCAACGACTTGCACTCAGTGAAACCTGTTTGGGCGTGGGCCGGATTCGTGTTTTCGGTCACAAATGATCCGATTGCAATTCCAACAACCAGCGCTGCACCTGCAACGAATATCGGTTTTATTGTCACGGTCATAATTTACCTCCAGTATAAAGACCCCTATCGGGCAATTTTTTCTAAATGTTGCCCCGTCGAGAGCCGTTTCGTGTGAGTAGAACACCCTCCCACACGTACCTTAATTGTTCAAGCTTGGGAGAACATTCGGAACCGGCTCTCACCGGCTTTCAAAGCCGCCCAATCGCCTGGTGTCCTTGATCAGGATCAAGGAGCGCGCTCGCTCAGGCGCCTAGGCTGGCGGGCATGAACGTTTGGAAACAGCTTCATGCCAAAGCTCCAGTTCCCAGATCCGTCCGGCCGCTTTGACGGCCGGTGCGTGCGCTTCGAGGCGCGGGACGGCAGTACGCCGGTGTCCTGTGGCGTCACCATCTACGCGCTGAAGCACCAGTGCTCGGACCTGCCGCTGGAAGGCCTGCTGCCGGCGGAATCCTTCCTTGCGGCATACAACAACTCTCTGAGCATCATCCACATGGTCGCAGCACAGAAGTACAGCCGCAGCCAGTTCGAGCCTCAGGGCGACGTGGACATCATGGTGCACGACCACGACTTCGGGTAACGCGCGGCGGAACGACCGGGCGCAAGGCTAGGTGGCGCTGTACCGCCAGCTTTGCCCTTGCCGGTCCAGGCGGGCCGATCCGTAGCCCGGCATGACATCGTGCGCCGAACTCCAGATTTCGATGCGGTCAGCTTCGAATTGTACCAGAACCACGTCAGCATCTTCGGGGCCGCCTGGGAACCAGCGGTCGAAATCCTCTGTCCACACCTGACGCTTTCTGGCCGTATCTCCGTTTATCTTCGCTTTCCCGTGCAGGGTCACGCAGGACCCTTCCGGATCATGCTGATAGCCCAGCAGGAGCCGCCCGGTTGCCTCGATTTCCCTGACCTTGCGGGTCCTGCGGTTGGTCCAGAACCACAGCCGCCAGTCCTCGTCCGGTTTGGAGGGCTCGACAATGCGCGCATTCATTCCACCTGACGCGGACACCGTGACGGCAAAACAGAATCGGATTTTGCCCAGGGTGGCCCGCGCAATCTTCAGCAAGGCGTCAACGTCAGTCGTCATTTGAACTCTCCCGCGCTTCTCCGAAAAGTTCGGCGATTCAAAAAAAATTCCAACTTTTTTCACCCCTGTGACCCACATCACTGCCGGGGTTCCGTCGTTCCCGTACAAAGGTCTCAACAACGCAAACGAGATCTGCACCAGCGCAGATCGGGCGAACCTGAAGAGACAAGGAAACGAACAGATGATCCGCACAGCAATCTTGGCAGTCGCAGCCGCCGTCACCATCGCAGGCGCTGCATCCACCGCTCAGGCCGGCAACTATGGTCACGGTTGGGGTCACGGCCACGGTCATAGCTACAGCCACGGCTACACCGCCTACGACGAATACAAGCCGCGCTTCTTCTACAAGCGCAAGTGCCACCGGGTGAAGGTCGGCCACCGCAAGGTCTGGGACCCCTACACCTACAGCTACTTCTACAAGGCGGTCTACAAGCGCCGCTGCAAGCGGGTCCGCGTCTACCACTAACAACAAGCAACCGACCCGAAGAACAACAAGAAGGAGCACCACAAGCTCCCGCCCCAGGGAGGCCGTGAGAAGATCTGCACCAAAAGCAGGCGGACGGCCTTCCCAACAAGAACAGCCAGACGGCTCCCTCCCACCGAACTGGCGCCCCGATCTGACCCTCAAGCCCCCGTGCGAAAACGGCCGCCAAGAAGCCAGCCGCGCGGGGGTTTTCGCGTTTGCCTCAAGCGCCCTGGCCCGGCATGTGCACATCCATCTGCGGGTACGGGATCGACAGGCCCGCCGCGTCGAACTCGACCTTGGCGGCCTCCGTCATCGACCAGCTGCCCGCCAGATAGTCTTCCGTCTTCATCCAGGCGCGAAGCCCGATCTCCACCGCACTGTCGCCAAGCGCGTTGACGAAAACCTGGGGTGCTGGGTCCGTCAGCACCGCCTCGGTCCCGCCGGCAATACCCAGCAATTGCTGCTTGGCCTTGCCGATGTCGTCCTCATAGGAGATCCCGACAATGAGTTCGAAGCGCCGCAGCGGGTTTCTTGAATAGTTTACAATGGCCGTGTTCCAGATCTGGCCGTTCGGCGCCATGACAAACAGGCCATCGACCCGTTTCAGCCGTGTCGTGAACAGGCCGATCTCCTCCACGGTTCCGCTGATGCCGCCGGCCTCGATGTATTCGCCGATCCGGAACGGCCTGAGCACCAGGAGCATCACGCCCGAGGCGACGTTGGACAACGTGCCCTGGAGCGCCAGTCCGATCGCCAGACCGGCCGCGCCGAGAGCCGCCAGAATGCTGGTCGTCTTGACCCCGAACTGGGCCAGCACCGTGATGAACACCAGCACCAGCAGCGCATAGCGCACCAGGCTTGAGAGGAAACTGGAGAGGGTTTCATCGACACTTTCGATCCGGTCGAGCTGCCGCCGGGTCCAGCGGCCGATGGCCGAGGCCAGCATGATCCCGATGACCAGGACAACGAGCGCACCCAGAACGGAGAAGGAGTAATCGACGGTCAGCGAGACGCTTTTCTCGATGGCCTCACGGACGATCGTTTCGATATCACGTTGCACGGCAGGTTCCTCCATTCAGCGGGCGCGTTGAGTGGTTGTCAGGATAGTTGACTCGCGGGTCCTCCGGAAGCGCCGCGCGAAACAGCCCGCCATGTGACCCACGTCACTGCCCCTCCCCGCGCGCGCCGATACAAAGATCCCAACATCACGCACGAGGGATCTGCCCGGGCGCGGATCAGGCGAACACCCAGAGGAACGCAACAATGCTCCGCCAGACTTTCTTCGCAATCGCAGCCGTCGCAGCCTTCGCTGCCGCAGGCTCCACCGCCATGGCCGGCGGCTACTCGAACTACGGCTATGACAGCGGTTACAATGTCTACACCCACGCGCCGGCCTACTCCTATGTCCGCAAGTGCCATAAGCGCAAAATCGGCTTCCGCAAGCTTTACAATCCCGTCAGCGAGAGACACTTCACGCAGCCGATCTTCAAGCGCATCTGCCACAAGGTCCGCGTCTACCACTAAGCTTGTCCCCATCGACCAAGAACAAAAAGCAGCATCCACAAGCTGCCACCTCGGGACAAGCCGCAACGAGATCTGCGAAAGGCAGACGGTCGGCCACTCCCTTCCTCAGATGGGTGGAAAGATCACCTGCACCTTTCTTTCATTCCGCATCCCGGCGCGTGCTGCGCGTTCTCTTCAACGCACCGCGATGGCGCTTTCCATCCAGCCTGCGCTGCCGGGCCGCCCGGGACGGCCGTGTGGGCACGCGGCGTTTCGGGAAGACCGACGCCTTTCGGATGATCTCGACAAGCCGGCTGCGGGCGTCCCGGCGGTTCGCTTCCTGGGTCCTGTGCCGCGAGGCGGCGATCACCAGTTCGCCCTCCGCGGTCAGCCGGCTGTCGCCGCTTTCCAGGATTTTCGCACGCACGCGCTCGGGCAGGCTGGGCGAGGTGCGCACGGAAAAGCGCAGCTGTACCGCCGTCGCCAGGGCATTGACGTTCTGCCCGCCTGGCCCGCTGGACCGGATGAACCGCTCGTCAAGCTCGTCCTCACCGATGGAGATATCCGGGGTCACCGGTATCCGCGCCATTTTCCCTAACCGCCTGCCGAATTCTGTTGCTGCTGTTTGACGTCGATCAACGCACACATATGACAATTTGATGACATTGCTGGTTCAAAGACCACCAACTCCGCCATGAGAGGGAAAAATGCGCAACCCACAGGCCGGCAGCGATCCACACACAAACGGCGGCACGGCCCCGGAGATCAGTTCCGGTGACGCCGGGACGGAGCAGGCACATCGTCGTCTGGCGGAACTGCGACACGATCCGGCCGCCATTCGCCGCGCTTTCGAGACGGGGGAGTATCCCTACAAGAAGAAGCTGCCCCGCGCCTCCTATGAGAAGCGCAAGGTTGCCCTGCAGGTCGAACTCCTCAAACTGCAGACCTGGGTCCAGGAGACCGGTTCACGCATTGTCATACTGTGCGAGGGCCGCGATGCCGCTGGCAAGGGCGGCACGATCAAGCGCTTCATGGAGCACCTCAATCCCCGTTCGGCCCGCGTCATCGCGCTGCCCAAGCCGACCGAAAGGGAGCTCGGCCAATGGTATTTCCAACGCTACGTGAGACACCTGCCGGCCCGCGGAGAAATCGTGTTCTTCGATCGCTCCTGGTACAATCGCGCCGGCGTTGAGCGGGTCATGGGCTTTTGTTCTCCAAACGAATATCTCGAGTTCATGCGCCAGTGCCCGGAATTCGAGCGCATGCTGGTCCGCAGCGGCATTCAAATGTTCAAGTACTGGTTCTCGGTGACCCAGGCCGAACAGCATCGCCGTTTTCAGGCTCGCGAAACAGATCCCCTCAAACGCTGGAAGCTCTCACCCATAGACCGCGCGTCGTTGGAAAAGTGGGATGACTACACCGAGGCGAAGGAAGCAATGTTCTTCTACACCGATACAGCGGATGCACCGTGGGTGGTCGTGAAATCGGATGACAAGAAGCGGGCCCGGCTGAACTGCATGCAGCATCTGCTCAGCGCCCTGCCTTACACGGACAGGGATTCGCGTGCGGTCAAGGCACCGGATCCCCTGCTCGTCGGATCGAGCAGCCACGTGATCGGCAACAGTAGGCACATCCTGGGCGCGAGCCTGCATCCCGATCTGCGGCGCACCAGCCAAGGCTGAAGAGCTGCACCTGGCGGTGACGAGCGGGGCCTCGCGCTCGGGCTGCGAACCGACCTGGCCCAAGCCGGCAGTGGGGCGCACCAAACAAGCCGGTTTACAAAGCTCCGGTCCCGCTGCGCCCGCGCTCAGCCCCCTCGCTTCCATCCCGGATCTACAGGCCAGCGGCCATCCCGGCCGGGCCTTCCCGGACGGTCACCAAACTTTCAAAAAAAATCTGAAATCCAATTGAACCGGGCTGGGACTTGCCGCGACTAAGCCGGTACAACATCAACGTTCCAAAAGACCAAAAAACGGAAACACAATGCTCAATTCAATCAACAAAAACAGACTTCTGGCCGCATCCGCGTTCACTCTGACAGCCGCTTTCACCACGCTGCCCGCAGCCGCTGCAAGCGACATTCTCTTCATTCTCGACGGTTCTGGCTCCATGAATGCCAGGATCGGCAATGTTCCCAAGATCGACACCGCCAAGGACAGCCTCACCGACATGCTCGCCAAGGTGCCGGCCGATGCCCGCATCGGACTGATGACCTATGGCACACGCAAGAAGAAGAGCTGCGACGACGTACAGGTCGTCAACGCGCTTGGAGCAGACCGCGGTGCCATCAGGAACAGCATTGCCGCCGTAACGCCTCTTGGAAAGACGCCGATCGAGCGCTCCCTCATCAAGGGCATCTCAACCCTCGCCAACACGCAGCCCGGCGATGTCAGAAAGTCGCTGGTGCTGATCTCGGACGGAATCGAAACCTGCAACGGTGACCCGTGCGCCATTGCGGCGACCGCCCAGCACCGCGGCGTAGATCTGAAGGTCCATGTCGTCGGCTTCAACGTCAAAGGCAAGGTCCGCGCCCAGCTGGAATGCATCGCCGAAAAGGGCGGGGGCCAGTATTTCAATGCATCAGACACGGGCGGCTTCAAGCAGGCCATGGCCGAGGTCGTGAAGGTGGCCCAGGCCGCCGAGCCAGCCCCCGCGCCTGAACCTGCGCCGGAACCGGAGCCGGTCGTCGCCGCACCTGAAGTGACAGAGTTCTACCGCGACGATTTTGACGGCGAGGGCCTGTCGGAGGACTGGACAGTCCAGAACGAGAATGCAGACAATTACATCGTGGAGAGCGGCGAACTCACCATGCTGTCCACCCGGAAGGGCTGGTTCAGCAACGGCAAGCCGGAGAACCTGATCACCTTCAACCGGGATCTGCCGAAAGGCGACTGGGATGTCGAACTGACCTTCAAGGGCGAGTATGCGACCGGCGCCGACCGCATCGCCATGGGCCTGCGCCGTGACAAGAAGAACTTCCTCAGCGCCACCTACAATGCCTATAACGGCTATCATTGCCGTGGCTACACCCGCATCATCCTCACCAAGATGAGCAAGGGCAAGAAGGACAACGAGGAGAACATCTACCGCGCGCCCGGCGGTTCCGATTGCGGCCATCCTCCGGCCGGCCGCGAGCCCTGGGAGAAGATCCGCGCCGATCACAAGGAAAAGCCGGTCCGCATGACCCTGTCCAAGCGCGGCCGGGCCTACACCGCAACGGTCCAGATGCTGGGCTACACCATGAAGAACGGAAAGCCCTTGATCGTCACGACCGACAAGTTCACCATGCTCCGCGCTCCCGGCACCCTGTCGTTCCAGGTGGACCGCTTTGCCGGCAGCGGCGAAACGCTCTTCCAGATCGACTCTCTGGTGATCAATCAGGTCAAGTAGAATGAAACCAACTTATCTCAACCTCATGGGCGCAGCGGCAATTGCCGCTGCGTCTTTCGTTGCCGGGCCCGCCGCGGCCCAGCAGCTCGACGTTACCGTCATGGAACGCACCCAGGGCGATCTTGACACCTGCGCCCAAGGCGAAGTCCGCGGACTGAAAGCGGATGGCGACGGTTTCCTGGCTGTGCGCTCCGGGCCATCGACCAAGTACCGAAAGATCGATGAACTGATCAACGGCAACAAGGTCTGGCTGTTTGACCAGAAGGGTCCCTGGGTAGGCATTGTCTACGGTGTGCCGGATGTCGACTGCAGCCCGATCGCCAAGGATCGCCCGGTGCCCTACCCGGCCATGAAGGGCTGGGTGCACGAGAACTGGATCGGCGTCACCGCCGGATAAATGAACTGCCCCGGCTCTTTGATGAGAGCCAGGGCAATCCGGTTTCAGCGCACGGTCTAGGAAATGGGGCGGGCACCTGGCACCGAGCCCTTCGCGTTCAGGGCCACCGCGGCGGCTCTGAGGTGCAGGCCCATGGCGCGCACCCGTTCCGCCGAGCCGGAATTGCCCATGATCGACATCAGGTAATGTCCGCCCTCGCGGCGCGGCAGCACCAGGTAGTAGACCGACAGTGAGTTTGCGGTCTTCTTGCCCTTCACGAGATCGCACACGGACATGAAGTCGACCGCGGCGCGCGACGGTTCGGACACCAGGTCGGCGGAGAACTGGCCGCTGCAGACGCCCACGTCCGATGCACGGATCTGACGGGCAATCTTCTTGGGGGTCAGCGAGCGGTCCGCCAGGATGCGGAAGGCGCCGAGCATCCCGTTCATCTTCCAGACCACATCATTGCCTGCAACCAGCTGCGGCTGTTCTTTGCGGGTGACGGCTTCGCCGGTGATGCCGGCCTGCTTCAGCATGTAGTTTACGGCGGTGCGGCCTTCCTTGCGGGTCTGCGGCAGGCGCTCATCGCGGGGCGCTGAAGCCGGCTCCGGCTCGAAGGTGGGAGTGCTTTCGGCTTCAAACTCGTCAGTCCCGGGCGTTGCAGAGGCGCGCTGGATATTCTCCTTGGCGCAGGCAAATAGCTTTTTCAACATTCGCTTGGAGCGGCCGAGTTCGAAGCGGTAGGTGGAACTGGCCGTCTTCAGATAGAAGCTCTCGCCATCCATCAGCCAGGTCACGAGGCGCTTTTCCATCGGCAGGCGCACCTGGGCGAGATATTTCGACTTCACATGCGCCGTACCGGAGCGCACGTCTTCATTGTCGACGCGGTAACGGATGGCGTAGTTCTGGCCGCGCTTCAGGTTCCAGTTCTCGTTGGCAAAGCCGAAGCTCCAGGTCTTGGCCGACGACACGGCAAACAGCAGGCGCATGCCGCCCGGATAGCGCCGCGTGAAGACGCAGTGGGAGAAGGCGCCGGTCTCGTCATTGACATGAGCCGACCCGGCCCACTTGCCGACCTCCATCTTCGAAATCATCCGCGCCTCGGTGGCGCTCACGGCAGAAGCGATGACGGCGGCGGCCAGCAGAACACTGCGGAAGCGGCTGGAGGCAGGTGTGGTCACAGTACGGCGAAACATCTCTTGATCTCCTTCTGATGCGGAGCGCCAGAATCCCCGCGCCCCTTCGTTGGAGACCAAGATGCAATGTCACCATTGCGCGCGGATTGCGCGGAGTGATTCAAGTGTTACAGGAGTGTTTCCGGAGGTTCAAAATCCGGCAGCTTTTTGGAAACACCTTCCCGTTCACGTGCTCAAAGTTTAATGGTGGGACTACATCAACCGGATCGACGCTAAATGGGTAAGATTTTCATTAGCTACAGGCGCGAAGAGGACGAATTCTATGCGCACACACTTTATCGGGAGTTGCTCGAAACTTTCGACAAGGAAGATGTGTTCATGGACGTGGACAACATTCCGATCGGGCACGATTTCGTTAAAGTCCTCAACGACGCGCTAGCTCAGTCGGACATCATGCTCGTTGTCATTGGACGGCGTTGGCTCAAGACCAAAAGGGGCGGAAAGCGGCGCATCAATGATCCTGAGGACTTTGTCCGGATGGAAATTGAAGCGGCGTTACAGCGCAACATTCACGTCATTCCCGTGATTCAGAGAGAGGGCACTTTGCCCGCACCAGAAGACTTGCCGGAGAGCCTCAAACCTCTGGCACGACGCCAGGCCGCCATCGTCAGCCCCGCCAATTCATCAGAAGATATTGTTGTGCTTGTCGAAGCGGTTAAGTCGCTTTTGT
>JBCCEL010000194.1:0-11258 GCA_039030315.1 Pseudomonadota bacterium
CGACGCGCCCGGCACAGGCCTCCGTGCAGGCGCGTGCGGCTTCCAGTCCGCCGATCACCCCGTAGGCGCCGTCGAGCCACCCGCCTTCGGGCTGGCTGTCCGAATGGGAGCCGGTGAGCAGACAGGGCTCATCGCCCGGCGGCAGGCCGAAGAGATTGCCGGCCTCATCGAAACAGGGCTCGAGGCCGGCGTCCTCGAAACGACCGGCCAGCCATTTTCGGGCCTCGACATCCGGCTCGGTGAAGGCCGGGCGAACGACACCGGTGCCGGTGCGGCCGAAATCGCGCAGCCGGTCGAGATCGCCAAGCAGGCGGTCCGGATTGATTTTGATGTCAGTCATGATCAGGCATCGCCCGGCTGCGGGCCGTCATATCCCTCGATGATCACCACATCTCCGTCACTGACTGCGGCCCTCAGCTTGATCGCGTCCTGATAGGCGGCTGAGTCGTAACATCCCTTGGCCTTCTCGAAGCTGTCGAACTCGATCACGACAACCCGCTGGCGGTGATTGCCTTCCTTCTCCTCCGACGGCCCGCCGCGCACCAGGAAGCGCCCGCCGAATTCGGAGATCGGTCCGGCGTTGGCGGCGATGTATTTCTTGTAGGCTTCCATGTCGTGAACATCGACACGGGCAATCCAGTAGCCTTTGGGCATCGGAAGCGTCTCCTGATTTATGGCCAAGCGGTCGAGGGATTGATCGCGGCATCGGCTTCAGTTTTACAGAACTTTCGTTCCCGGAGAAACGCCCGATAGGGCTGACGCACCCGCTCAACCGACCGGTTTTGCCGGGCCGGGACGTTATGGATTAAGCTGACGTCTGATAGGAACCCGCAGCCATTTGGGGATGATCATGATCACGCGATTGCGCAACATGTTGGATTCTCTGAGTTCCACCTCGTCCCGCCGGGCGCCCGACGCGAACAATCCGGTCGCGCTTGCCGCGCTGGAGGAGCACAAGGCGGAGGGGATGCGGCTTGCTGTCCGGGCCAGGCTGATCGCGCTGGCTGTAATCTGCGTGCTGCTGCCCGTTCTCACGCCCGATTGGGGGACGCTCTACTATGTTGCCTTCGCCGGGCTGTTCGCGCTCAACGGATGGGCGCAGCTCAGGGCGGCGCAGGTCGGGCAAAGCAGCACCGAAGTGCTGCTGCTGTGCCTCGACCTGGTCCTGCTGACGGCCGTGATCCTCATTCCCAATCCGTTCTTCACCAGCGATGTTCCGCTGGAGATGCAATACCGTTTCAACGGGCACAGCTACTTCTACATCTACCTGGCGCTCGGGACCCTTGCGTATTCCTGGCGGACAGTGCGGGGCTATGCAACCTTCGGCGCCGTGATCTGGCTGACCGGTGTCGGCATTGTCTGGTGGCTTTCCGACCCCCATCCCAGCAGTGCGATTGCAGCCAAGGCGTTTGCGGACAATCCGGTGCTTGCCAAGGTCCTCGATCCAGGCAACATCGAAATCGACAGGCGGGTGCAGGAGGTCGTTCTCTTCGCGCTGGTGGCATTCATCCTCTCGATCACCGTGAAGCGGTTTTACGATCTCCTGTTCAGGTACGCCGCGTCCGAGCGCCAGCGCACCAACCTGTCGCGCTATTTCTCTCCGAACATGGTCGAGGAGCTTGCCGGGCAGGACGACCCTCTGAAGCAGATCAAGGAGCAGCGGGTGGCCGTCCTGTTCGTGGACATCGTGGGCTTCACCACCTTTGCCCGCACCCATGAGCCCGAGGAAGTGATCGAGACACTGCGCGAGTTTCACGCGCTCATGGAGGGCTGCGTGTTTGATAACAGGGGCACGCTCGACAAGTTCCTGGGGGATGGCCTGATGGCGACATTCGGAACGCCGATCGAAACAGCCGATGATCCGCAAAACAGCTTCCGCTGCGCCATGGCGATGACTGCTGAGATCGCCCGCTGGAACGAGGGGAGGGTGGCGGCCGGCAAGACGCCGCTGCGCATAGGTATCGGCATTCACTACGGCCCGTGCATGCTCGGCGATATCGGCGGCGAGAGCCGCATGGAATTCGCCGTGATTGGCGACACGGTCAACATGGCCAGCCGCGTTGAGGCGAAGACACGGGATCTGGGCGTGGACATCGCGATCACCGAGGAACTCTATGACAGGCTTCAGGAAAGATCTGGCGAAACGCCCTCGGATCTCGGCGTGCTGCGCCGCTTTGAGGACCAGAAAATCCGCGGCATCGACGGCGCGACGACGTTGTATGGAACCCAGGCCGGAACCGCTTGAGGTGCCTGGTGCTCACGCTGAACGGGGAGGGTCATGGACAAGAGATTGTTATGCGTTCGCCTCCCACGCAAACTATCATGTCCACCGACGCCTGAGCGGATCCCCGTTCCAGTTTAGCCTCTGCTGCATGCGCAAGGCTAAATGGGTCCTCCAGCTCACTTCGCGTTTGGGATGCAAGGCGACATCGGCCTAACGGAGACTTTCGAAGGTCAGGTGGAGACTCTGATTTGACTCGCGCCGTCCGGTTTGACCCAAAACGGCAAGTTAGTGCCGGCGTTTGCAACATCCTATGCAAAATAAGTTGCGCACCCTTCATCTCCCTGAAGCCCACGGCAGCTATGTCGCTTTCACCGGCACGGTTTTTTCTTCTTTGACGACTTCCAGGGCCACGTAGGATTGCGTTTGCTGTACTCCCGGTAGTTTGGCGATCTGCTCGCCGAGCACGTTGCGGTAATGGGCGATATTTGAGGTGCGGACCTTCAGCATGTAGTCGAACTGGCCGGCAAGCATGTAGCAGCTTTGGATTTCAGGGATCCGGCGCACCGCCGCATTGAACAGTTCAAGCGCATTGTCGCTGGTCTGTGTGAGGGTGACGTGGACGATGATCACGTACCCCGCCCCCATGGCCTCGGCATTCAGGTCTGCCCGATATCCCTCGATGATACCCGTCCGCTCAAGCCGGCGCACGCGCTCGGCCGTTGGTGTTTTTGTCAAATGCACCCGATTGGCCAGCTCCACCATGGGCAGGCGGCCGTTCTGCTGAAGTTCGCTCAGTATACGGCGGTCGATGGAATCCACTGGTTTGGTCATTTAGAATTATTTCCTATAATATTAGAGAATAAAAGGAATATTGGCTATTATTACCCGAAGTAAAGGGCCATTAGCTAGCCATTTTGCCTAAAATACATGCAGGAAGGATGATTAACGTCCAGGCCAGTGCTGCGGGATCTGTAACCTGACCTCATCCGAATTCTGTGTGGGGACCTTCCTTTGGGATGATCAAAGCAGTCACGGTGATGGGAGGAACCACAAATGTCCGACCAATTTATCGTCGGTTATGACGGCACGGCTCAAGCCGATCGCGCCGTCGCGTTTGCCGCCGGGCGAGCGGAAAGAATGGGCGCTTCAGTCCATCTCGTGCAGGTGATCGAATGGTCGCCCTACAGTTTTCACACGCCAGAAGAGCTGGAGCAGCGTCATAAACGGCGTGAAGAAGAACTTGAGCGGGCCAGGGCGACCGTGCAGCCAAAAGTGGATGAACTTGAAAAGAACGGCCTCAAGGTCTCGTGTGAAGTTCGTCATGGCAATGCCGGCGATATCCTTTGCACCATCGCCAAGGAAGCCGGAGCCACCCAGATCGTGATCGGCCGCACCGGCGACTCGGCTCTGGCTCAGCGCCTGCTCGGCGGACTCGCCATTACCCTGGTTCAGATCGCTCCGGTTCCGGTGACCATCGTGCCCTGAGCACGATCTCATCCGGAAATCCTAGAAGGGAACATTTCATGTTTAAACGTTTTGCGTGGGCCGCTGCAGGCCTGCCCCTGTTGCCGACCACGGCGTTTGCCCAGGACGGTATCGACAAGGCGATCAGCGATGCGCTCGCCCCCATCATCAATCCGTTTGTTGGCCTGATATTTTCGCCCTTGCCAGGCTCCGAGGCCATCTTCGGAACGGCATTCCCGTGGATCGTCATGTGGCTGGTTATCGCCGCAACTGTCTTCACGATCTATTTCGGCTTCATCCAGTTTCGAGGTTTCGGACATTCCATCTCGCTTGTGAGAGGAGATTACCTTGATCCGAAGGATGCAGGCGAGGTGACCCCGTTTCAGGCGCTCTGCACAGCCCTGTCCGGCACTGTCGGTCTCGGCAACATCGCTGGCGTCGGGGTGGCGGTCTACCTCGGCGGTCCCGGTGCAACGTTCTGGATGATCCTCGCAGGCCTGCTGGGCATGGCCTCGAAGTTCACCGAGTGTACGCTGGGCGTCCATTACCGTAACGAGTACGAAGACGGCACCGTATCCGGCGGCCCGATGTACTACCTGACCAAAGGCCTTGCTGAACGCGGCATGCCGGGGCTGGGCAAGTTTCTTGCCGTATTCTTCGCCATCTGCTGCATCGGCGGCGCACTGGGCGGCGGAAACATGTTCCAGGCCAACCAGTCCTTCAGCCAGATTTCCTCCATCATTCCGTTCTTTGAGGGCAAAGGCTGGCTCTTTGGAATCATCATGGCTGCCGTGGTCGGCATCGTCATCATCGGCGGCATCAAGTCGATTGCCAAGGTCACCGAGAAGGTCGTGCCGTTCATGGCCGTCATTTATGTCGGCGCGGCGCTGCTCATCATCCTGATGAACTTCTCCGCGATCCCGGCTGCGTTCAGCGCAATCATCACCGGTGCTTTCGCTCCGACTGCTGTGGCGGGCGGCGCAGTCGGTGCCCTGATCCAGGGGTTCAAACGGGCTGCCTTCTCAAACGAGGCAGGCATCGGTTCTGCCTCCATCGCCCATTCGGCGGTGCAGACCAAGCATCCCGCGACAGAGGGCTATGTCGCTCTGCTGGAGCCGTTCATCGACACGGTCGTCATCTGCACCATGACTTCTCTGGTGATCACCATCACCGGGTCCTGGGTTCCGGACAATGGGGTGACGGGGATCGCGCTGACCTCGCAAGCCTTTGAGTCGAACTTCTCGTTCTTCGGCTATGTGCTGGCGATTGCGGCGGTGCTGTTCGCCTTCTCCACCATGATCTCCTGGTCGTATTACGGCCTGAAAGCCTGGACCTATCTGTTCGGCGAGGGTGCAAACAAGGAGATGGTGTTCAAGGTGATCTTCTGCATCTTTGTGATCATCGGTTCGTCAATGAGCCTTGGCCCGGTCATCGATTTCTCTGATGCCATGATCTTCACCATGGCGATTGCCAACATCATCGGCCTCTATCTGCTGATGCCAAAGGTCAAAGAACTGGTGGCGGACTATAAGGAGAAACTTGCCAGTGGCGAGATCAAAAAAATGAAATGATTGCCACTTGGTACGGAAACTGATCATGAGAGCCGGCGTGAGCACGCCGGCTCTATCTCTTTTGTTTGGCGGCCGAGACTCCGTCCACGGACGGTTTGGTGGCCAGAGCAAGTTCCGCTATGCACGACTGTTGTGGGCGACGATCATGGGACATCGCAGTTCCACTTCTACCTTTGACGGGAATGGAGACGGACGCGGATCCAAAAGTCTGACAAGCGGCAAATCTGCCCGTGCCGCGTTGCTCCCAATGCCGATCCCTGCTATATCTCCGCCCGCTCAAGTGGACACGCAGTGAGCCCAAATGGTGTGTGTCGCTCAAGCGGGCGCGGCAGTGAGCCTAAACGGTGGGCGCCGAATTGAGATTGGGTCAACTCGAGGCTTAGGCGTCTCGCCATGGGCAGCTACTTCCTTGAATCCGAAATCGCCTTCGATGCAGACGGCCGGCTGATTGATGCCGGCTATCACGACGGGGCGGCAAAGGCCTTCGAACCCCGCGACCTGCGGGGTCTCTTCGGCACCTTTGCCACCGGCGTCACGGTCATCAGCGCGCAATCGGTGTCGGGCGAGGTCACCGGCGCAACGGCGAACTCCTTCACCTCCGTTTCCCTCGATCCGCCCCTGGTCCTGGTCTGTTTCGACCGGAAGAGCCGGACAATGGCTGCCATGCGCAGCTCCGGCCGTTTCGCGATCCAGATCCTCAACAAGGAACAGGAACAGGTGGCCTGGCACTTTGCCGGGCGGCCGATGGAGGAGGATGCGCCGGTGCTCGCCGGCCGGACGGAACGGGGCGTGCCCTGCCTGGAGGACGCGCTCTGCGTCATCGACTGCGATCTCTCCCAGGTGCTGCCCGGAGGCGATCACCGTATCGTGCTGGGTGAGGTCAAGGGGTTCGAGGTCGCGCAAGGCGCGGGCGAACCCCTGGTCTTTCACCGCGGCAGGTTCGGCGGCTTCTCCGGCAGCGAGACACAAACTTGAGCCCTGAAGGAACAGCATCATGCAGTTCGGATATTTTGCCAACCAAAACAATCGCTTGAACGAGAAGCCTTACAATCGGATTCTGGCCGAGACCATCGAGCTTGCCCAATACATGGACGAGCAGGACTGGCACTCCATCTGGTTCACCGAACACCATTTCGGCCATGAGGGGTTCGAGGTCTGCCCCAATCCCGTGATGATGAGCACATGGGCTGCCGCCCACACCAAGCGCCTGCGGCTCGGCCAGGCCGCCAACATCATCACCTTCTGGAACCCGCTACGTTTTGCCGAGGATCTCGCCATGCTGGACCACATGTCCGGCGGACGCGTTGAATGCGGGGTCGGGCGCGGCATCTACGGACGCGAAGCGGTGAACCTCAACAAGACCGCCGACACGCGCAACCCGGAGCAGAACTTCAAGCTCTTCCGCGACAGCCTTGAGGTCATCCGCCGGGCCTGGAGTGGCGACTATTTCGAGTTTGACGGCGAGATGATGACCGTGCCGGAGCCGGGCGTGCTGTGGGATCATGCCATGAGCCCGAAGGGTGCCGAGTTCATGGATCTTGAAACCGACGAGATCCGGAAGCTGGCCCTGGTGCCCCGTCCAATGCAGCAACCCCATCCGCCGCTTTGGCAGGTGGTGGATTCCCCGCTCTCCATCCAGTTTGCTGCGGAGAACAATCTGAACTGCATGATGTGGATCCCGCCGGTGGATGCGCTGAAGCCGCGCTTCGAGCTCTACCGCGACAAGCGTTCAGAGGCCTTGGGGCGGGATGTTGCCCTTGGCGAGGGCGTGGCCCTGGTGCGCGACATGTTCGTGGCCGAGACCATGGAGGAGGCCGAACGTCTGGCAGGCGAAGGCATCCTCGACTACCTGCGCTGGGTCTGCCACTGGCGCGGCCTCGGCAACCACCGCCATCTCGGCGAGGAGCTGCCGCAGACCGAAGGCAAGCTCGATCTCCTCAGCTATGAATGGCTGCATCCGCGCAACCTGCTGTTCGGCACCCCGGACTATGTCGCCGAGAAGATCGAAGAACTGCGTGACGAACTCAACCTGGAGACCCTCCTGGTCTGGTCGAATTTTCCGGGCGTGAAGCACGAGGACGCCATGCGCTCGGTGCGGCTCTTCACCGAAGAGGTCATGCCGCGGTTCGCCGACGGCAATATGTGTCTAGCCGCGGCGGAGTAGAGCTGATCTAGGATTGTTTGTCCGGGCGCGGCCGCCTGACCGGCTGCGCCCTTTTTCCCGTCCCCAGCACCGGTGCCGGCGGTGCAGAATTGTTGCAACCGGCCGCCACCGCACATACATGCGCTGAGCTGTTTGCGTAGACGGTGTGATCGGAACTCAGGAAGGGAACGTCCATGTACAATGAAGCGGTCAAGGCGGGCGGCTATGCCGTGGTGACGGGTGCGGCGAGCGGGGTCGGCCGGGTTGCCGCCCTGCGATTTGCACAAGCCGGCCTCGGCGTGATCCTGGCGGATTTGCAGGGTCCCAAGCTCGAGGAAGCGGTTGAAGAGGTTCGCGCAGCCGCCGCAGAAGGCGTTGAAGTGATCGGCCAGGCCGCCGATGTGACGGTTGATGCAGATCTTGAGGCGTTGGCGGACAAAGCGTTCTCCACCGGTCCCGTGGCGATCCTGATGAACAACGCCGGGATTGGCGGCGTTCCGACGACCCCGTGGTCCGAGATGGACAACTGGAACCGGCTGCTTGATGTGAACTTTCATGGCGTCCTGAGGGGCGTCCATGCCTTCTTGCCCAGAATGACTGAGGCCGGCCGTCCGGCGGTGGTTATCAACACCGGTTCCAAGCAGGGCATCACCACCCCGCCGGGAAACCCCGCCTACAACATATCAAAGGCTGCCGTACGGCTTCTCACAGAGCAGCTTGCCCACGAGTTGCGCCAGGCGGAAGCACCAATCTCGGCTCACCTGTTTGTTCCCGGCTTCACATACACCGGCATGATCGCAGCGCGGATGCCGGAAAAACCGGCCTCGGCATGGACCAGCGAACAGACGGTCGACTATTTCATCGCCCGCATGGCCAGCGGCGATTTCTATATCCTCTGTCCGGACAATGATGTGGATGAGACCCGTGACCGCCGCCGTGCCGAATGGTCGATCGGTGATGTCATCGAGAACCGTCCCGCCCTGTCGCGCTGGCATCCGGACTATTCGGACGCCTTCGCCGCCTTTGAAAAGTCCGGCCGCAACTGAGGGGTGAATGGAACCGGCAGATGCGCTAGTGTTTGTGCACAGCTGAAAGGAATGCCGGGATGAGACTGCAAAGCTGACAACGTCGAGATTGGCCGATCTCGGTGGACCGGAGCCCGGTCCGCTGATGTCCGGCTCATCCGGCGATGGTCCGTTTCTCGCGGGAACGGACTATCAAGCGCGCCTTTGCGCGACTGTTCGGCAAATTTGCGGACTCCTGCAATGGCACTTCCAAAAACTATCGATCAGGTCACCCCCGGCTGGCTGACCAAATCCCTTCAAAACAACGAACGGATCGGGCCTGGTGGCCAGGTCACATCAATCGCCGTGGACGGCAACGCTCCCTGGAACGTGGCGGAAACCGCGTTCCTGCAGCTTGAGGGCAGGGCGCTCGGCAGCCTGCCCCGACGACTGTTTGCGAAACTCACGACATCGCCGGACCCGCTGGAACGCTTCATGCCCGGCGAGTATGTGTTCTACAGCTCCGGACTGGCTGCCGGCCTGCCGGTCCCCGAATGCCACCTGGCGCTGCGCGATGAGGAGACCGGCGGCACCCTGGTGCTGATCGATGACCTGCGGGCGAGCCATCGCGATGTGGAGTGGCCCTATCCGCCCGCATATGCGGATTGTGAACGGGCGGTCCGGGCGCTCGCGGCGGTCCATGCAGGCACGCGCCGTGCCGGGACCGGTGATCTCGATGGTCTGCTCAGCCGTGAGACCGAACTGTGCGAGATGATAGCCGGAATGCTGCCGGCATTCTTCGATTTCATGGGCGACGCGCTGTCCCGCGAGCGGCGGCAGATCATCGAAGCGGCGATTGGCCGTTACGTCCCGCTGAAGCAGCAGCGCTACGGGCCGGGCCAATTTCTCTGCATCAGCCATGGCGACACGCATCTGTGGAACTTTCTCTATCCGAAATCGCCGGATACGGATGCGTGTGTCCTGATCGACTGGGAACACTGGTACGAGGATTTCGGTGGTACCGATCTTGCCCTGATGATCACCCAGCACTGGTATCCGGAGCGCCGCGCACGCTTTGAAGTGCCGCTCCTCAAAGCCTATCTGGAGGCGCTGTATGAGGGGGGAGTGCCGGGTTACGGTTTTGCGGATCTCATGGAGGATTACCGTCTCGCACATATCTGCAACATCATCGTCCCGATCTACCAGTCCCAGGGCAAGCATCACGGTTGGTGGTCCAATCTGGAACGATGGTTCCTCGCGCTCGACGATCTGGGGGCGCGGGACTATCTGGAATAGATTGCGGCAGGTAATCGGGCGCGCTCAACACCGTTGTGATGGCAACATTTTATTTTGTACTTTGTTTATATCTGAGATAATATTCAAAGGATTCTGAATTATACTTTATTATATCATGATGGGAGATTCTTATGGCGCGCTCTGCTAAAAAGTGGCCCGTGTTCATCTGTTACCGGCAGATCGACGGAGCGGAAGCTGCGGATGAAGTCGCCACCCTGCTGGATGGCGAAACGGTTACCGTCAGGGATGCCGAAACGGGTAGGGACGAGCGCTTTGACCTGGTCGTTTATCAGGACAAGAACGCGGTCACCGGCGGGGACTGGACAAAGATCCACAAGGCCAATCTGGAGCGCGCCCGTGCCTTCATCATGATCTGTACGGCCGCCGCCAGTATCGATCACCGCAAGAAACACCACAATGACTGGGTTCAGCACGAGATCGACTGGTGGCTGGAGCACCGGCCGGAAATAGCACCGATCATGATCGACGCGATGGGCGCGGAAGGCCTGTACGTCCCCGCATCGATTCTCGAAAAATGGCCCAACGTTCAAAGAACGCAGCTGATTGCATCCGAGTGGAGAAAGCTCAGGGCGGCGGAGCTGAGTGCGGAAAAGTCGCGGATCAAGGATTTGTTGAAGGGGGAGGTCACGCGCAGCCGCCAGGAGTTCATCTCGCAGGAACTGGCCGAAGCGGCAAAACGCGAGAAAGACTTGGAAGAGGCGCTCAAGAAAGAGAAGGTAGCGGTTGCGAGGCAGCAACGAAACTTTAAGATCGCTGTCGCCCTGGGTTGTGTCGCCGCCGTCTTCGCCCTCTCTGCGCTCGCCTTTGGCATTTCCTCGGCGAACAATGCGGATTTGGCCAGAAAAAATGAGCTAACGGCACAGGAAAATGAAACCGCAGCGAAGGAAGCGGAGAAGAAGGCTTTGAAGGCCAAGCGTGCGGTGGACAAATTGATCGGGCGCATAAACATTGCCGGAGCGACCCCAGAAGGCAAAAGTGCCTTCCGCAAGATTTGTGACGAGGCTGTTTCGGTGACCCGTAAGATTGCAGTGTCACAAAGCCCTGCCGCCGAGACGGCTGAGATACAGAGATTTCGGGAACTGTATTTTGGCCCGATGAATATGATTGAGATCCGTCAGCAGATAAAAAGTTATCGAACAAATGTTGAGGATATCGTCAACAGTGATATCGAATCCACCATGGTGGCTTTTGATAGAGCTCTGAAATCAGAGCCGATACCGAATTCTTCAGATCTGGAGAATCTCTCAAAAAACATTGGTCTTGAGTGTGACAAGTTTCTCGGTTCGCGCGGATAGAGTTTGAGGAGAAACGGGCCGCGCGTTCATCGAACTACACAAAGCGCATCGGTCATCGGGAGCAAACAACTAGGGGCCTTCCGTCAGCTCAGGGATTGTGCCGGGGTATAGCGGCAGGTGATCGGTGCGAGGGGTCCAGGTGCCGCTTGCGATGAGAGCTTCCACATGCCGATAGCCCAGAGCATCGGTGTACGGAATTCCATTGAACCGCCCCACATAGTGGCAATCCAGGAAAAAATC
>JBCCEL010000195.1:0-11227 GCA_039030315.1 Pseudomonadota bacterium
ACAAGGAGAACTATCCGGGTCTCCAGCGCGCCAAGCAGCAATGGGACCCAGGCAACCGCTTCAACAACGCCCAATCGATACAGCTGCCGGCGTGAACCGGAGTGGCAGACGCGGCAATCGCCAGCCAGGTGGTGCCGGCGCCCGAATTCCGGCGCTCAACCTGGTCACAAATCTCATGCTGGCTCACGGTTGCATTTCCCAGAAGACCTGATTTTTGGCTTTGCCCTGCCTGCAATTCTGTGCCTTCTGGGGGAGGGTGGACTTAACTGGCGCACAAAGACCGGCGGAACTGCTCGCTGCAGGCAGGCCGGCGGCGCCAATCGACGAGGGAGACAAGAGCATGGGACTACGGCCGGATCCGACATTTTATCCGACAGCTGAAATGGCGATGGGAGCACCGCCTGAGGACTTCGCCTATACGCTCATGCTGAGCCCCGATTTCTCCCAGCCGGACGGTGTGGCCATTGTCGATGTCAACCCGACCTCCGGCAGCTACGGCCAAATCGTCCGTAAGCTGATGATGCCTAATAAGGGAGACGAGTTTCATCATTTCGGATGGAATGCCTGTTCATCGGCGCTGTCTCCGATGACGGGGCATGCGTTCCTGCAAAGGCGTTATCTCATCATACCGGGCATCCGGTCTTCGCGGATCTATGTGATCGACACCAAGCCGGAACCGGCAAAGGCGCGCATCCACAAGATCATCGAGCCTGAAGAGATCTTTGCCAAGACAGGCTATTCGCGCCCCCATACTATCCACTGCGGACCGGAAGGCATTTACGTCTCAACCCTTGGCGGGGGCGGTGAGGACGGTACTGACGGTCCTCCCGGGATCTTCCTGATGGACTGCCAGACCTTCGATATCATCGGCCGCTACGAGATGGATCGCGGGCTCCAGGACAAGCACTACGATTTCTGGTGGAACCTGCCGCGCGACTACATGGTGTCCAGCGAATGGGGCCTGCCGCCGCAGTTCGAGAACGGGATCGTGCCGGAGGATCTGCTGTCCAACAAATACGGCCACCGGATCCATTTCTGGAACCTGAGTGAGCGGAAGAACATTCAGACCATAGATCTTGGCGAGAACCATCAGATGGCGCTGGAAGTGCGGCCCGCGCATGATCCGGCGAAGGAATACGGTTTCCTCGGCGTGGTGGTGGACACCACGAACCTGGAGGGATCGATCTGGACCTGGTGGCGCGAGGACGGCACGTTCCACTGCAAGAAGACTGCGGTCATCCCGCCGGAACCTGCCGCCAAGGAAGACCTGCCGCCGCTGCTGCAGGGATTTGAGGCGGTGCCGCCTCTGGTGACCGATATCGATCTGTCGCTGGATGACCGGTATCTCTACGTCTCCTGCTGGGGCACGGGCGAACTGCGCCAGTACGATGTTTCCAACCCCATGTCGCCACGCCTTGCCGGCTCCGTTCATATCGGCGGTATCACACGCAGAAATCTGCATCCCAGCGGCGGCGATTATCGCGGCGGCCCGCAAATGGTGGAAATCAGCCGTGACGGCAAGCGGGTGTACTGGACGAACTCCCTCTACTCGACCTGGGACGACCAGTTCTATCCGGACGGCGTCCCCGCCGCGATGGTCAAGGCCGATGTGGGCGAGCGGGGCGGTATCACGCTGGACAAGAACTTCTACGTGGAGTTTCCGGAGGGCTACCGCTCTCACCAGATCAGGCTTGAGGGCGGGGACTGCTCGACCGACTCGTTCTGTTATCCATCGGTCCCGAAATCATCCAATGCCGGGCCTGCCGGGAGCGCGTTCGGCGTTTAGTCGCCCGGCTTAACTCCCGGCCGATCGTCTCAATTCGCTCAAGACCTGCTCTGCAAGGTCATTGAGGCGCTGTTCTTCATCGTCCGCGATCGGCCAGCGGGCAGAAACCTGGTCGAACTCCAGCTCGATCCCGGCGCCCGGCAGTTCCTTGCGGCGGGCCTGTTCCAGTTCGTGGAGGCACCAGGATGCCTTTTGCTGCGCCGTTGCCACGCGCCGGGCGCCCGCAGTCCCGATTTGAGCGAATGCGTCGCACTGCTTCAGCGCCATGGTGAGGAACGGCCCCAGAGCCCGCGACTTTACCTCGACCATACCGAACGCCATCTGCCGCGGAGCCGAAAATCGGTCCAGCCACACTGCGTGTTCCTTCTCGGAGAAGATTTCTGCAAGACGCGACGCGAGCAATGCGCCATCCGACCAAGCATAGCTGATGAAAACGGATTGCCCGGTGAGGCTGGCAACATGCTGCTCAATCATCTCTGCGGCCGGACGGCTGATCTTCGAGCCTGGACGCAGGAGGTTGCCCCATGTCTTCCACCAACCCTTGCCATTCTCGCCGTTCCGGGCGGGTTTGCCTGGCAGTCGGCGATAGCTGCCGTCCGCCCGTTCCAGGTCGCATGCAGGAATCAGAGCTGACGCATCGGCCCAGGGAAACCACCGGGATCCGGCTCCCGCCTCGAACCAGTACTTACGGCCGGAGACCGGGGAGGCGGGGCCGTGGGGCATCTTCCTCTTGGACACCTCGTGGCCTTGCTTGACGACGATTACGCCGTCTATGCCGGGGGCCAGTGTCCGGCCTGCGATGCGCGGGCAGCCGAGCATCCAGATACGGTCTTTGCGCCCGATGTTTTTCCACAGATAGGGCGAACTCGTCGGATAGAACTCCGGCCGGCGATAGGTCTTGTTAGGGTCGAACGTCTTGCCGCCGCCCGGTTTGCCCTGCGGTTTGAGGCGCGGCGTCGAGTAGACCAGCCAGTCGCGGGGTTCTCTGTTCTCTGACATCAGCGCCGCCTGTTTGACATCCGAAGAAACGCTCCGGAGCGGGGCTGGAGGACCCGCCCTGGAACATGGCACTCAATTGGTCTATTCGCTCTCTCTCAGCTCTTTCTTCGACAGTTTGCCGACCATGGTCTTGGGCAGCTCGTCGCGAAACTCGATGTATTCCGGCATCTCGATCTTGGAGAGTTTCGGCTCGATCGTCTCGCGAATGTCTTCTTCCGTGGCCGCATGGCCGGACTTGAGCTTGATGAAGGCCTTTGGAGTCTCGCCGCGGTAATCGTCCGGCACGCCGATCACCGTGACTTCCTCCACCGCGGGATGTGTGTAGATCGCATCCTCAATGCGGCGCGGATAAACCTTGAAGCCGGAACAGTTGATCATGTCCTTGATGCGGTCGACGATATAGATGAAGCCGTCCGTATCCATGTAGCCGACGTCGCCGGTGCGGAAGTACTCGCCGGAGAACACTTCCTTGGTCACGTCCGGCTTGTTCCAGTAGCCCAGCATCACCTGTGGGCCGGCAATACAGATCTCACCGTTCTCGTGCAGAGCCAGTTCCTTGTCCGGGTTCTCCAGTGAGCGGATGGAGACGAAGGTCTGGGGGAGGGGCTGGCCGATGGAGTTTTCCTTGATCAGGCCATTGTAGGGATTGGCCGTGGCAACCGGAGAAGTTTCCGACAGGCCATAGCCTTCAATCAGCCGGCAGCCTGCCATGGCCTCGAACTTCTTCCGGACTTCGAGCGGAAGCGGTGCGCCCCCGGACATGCAGTACTTCAGCGAACTCAGCCCGTCGCCGGACAAGCCGGGATGGTTCATGAGAGCGGTATAGAGCGTCGGAACCCCGGGAAGCAGGGTGGGGCGCTCCTTCTTGATAATCTTGACCGCCATTTCCAGATCGAAGCGGGGCATGATGATGATCTGCCAGCCGCACTTGATCGAGGTGTTCATGATGCAGGTCATGGCGAACACGTGGAAGAAGGGCAGGATCGCAAGGATACGTTCCTCGCCGATCACCGTCTCGGTATTCCACAGCCTGATCTGCTCGCAGTTGATGGAGATATTGGCATGGGTGAGCATGGCACCCTTCGGCACGCCCGTGGTGCCGCCGGTGTACTGGAATAGCGCAATGTCCTTGTGCGGATCAATTTCGGCCGGCGTGAACTGCCCGTTGTTTGCGATCAGAGCCTCGTAGCTCAGGAGCTTGTCTCCGAGGCCCAGGGCACCCGGATCGGCCAGTTCCTTGCCTTTTAGCAGCTTGAACAGGAACTTCTTCAGGCCTGGCAGCAGATCGGGGAAGGGACAGACTGCCAGCCGTCCCACCGCGCCCGACTTGGTCACCGCTGCCGCCTTCCCAAGGAGCGCTTCCAGATCCAGGGTGAACATGATGTCGATGCCGGCATCGCGGGCCTGGTACTCGATTTCCTCCTCCGTATACAGAGGATTGAAGTTCACGATGATCGCACCGAGCTTCATCGCCGCGAAATAGGTGCAGATGTAGTAGAGGCAATTTGGGAAGAAGAGACCGACCTTCGTTCCCTTGGTCACGCCCTCTTTCTGAAGTCCCGCTGCAAGCCGGTTCGTCAGTTCGGCCGTTTCGGCGAAGGTTGTCTCCTTGCCCAGAAAGTTGGCCAGGGTCTTAGAACCGAAGGACTTGGCAGCCTCGTCGAACATCTCCGGCAATGACGTTGCCGGAAGCGGAGCATCCCAGTCGACGTCGTCCGGGTAGCTACCCAACCAGTTTTTCTGGAGCGCATTTCCTGGAGCTTTCTTCGCTGCGGCCTTCTTCTTTGCCGCCGCCTTTTTCTTCGCCGCCGATTTAGACTGAGCCACCGCTTCCTCCATTCAGGTCCCCGCTAGACGCGGAATCGGCCTGCAGTATAAGCCCAATAGTCCTCACAATCGAGAGATGAGCGCGCAAAGTCCGTTGAGAGGCCGTGGAAATTGGCCTAACTATCCAGGGACGGCAACACCGAAGGGTAGAGGCGATGAACTCCGCGTTGAAACAGGCGGCAATCCTGGCCGGCGCAGCTGCGATAGCGGTTCTTGTGCCGCCGGGCGCGATTGTGGATGTATCTGCCCAGCAGGCCGGGACAGAGAAGAAATCGGTCCGGTTCAGCACCATCGTGAAACGTGCCAAGTCGGGCAATGCCGAGGCGCAGCTTGCCCTGGGCGAGGCCTACGAGAACGGCCGAAACGTTCCGGTCGACTTCCTGAAGGCAGCGAAGTGGTACAAGAGAGCCCTTCGTCAGGGCAATATTGAAGCCACCTTCCGGCTCGCACGGCTGGTACACAGGGGCGGCGGCAAGCTTGCCAAGTCTCCGGAGCTTGCCGCGGAACTCTACCAGCGGGCCGCCCGCCAGGGGCATCCGTCTTCGCAGAATTGGCTCGGCTACTGCAACCAGTTCGGCTTCGGAGTGACGCAGGATTATGCCAAGGCTTTGAACTGGTACCGTAAAGCCGCCGAGCAGGGCGACCCGGCCGCTCAGAACAATCTCGGCATGCTGTATCTTTCCGGCAAGGGTGTCAGCCGCGACTTCATCAAGGCGGCGCAGCATTTCGCCGACGCCGTCAAGAAGCGCTATCCCTGGGCGGAGAACAATCTGGGTGGGCTCTATGAAATGGGCTGGGGTGTGCGCAAGAACATGAAACGCGCGACCGACCTTTACCGGGCCGCCGCCGCGTCGGGTAACGAAAAGGCGAAAAAGAATCTCAAGCGTCTCGCCCTTGCGCGGGCAGCATCGAGCGCCGCCCAGGAAGCGCAGCAGCAAACCAGTGCCCCGGGACAGGTGACGACCTCCAATGGGCAGGTGCGGATTACGATCGGGGAATAGCGGGCTCGTCAGCCACTGCCCAGAAGCAGGTCCTTTGCCTGGTTGATCCGGGCCGCCAGGTAGTCTGATCCTCCCTGGTCCGGATGGAACTGTTTCATTAGCCGCCGGTGGGCGGCGACAATCTCTTCATTCGACGCCCCCCGTTCCAGCCCTAGGATGTCGTAGGCCTCGTCACGGGACATTCTGGCGCTTCCGGTTCCTGTCCGCCGGTCGCCAGCTCCACCGGCACTATCGGACGACGCATCCCCCCGCCAATCTGGATGCGCCCGGTCGAGATAGGCTTCCAGTAGGGCCTGTGACTGGTCGCCAGCCGCGATGCACTCGTCCATCAGAACGGTCAGTTCGTCCAGTTCGAGATCGGATAGCTTGCGCCCGGCGAGTGGGCCGGCGAGGACTTCGCCATTCATGTCGCCGCTGTCATGGTCCAGTTCCATGGCAAGCACCTTGGTGCGCACCGATGAGGTCTGTCCCGGCGACTTTTTTACTCCGAAGGGTCCGAAGCCGGCCGCCCTGGTCAGCATCATAAAGCCCATGAAGGCGAGGGGGCCGCCTATCAGGACGAGCCCACGGGTCGAAAGAAGCGTGCCTGCGGCCAGCAGGGACCCGCCGGCCGCCACCCTCAGAACAGTCGCCATCTTCTGCGGCGATGCCTTCAGGAACAGCATCATCACCACAGGAATTGCGATCAGGGCGATCGCGGCTATGAAGAGAAGTCTCAGCACGGAGGAGAGTTTTATCCCAGTGGCCGCTCAGGACAACTGTTCTAGCAGAGCGGCCGCTTCGCCGCCCTTTGCTTTGGAGTAGTCCGCCAGTGCCCTGCGCCCGCCGCTCGCATAGACGGCCACGGCCGAGAGGAGCTCCCGCAATTGCCTGGCGGACGAGGAATCGAAGCGGCACCAGGCGCCGCGGGTGAGGCGCGCGATTTCCCGGAACGCGCTCTCCGCTGCCGGGTCGTAGCCTTCCTGGAACATGAAAATCGGTACCCCCAGCAGGCCGATCTCACCTGCAAGGCTGCAGAGATGATCGACGTTTTCCTCCATTGCGTCGCCGACATAGACGACGGCGTTGACCTTTTCGCGATCATGCTCCTTGCGAATGCGATTCAGGACCTTTGCGATCTGTGTTTGCCCGCCCCTGCAATCGACGGTCGACATCAGGTGCGCGAGCGCGTTGCCGTCGCTCACCCATTTGCTGGCCTTGCACTCCCCGAATCCGCGGAAGAAGATGAGCTGGACATCCAGTCCGCCTATCCTGGACGTCTCCGCGAACATCTCCGCCTGAATATGTTGCGCCTGGTCCCAGGATGGCTGGCGCGACATGGTGGCATCCATCGCGAAGACGAGCCGTCCGCGGCCTTCGCCCTTCATCGCCGGCGGCATCGATTTCACTTTGGTCAGGAATGCATCGACGTCATCCCGGGAAGAAACCTCAGAGGTCTCTCCTGAAGGTGTCAGGGAGCGGGATGTGCCTTTTTCGCGCTGATTTGACATTTCACTTCCCTACATAGGCGTAGTTGGCCCAGTAAAAAAGAAGTGCGAAGGGCGCTGGCCTTGCTTTTTGTGATGTTCAGCCTCGCAAGTCGGCGGTGCAGCCGGACGTATTGTCCGATTGGAACACCAACCCGGAATGCGTTATCTTTCCGCCAGTGATTCTGCCGATTGCGGCTGGCGGAATGCGGCGTGGGGGCTTTCTGGAACATGGACGAAACGAACAAGCTAGCGCACGAACTGATCCTGGAGATCTATGATGCGGCGATAGAGCCGCAGAAGTGGCCGGACGTTTTGAACCGCTGCTGCGAGTTCGTCGGAGCGATGGGCGCGGTCGTTTTTGAAATGAACGGCACACCTGATGATCCGGTGCTGGAAGTGCAGAACTTTTCGAGCGGCTATGATGAGCGGATCATCTCCAGCTATCTCCACGCCTACCAGGAACAGGAACTCGTGGATCAGGCGATTCTTGCGGCCCATTCCCGGCGTACCGATGAGATTCAGCTCATCCGCGATGACGTTCTCGGCAGTTCGCGCGAGGAGGTTGAGGCGCGCGAACATATGCAGGCCATGAAGGCGTTCGGCATCAAGTACCGATCCGGCGCCCTTCTCAACAAGGACATCATCACGCACGACCGCTTTTCCTTCCAGTACACCAAGACGCAAGGACCGATGGTGGGCTGGCGCGAAGAGCGTTGTGCGCTGATCGTTCCGCACATCGCCAAGGCCATGAATGTCGGGCGCCCGACGCGGCAACTCGCCCAGCATTATTCCATGGTGCTCGACAGCCTCAACCGCCTGGCGGTGGGCGTGTGCATCATCGATGCCCGCCGCAACGTGATCGTCACGAACATGGAGTTCGACCGTCAGGCCGAGGAGTACGAGGTATTCCGCATTGCCGGGGACGGGCGGCTGGAATTCGGCAGTTCCAAGATCATGAAGACGGCGAACGACATGTTCTCGTCCGTGGCCTTTCACGGACGTTATGGCGCGCGGCCGCGCAAGGAAGCGCTGGAAGCGGGAACCTCTGAAGGTTCGAACGAACTGTGCATCGAGATCATTCCGCTGTCCGACACCCGCCGTTATGACCGGCGCATGGGGAGCGGCAGCATCATTTTTAGCCTGGACACCTCCCGCCACACCGGTATCGACATCGACAAGGTGGGTGATCTCTACGAACTGACAGGCTCGGAGCGGGATGTCCTGAAATACATGGCGGAGGGCCTGACCAACCCGCAGATTGCCGATGCCTGCAACAAGTCGAGGGAAACCGTGAACTCCCAGGTCAAGTCCATCTTGTCAAAAACGATGGCCGCAAACCGCACCCAGTTGATCCGTCTGGCGGCCCAGACCAGCAATTTCCTTGTGATTTGAGGGTTTTGGCCCACCGGTCAGCTGCCCAAGGTACTTTTCACCTATATGGGTGATGTGAGAGTCGCCCCGATTCTTATGTTGATGGTTGTGGAGAGAACGGCTGACAAGAGATTGCGCAGCCGGGAGCAAGTATAGGATCGTGATGACCGACATCCATCAGACCCAACACGCCGGATGTTCGTCCAGGATCCAGGTTCAGCAGCTCACCACATACGGCGAACCGGTGCTGCAGCGTCAAGACATCCCTGCATGCCACCTTCAGAGTGCCGGACGGTTACCGCGGCCGACCCCCTCCTTGCCGAGGCCGCCATTCCGCCGGGCGCTGAGTTTGTGGCCGGGATAAACCGGGGGCGCAGCACCGCCGGAGAGCTAACAGGAGGTGCCGCAGGACGACAGAAGCCTGCGGCACCTCTTTGTTTTCCGGAGTTTTCGATCAACCAGCCTGTTCAGCGGTGTTTGCCGTCTGGTTGAACATGATCTTGCGTTCCTCGTCAGACGGCGGCGCGGAACGGCGCCATTCCTTACCGAGATCAACACCGCGCTTTACCGCCGGACGCTCCTTGATCGCGGCGCGCCAGCGGGTGACGTTGGGGAATTCGTCGAGTGGCTGACCCATCGCCTTCGCAATCAGCACCCAGGGCCACGAAATCATGTCGGCAATCGAATACTGCTCGCCGACGAGATAGCTGCGGCCTTCAAGACGCCGTTCGAGCACTCCGAGGCAGCGGTGATACTCGTTCTTGTAGCGGTCATGGCCATAGGTCTGGCCGTCCGGTGCGTAGTTCACGAAATGGCTGTACTGTCCGGCCATCGGCCCGAGATTGCCGACCTGCCAGAACAGCCATTCGAGGGTTTCCTTGCGTCCTGCCGTATCGAAGGCCATGAACCTCTGATGCTTCTCCGCGAGATGAAGCATGATGGCGCCAGATTCGAAGATCGCCAGCGGCCCGCCTTCGGCCTCGTGGTCGACAACGACCGGCATCCTGTGATTGGGGCTTATCTTCAGAAATTCCGGCTTGAATTGGTCGCCCTTCCCGATGTTGACCGGGATGGTGGTGTAGGGCACCTCCAGCTCCTCCAGCAGGATGGAAACCTTCCATCCGTTTGGCGTCGGCCAGTAGTAGAAATCGATCATTCAGCCGCTCCTGCGGTTGCCTGAGCTGCGGCTCCGTTCTCCAGCATTTCGTCAATCGCCGCGTCTGTCAGACCTGCCTGGCGAAGCACCTCAACGGTCTGCGCACCCAGCAGTGGTGCACCGAACCGGTGCTCTGGGGGCGTGCCCGAAAAGCGGGCGGCGTTGCGCGTATGACGGACGGTGCCGGCGACAGGGTGCTCCGTCTCCACAATGATGCCGTTGGCCGCGATCTGCGGGTGCCTGATCATGTCGCGACGGGTCAGGACAGGTGCGCAAGGCACATCCTGCGCCTCGAGCCGGTCCAACCACTCCGCGGTGGATCGTTCCAGGAGAATGGACTGGATCAGCTCCAGGCGGGCATCCTTGTTCTCTTCGCGCCCGGTTGCGGTTGTGAACCGCTCGTCCTCAAGAATGTCCGGGCGTTCGGCAGCCCTTGCGAAAGCCTCCCATTCCTTGTCCTGCATCACGGCCACGCTCATGTAGCCATCTGTCGTTTCGTAGATCAGATCGATGAAGGACTGGGCCGTTTCCGTCCTGCTTTCCCGGCCGACAAAGGTGTGCCCGCCCATGTCCGAGCTCCAGAGAAACGATACGACCGCATCGAGCATGGACAGCCGCACGTGTTGTCCCTTGCCGCTGCGGGTCCGGGACAGCAGGGCGGCGGTGATGGCCTGGGAGGCCTGAACGGCGGTGAGCTTGTCCGGCAGGATGGTCCGCACCAGGCGGGGGCGGTGTTCGTCCGAGCCGGCCTGTACGGTCGTCAGTCCCGACAGAGCCTGGATGAGAGGGTCGAACACCGGCTTCTGGGCGTAGGGGCCCTCGAAGCCGAAGCCCGTGATCGAGACATAGACGATCTCGGGACTGACCTCGCGTATCGCCTCCTCGCCGACGCCGATGCGGTCCGCCACGCCCGGTCTGAAGTTCTGAACGAAAACGTCCGCGTCCCTGGCTAGTTCGCGCAGTGCCGACAGCCCTTGAAGATGCTTCAGGTTGAGGACGACGGAGCGCTTGTTGCGGTTGTTGTTGAGGAAGGAGGCGGAGAAACCGCCACGGCGCGTTGCCACGTGCCGTGTATGATCTCCGGCAGGGGCCTCGATCTTGATCACATCTGCGCCCTGGTCGGCCAGAATGGCAGTGGCCAGGGGACCTGAGATCATGCTGGTGAGGTCGATGACTTTGAAACCTTCCAGGGGTCCGGGCATGCTGTTCCCATCTCTTTTAACTCATCTTCGGGGCTGACTTTATCCGATATGCAGCCCTGGCGTAACGCCTGTTTCCGCCATCTGAAGCCGCCCTCATGCTTAAGAAAGCGCTAGCAATCGGGCGGGATTGAACCGAAACGGGACCAACGGGGCCAATTCTGTGACTTTCCTGTCACAGCCGCGCAAATAGTGCGGCGCGCAGACAATCCCCGGTTGATTTGCAAGGTCTGACCTGAGAGTAATGAATCACGAATTCCGACCTACCCGGTGGTTGCTCTAATAGCGGGGGGCGGGACGGTGAAACTGAAAAGTGTGGGAGAAACCATAATGACGAACAGCAAGTGGCTTCGGCGTGCTCTGCTTGGTGGTGTTGCGCTTGGCGTGGCGACCACTGGTGCACAGGCTGACGATCTCAC
>JBCCEL010000196.1:0-11179 GCA_039030315.1 Pseudomonadota bacterium
CAGACCTTCGGTCTTCGGTTTTGTCGTTCACGGCAGTTTTCGCATGCGCGAAAACGCCTGCGCGGGCGCGCGCCATCAGGCGCGGCGGCCGGTCGGCCTTGCCTCAGACCTTACGGTCTTCGGAGCTCGTTTCCCTCATTCCACCAGCGGTCATCCCGGAATTTTGCGCAAGCAAAATGTCCGGGATCCAGGGCGGCTCGCTCATGCCTTGCGGCCCTGGTTCCCGGGTCTCGCTCTGCTCACCCGGGAGGATAGATTGGGGAAACGGTTTGGCTACGGTGACGCTGTTCGCCGCCGCCTAGTGCACTGGCACCATGTGTAGGTCGTGCTGGATGGCGTTGGCGAGGGCGCCTTCGCGGCTGTCGGCGATGGCGATCGGTGTGCCGTCGGCGGCGTGAAGCGCGAAAAGGCGAATCGAGGCGGGCAGGCCGGTGAACTCGTCGGCCGCCGGGTTGCCGTTCTCATCGACCGCGCCGCGCAGCATGCGCTTGGCTTTTTTCGCTGAAATTTCACGGAGATACGCAACTTCGCCTCCGCCGAGGACGGCCAGGTCGCGATCGCTCATGACTTTCAATGCGAGAGATTCAGTCATGTCAACACTCCTTGAATCGCAGCCTACGCTGCAAATCTTTAAGTCTCGTTAATCTTTTGGGCGCTGCAGGCTGACGTCAGCCGGCCGGTGTGGAGATCTTGACCTTCCGCACGATCTGCTCAGGCACCTTGCGCATGAGCTCCACCGACAGAAGGCCGTTCTCCAGATTGGCGCCTGTCACTTCTACGCCGTCTGCCAGGACAAAGGTTCTCTGAAACTGCCGCGCCGCAATGCCGCGATGGAGATACTGGCCTTCCGAGGCCGTGTCCGTCTGCTTGCCGCGGATGGCGAGCTGATTTTCCTCAACTGCCACGTCGAGCTCTTCATCGGAAAAGCCGGCAACTGCCAGGGTTATGCGCAAATGGTCGGAGCCGTCTGCGGATCTCAGCCGTTCGATGTTGTAGGGAGGATAGCCGTCGCCGGCCGACTTGGTCGCCTGGTCCAGCAATCGTTCAAACTCGTCAAAGCCCAGAAGATACGGACTTGAAAATATGGATACGCGCGAAGACATTCACGTCACCTCGTTCTGTGCCCTTCCTTGAGGAAGCGGCCATGGCGCACAGCCCCTGAAGCGGGCACTGCTTACACCGCCATATCTGGGGTCGCGCGCGTATTCTTTCAAGTTGGCTGCTGCGGCGCGGGTCAATGACAAGAATTCCGCCATACTCCCCGCCCGTCATTCCCGCGAAGGCGGGAATCCAGAGATTTGTCAGCAATCTCAGAGGTCGACGCCCTGGGCACCCGCTTTCGCGGGGGCGACGGGTGGAGGGCAGGGATCAGTTGAGCGACCGTCAGCCACGCATGTGGGCATGGTCCGGGTCGAACAGCGGCGTGGTCACCAGCCGGGCCGGGCGCATGTCGCCGAGGATCTCGATCTCGACCTCCAGACCGTCGCGGATCATGTCCGCCGGCAGGAAGCCGAGGGCGACGGACTTCTGGCTGTAATGTGCATATCCGCCTGAGGTCACAAAGCCCTTTACCTCGCCATCGACCCAGATCGGCTCATCCGCGTTCACATCCGCATCGTCGGCATCGACGATGAAGGCACAGGCCCGCTTCTCCGGACCCCGGGCCTTCTCTTCTGCTGCTGCCGCCTTGCCGATGAAGTCCGCCAGCTTGTTGTAAGCAACGAACCGGTCGAGCCCGGCCTCGGCCGGCATGAAGTCCGGCCGGTATTCTCTCAGCCAGGCGCCGAAGAACTTCTCCAGGCGCAGGCTCATCATGGCGCGCATCCCGAAGGGCTTGAGACCCAGATCCCGGCCGGCCTTGGCAAGGATTTCGTAGAGGGCGATCTGGTCCTCGGCAGGCACGAAAATCTCGTAGCCAAGGTCGCCGGTGAAGGAGACCCGCTGCACCACCGCACGGGATATGCCGATATCCAGACGCTGCGCCGCCATGAAGGGCAGGGCCTCGTTGGAGACGTCTGCCGGTGTCACGCGGGACAACAGTTCCCGCGCGCTGGGCCCGGCGATCTGGAAGCCGATCTGGCGGGTCGAGATATTCCTCAGCGTGACAGAGCCGTCAGCCGGCAGATGCTGCTCGAACCAGCGCATATGGTTGGCCTGGGCGCTGTAGGAGGCCGTGAGGCGAAACTCCTCAGGTCCGAGCCGGGTCACGGTGAAATCGCCGATAATGCGGCCGCTGGGGCTGAGCATCGGGGTCAGGCACAGCCGGCCCTCCCGCGGCATCCGGCCCGCCATGATCACGTCGAGCCAGGCTTGGGCGCCAGGTCCCGTGACCTCGTACTTGCCGAAATTATGGACCTCGTTGATCCCGACCGCCTCGCGCACGGCCCGGCATTCGGCCGCCGTTGCCGCGAACGCATTGGAGCGCCGGAAGCTCGGGGTCTCGAACAGCGGCTCGCCTTCCGGGGCAAAATAGTTCACCGCCTCCATGCCGTACGCCGCGCCGAACACCGCGCGCTGTTCCCGCCAGATGCCGTAAGCGGGGGTCGTCTGGAAAGGCCGCGCCGCCGGCAGCTCCTCGTTGGGATAGGAGATGGAGAAGCGGCGCTGGTAGTTCTCCTGCACCTTGTCGCGGGTATAGCCCGGCGTCACCCAGTCGCCGAAGCGGGCCACGTCCATGGCGAACACATCGCGGGACGGCTCGCCTTCGACCATCCATTCCGCCAGGGTCAGGCCGACACCGCCGCCTTGCGAGAAGCCGGCCATGACCGCGTTCGCCGCCCAGTAGTTCCTGAGGCCCGGCACCGGTCCGACCAGCGGATTGCCGTCCGGCGCAAAGCTGAAGGGTCCGTTGATCACCCGCTTGATCCCCGCCCGCTCCAGCACCGGGTAGCGCCTGAAGGCGAAATCCAGCGCGTCGCCGATCCGGTCCAGCTTGTCCGGCAGCAGCTCGTGGCCGAATTCCAGCGGCGTGCCGTCGACGGCCCAGTGCTCGCATTGCTGTTCGTAGAAGCCGATGACGAGGCCGCGGCCCTCCTGGCGCAGATAGCTTTCGCCTTCCGGGTCCATGACGTGCGGCAGCTCGCTGTCCCGCTCGTAGACCTCCGGGGTCTCCTCTGTGACCAGATACTGATGCTCCATCGGATGCAGCGGCAGATAGACGCCGGCCAGTGCCCCGACTTCGCGGCCCCAAAGCCCGCCGGCATTGACCACGTGTTCGGCGTGGACGGTGCCGTCCTGCGTGACCACGTCCCACGTACCGTCGCTGCGCGGATTGGTTTCCAGCACCGGGTTTCTGAGGACGATTTCCGCACCCGCCATCCGCGCCGCCCTGGCGTAGGCGTGGGTGGTGCCGGAGGGGTCGAGGTGCCCGTCGAGGGGATCGTAAAGCGCGCCGATGACGCCATCCACATTGGTGATCGGCGAAAGTTTGCGGATCTCGTCCGGCCCGACGATCTCCGTCTCCAGGCCCATGTAGCGGTGCTTGGCGCGCTCGGCCTTGAGAAAATCCATCCGGTCGGGCGACGTCGCCAGGGTCAGTCCGCCGACGTGGTGCAGGCCGCAGGACTGGCCGGAGATCTCCTCCAGCTCCCGGTAGAGCTGAATGGTGTAGCCCTGCAGGGCCGCCATGTTGGTATCGGCGTTGAGGGTATGGAAGCCGCCGGCCGCGTGCCAGGTCGAGCCGGAGGTCAGCTCGGAGCGCTCGACCAGGAGGATGTCGGTCCAACCCAGCTTGGTCAGATGATAGAGAACCGAGCAGCCGACAACGCCGCCGCCGATGACAACGACCTGTGCCTGCGGTTTCATGAGCGCGGCCTAGGCCGTCTTGGCGTGGTCGAACTGCCCTGCCGGCCGGTAGCGGGCCAGATAGGTCGGAACAATGGCGTCGATACCTTCTGCCTCGATGCCGAGCCCCTCCAGTGTCCGGCCTTCCGCCGCGGCAGCTTCGCTGACGACATTGTCCTTCTCAAGCAGCCGGACCTGATCGACCGTCAGCGGTGCATATGGGAGCAGCTGCAGGAACATCGCCTTGATCTTCGCGATGGCGAAAGGAATCGGTACAAGCAGCCGCGTGCGATGGGTTGTCTCTAGCACGAATTTCAGGAGCTGCTTGAAGGTGAACACCTCGGGCCCGCCCAGTTCGTACGTCTTGCCACGCCGGCTCCAGTCTTCGAGTACGGCCGTGACCGCCTTCGCCACGTCACCGACGAACACCGGCTGGAACCGGGTCACGCCCCAGCCTATCAGGGGGAGCGCCGGGGAGAAGCGCGCCATGGCACCGAACTTGTTGAAGAAGCCGTCCTCCGGACCGAAGACGATCGACGGCCTGAGGATCGTTGCGCCCGGGAAGTTGGCAGCGGCAAGTTCCTCGCCTTCGGCCTTGGTGCGGGCATAGATGGCATTGCCTTTCGGGTCGGCGCCGATCGCCGACATCTGGATGAACACTTCGGCTCCGGCCTCACGGGCCGCCTTGGCGCAGGCTTCCGCGCCATCGACGTGGCAGGCATCGAAGGTCTGTTTGCCGGAGTTGGCGAGAAGGCCCACGAGGTTGATGACGGCAAAGGAATCGCGGCAGGCGGCTTCAAGAGACTCTGGATAACGGATATTGGCCTGGATCATCTGGATCTGACCGAGATTGCCCAGCGGCTGCAGATGACCAGCCAGATCAGGCCTGCGGCAGGCCACGCGGACCCTGTAGCCCTCCCGCGCCAGGGCGCGCACGATATGGCGCCCGATAAAGCCGGATCCTCCGATCAGGGTGACCAGTTTTTCGGTCTTGGGCTCAGGCATTGGCGTGACTCCGTTCCCGATCCACGTTCAGGGTTTTCCTGCCAAGCGGTATTACAGCTTCGCCCTCAGCTTTCAACGGTCAATTGCCAGAGGCAAGTCCGCTTGACAAGCAGGGCATGCTCACCCTATGTCCACGTTCGCTTGGCCCAGGTGGCGGAATTGGTAGACGCGCTAGCTTCAGGTGCTAGTTTCCGAATGGAAGTGGAAGTTCGAGTCTTCTCCTGGGCACCAATCCCCTTCAGTACAGTGTTTTGCAGGACGTGAGAGGCGGCGATGGCCATTACGGTTCACAAGGGTGATCTTCCGACATCGCTTGATCTGGGTGGTTCGGTCGCGGTCGATTCCGAAACGCTCGGTCTCAACACCTTCCGCGACAAGCTTTGTGTCGTGCAGCTCTCCTCCGGCGACGGCAATGCCCACTTGGTGCAGCTGGACCGCGACACCTACGATGCCCCCAACCTCAAGGCGCTGCTGGCTGATCGCGATGTTTTGAAGATCTTCCACTTCGCCCGCTTCGATGTTGCCGCATTCAGGCATTACCTCGGCGTCGACACGGGCCCGCTCTATTGTACGAAGATTGCCTCGAAGCTTTGCAGAACCTACACCGACAGACACGGTCTGAAGGACCTTTGCAGGGAACTGCTGGACATCGACATGTCCAAGCAGCAGCAGAGTTCCGACTGGGGCGCTGCTGAGCTCTCCGATGCCCAGAAGACCTACGCCGCATCGGACGTCCTGCACCTGCATGCCCTCATGGAACGGCTCAATGCGATGCTGGAGCGCGAGGGGCGTTCGGCACTGGCAGCGTCGTGCTTCGAGTTCCTGCCGACCAGGGTCGCACTTGATTTGGCAGGATGGCCCGAAGAGGATATCTTCGCGCACTGAGTGTTCCGGGATCTTTCTCCCGGAAGATGCCGGCGGGGCCGGCTGAACATCCGAGCGAGTGATGGACCTGGCAAGACGGCCACCCACTTTGAGCGTCCCGGCGCCCGCCGCCTCGGGTGCCTTTGCAGGTGTGCCGCCCCGGGCCGAGCCGTCCGTTCGTGTGCCCAGATCCCGCCAGCGCAGCCGCCGCAAGATCATGACGCTTGCGATCAGCGCCACCTGCCTGCTCTTCGTTGTCGGTATGTTCGGCTGGTTCATAATCCAGGCCGGCATGTTCGAGGAAGTCGCCAAGCCCGTGACCGCGGCAAAGTCCGCCAAGGGCGCGCCGCTCCCGTCGGTGAAGGAGAGCATACTGTTCGGCCCGGTGTTCACGGGCTTCGACAAACAGAAGCAGCCCTATTCGGTGAGCGCCAAGCAGGCCAAGCGCGATGAGGACAATCCGGAAGTGGTGCACCTGGACGAGGTCAAGGGCGAGCTCAAGCTGCGCGGCTCCGGCGATCTCATTCTGATGACGGCGGCAAACGGCGTCTACAGTTCGGAGACCAAGAAGCTGGATCTGACCGGTGACGTCAGGATGATTTCCACCGGCAAGTACTCCGCCAAGACGAAGGCCGCGAAAGTGAACATGACCGAGAAGCATCTCAGGTCCGACAATCCGGTGGTCGTGGTGTTCTCTGCCGGAACCGTGAAGTCGAACGGTGTTGAATTATGGGATGCGGGGGAACGGATTTTGTTCTTCAACGGCGTCAAGCTTCATATCCCGCCGCAGGCCAAGGAAGGATCGGAATAGTGATGCCGGACCACGGATCGTGGCTACCGCCGAGGCAACTGGTCTTCGCGGGCATTCTCGCGCTTGCGCTCGCCGTTCCGGCAGGCAAGGCCCATGCCCAGCTCGCGATCGATATCGCAGCCGATGTCATGGAACTGCGGGAGAAGGAACAGAAGGCGATTTTCACCGGCAAGGTCGATGCGGTCCGCGGCGGCGTGAAGCTGAAGGCGGACAAGCTGGTTGTCGACTATGCCGAGGTGAAGCGTCAGAGCGGGAAGAAGAAGAACGAGATCCGCTTCCTTGTTGCCACCGGCAATGTCACCATCATCTCCGGCGGCCAGACTATCAGATCCCGCCGCGCGCGTATGGATGTAAAGGCCAACCGCGCGGTGATCACGGGCAATGTCATTGTCCTGAGGGGCAAGACGAAGCTGAACGGCAACAAGCTCGTCCTTAATCTGACCACCGGCCAGAGCCGGATGGAAGGAGGCCGTGTGGGAGCCAAGTTCGGTCAATAGTGAACTGAAGGATTACGACAGAAAATGCTGTACTCGAAACTCCGGCAGGCCAGTACCGCCGTTCTTCTCGCCGGGGCCCTGTTGGCTTCAGGGTCCATGGCCGGCGCCCAACAGGCCGGAGGGATCAGCGACAAGCTGGGCGATGCCGGTTCCAAGTCCCGCGCCGCCGTGGATATTTCGGCTGATTCAATGGAGCTACGCGAGAAGGAGAGAAAGGCCATCTTCACCGGAAATGTCGATGCCATCCGCGGCAAGGTGAAGCTGAAGGCCGACCGGCTCGTGGTCGATTACGTGGAAGTAAAGCGCAAGAACGGGACCAAGAAAACCGAGGTGCGGTTCCTCAATGCCCGCGGCAACGTCACCATCGTTTCGGCCGACCAGACCATCACGTCCAACCGGGCGCGCATGGATGTGAAGGCGAACCAGGCGGTGATCACCGGGAACGTGGTGGTCTATCAGGGCAAGACCAAGCTCAACGGGGACAAGCTTTTTCTCAATCTGACCACCGGCCAGAGCCGTATGGAAGCTGGAGGCGGGAGCGGGCGGGTGCGCGCAAAGTTCTTGCCCAAGCAGTGATTTGCTGGCATGGCGCGGGCGGGTCTGATGTGGCACAGTTCACTGAAAATTAATCAAAATCTACGGTAATTGCGTGGAACGGAGTGACCAAAGGGAAATGGCTTCCTCCTGGCGAGATCGGCCAGATGCCGAGCCCGCTGGAGGGCTGGAAGGAAGGGGCAGACCGCTCCCGCCGCCCGGTCCCAGACGCCAGCTTCCGGTCGATGACGGCCTCGTCGCCTATGAGCTCACCAAGAGCTACAAGCGCCGGCCGGTCGTCCGCGGTGCAAGTCTTTCCGTTCGCAGGGGTGAAGCCGTGGGTCTTCTTGGCCCCAATGGCGCCGGCAAGACGACCGTGTTCTACATGATCACCGGTCTGGTTGCCGCCGACAGCGGGACCATCGAGTTCGACGGGCAGGATATTACACACCTGCCAATGTACAAACGGGCGCGTCTCGGCATTGGCTACCTGCCCCAGGAACCGTCGATTTTCCGCGGCCTCACTGTGGAGGAAAACATTCGCGCCGTGCTTGAGGTGGTTGAGCCGGACAGGGACGAGCGCGAAAGTCAGTTGCGTGGATTGTTAGATGAGTTTTCCGTTACGCATCTCCGGCGTTCGCCGGCTGTGGCACTCTCTGGTGGAGAACGAAGGCGGGTGGAAATCGCCCGCGCATTGGCAGCCAGACCCAGATTTATGCTTCTCGACGAGCCCTTCGCCGGGATTGACCCAATTGCAATCGGTGATATCCGCGAACTGGTGCACCACCTCACAGCTCGGGGAATCGGGGTGCTTATTACGGATCACAACGTCCGCGAAACCCTAGAGCTCATCGACCGGGCGCTCATCATTCACGAGGGCCAGGTTCTGATGGAAGGCTCACCAGAGGAGATCGTCGCAAACCCGGAAGTCCGCCGGCTTTATCTGGGAGACGAATTCTACCTCTAAAGGCAGCGGATTACGTCCTTTCGGGGACTTTGGGGAACAGGGTGGCTGAACCATGGCGATGGCGCCGAGATTTGAACTGAGGCAGGGGCAGACTCAATCCCTCGTCATGACGCCTCAGTTGCAGCAGGCGATCAAGCTGCTGCAGATGTCCAATCTGGAATTGACCGAATACGTGGAAGCAGAGCTTGAGCGCAATCCTCTGCTGGAAAAGACCGAGGGCTTCGTTGAGAAGCGCTCGTCCGACACAACCTCCGCGGACCGCGAACCTGCTTCGGCCGGTGAACAGAACGGCGCCGGATCAACCGAAACCGATGGTCCCGATCTTGCGACGAGCCTGCGCGATGAGGCGGGCTCCCAGGCGACCGTCGATCAGCTCGATGCCGGTCTGGAGAACGTCTACGCCGATGAATCCCAGGCCGATGCCGCCAACCGGCAGGCCGGCCCGACCGACAGCGGCTGGTCGTCTGTTGGCCAGGGCAGCTCTGCTCCGCTCGGCGAGGAGTTCAACTTCGAAGCAACGCTCACCAAAGAGAAGACCCTGTCGGAGCATCTGACCGAGCAGCTCAACATCGCGGTCACCGATCCGGCCGGCCGCATGATCGGCGTTCACATGATCGGCGCCTTGAACGAAACCGGATATCTCACGAGCGAGCCCGACCAGATCGCCGAAACCCTCGGCGCCGATGCCGGAAAGGTCGAAGAGGTTCTGGCAGTCGTTCAGACCTTTGATCCTGCCGGCATTTTCGCCCGCAATCTCGGCGAGTGCCTCGCCATCCAGCTGCGCGAACAGGACCGGCTCGACCCGGTCATGGAGAAGCTGCTCGACAACCTGGAGCTCCTTGCAAAACACGATTTCGCAGAACTGATGAAGCGCTGTGGTGCGGACAAGGAAGACCTCGCGGAGATGATCGAGGAGATCCGCGACTGCAATCCGCGCCCCGGATCCGCATTCGGCCACGAGGTCGTGCAGCCGGTGCTGCCGGACGTTTTCGTGCGCGAAGCCACCGATGGCTCCTGGCATGTGGAACTCAACAACGAAACCCTCCCAAGGGTGCTGGTGAACAACCAGTACTACGCCAACGTCGCCAAGGGCGCGACGCGCGAGGAGGACAAGACCTATCTTACCGAATGCCTGTCGGACGCCAACTGGCTGGTGAAGAGCCTGGACCAGCGTGCACGGACCATTCTGAAGGTGGCCCGGGAAATTGTCCGCCAGCAGGACGCCTTCCTTGTCTACGGTGTGCAGCACCTGCGCCCGCTCAATCTCAAGACGGTCGCCGACGCGATCGAGATGCACGAATCCACTGTCAGCCGGGTGACCTCAAACAAGTACATGGCAACCCCGCGCGGCATCTTCGAGCTGAAGTACTTCTTCACCTCCGCCATTGCCTCAAGCGCCGGCGGCGAGGCGCATTCCGCCGAGGCGGTCCGTCAACGCATCCGCGACATGATCGACAGCGAGGATGCCAAGAAGATCCTGTCGGATGACCGCATCGTCGAAATGCTCAATCAGTTGGGCATCGACATTGCCCGGCGCACCGTCGCCAAGTACCGTGAAGCCCTTGGCATCCCGTCCTCCGTTCAGCGCCGCCGCCAGAAAAAGGCCCTGGGCTGATCCGGCCGCTAGCCGACTACGGATCCGTTCCGACGAACCGTCCCTGGTGCTCGCTGTAGGTCAGGCTGACCGCAGGCTTCTGAGCGCTCAGCTCCACTCTTGTTTCGCCGAAGGGAGGCGGGTCGACAATGCTGCCGGACCGCACGCCCCTGGCGAGCCAGACGATCACTTCGCCGGTGGGCGTGAAGCTCTCACTCGTCCCGGCATGCGCACCAAGCGCGCAGAAGGGGGCGGCGGCTTGTTCCAGCCGGTTCACGAAAACCGCTTCGGTGAGACCGAACAGCGTCACAGGCTGGCTGGTGTCGTCATTCGTCACCTCAATCGTATCGGAGGCGGGCGTCGCGGTGCCGGGCCCGAAACTGCCGGCAGTGGAAAACACATAGGAACTGCCAAGAGTGGCCAAGGTGCCGGCCTTCTGGGTGATGTGGGTGCCGGGCGCGAGCGGGCTGTCGCTGGCATAGAGGCGGTAGCCGCCATCGTTCCAGCCGACCGTCGTGCGCTGGGCCGGTTCGATTCCCGCCCAGGCGACATCCGCCAGACCGCCATGATTCTGACGGGCGACGGCAATCCGTTGTCCCTCGGCGAGAATCTGCCTCAGGGCGCTTTCCGGGATGTTGAGTGTGAGGGTGTAGGTTGTTGTTGTCATGTCCGATCCTCCATGAGGTCAGACTGACATGCACCTGGTTGGCCGTAAGTGGCATTCAGCACAAACGGGTGGAACCGCCTTGCTTGTTACTCAAGGCAGGTGAATGACCGTACCTTCGCGGCGGCGGTCCGCCCCGCCGTCAAGTCCATCTGCCGTAACCCGGATCCCGTGAAGCCCGCTGTTCAGGCTGCGCACCCGCACCCGGTGTCCCATGGCTTCCAGCTTCGCGCCCAGACCGGCCAGTGAGGTGCCCTTTTCCAGGTCCGTCTTGCCGTTGCGGTTGATGAAGTGAGGCAGGTTGACCGCTTCCTGCATGGAGAGTTTCCAGTCCATCAGGCCGATCATGGACTTCGTGACATAGCCGATGATGCGGCTGCCTCCGGGCGAGCCGACCGCGGCGAACAGCGAGCCGTCCTGGTTGAACACCAGGCTCGGACTCATGGAGGACCGGGGCCGC
>JBCCEL010000197.1:0-11022 GCA_039030315.1 Pseudomonadota bacterium
CCTCGGCCTAGTGCAGGTTCTCGAAGGCAGACGCTGCTTCGGGCACTTGACGGTGGAAGAGAACATCATCGCCGGCGCCTATTCCAGAAAGCTCACCAAGGCCGACATCCGGGACGAGCTTGAGAAAATCTACAGCTATTTCAACCGGCTGAAAGAGCGGCGCAAGAGCCAGGCAGGCTTCACCTCCGGCGGCGAACAGCAGATGGTTGCCGTGGCCCGGGCGATGATGGCCAAACCCAAGATGCTGCTGCTTGACGAACCCTCCATGGGTCTGGCGCCGCAGCTGGTCGCTGAAATCTTCAACATCGTCAAGGAACTGAACGAGAAGGAAGGTGTCAGCATCCTGCTCGCCGAGCAGAACACCAACGTGGCGCTCCGCAATGCCGACTACGGCTACATCATCGAGACGGGCCACGTGATGCTGCATGGAACGGCGGAGAGCCTGCTCAACGATGAAAAGGTCAAGGAACTCTACCTCGGCATCTCCAAGGAGGGCCGGAAGAACTTCCGCGATGTGCTGAGGGAAGAGGCCGTGTGAGCCTGTCGGCCCACGCGGATATCAACAATGACACAAACCAGAAATTTTCCGATCGGAGATCCGGTCCTTGAGGTCAAGAACATCTCGCTGAGCTTCGGCGGCGTTCAGGCCATCACCGATACTTCCTTCAACGTTCTCGAGCATGAGATCCGCGCCATTATCGGGCCTAACGGTGCCGGCAAGAGTTCGATGCTGAACTGTATCAACGGGATCTACAAGCCCCAGGTCGGATCCATCGCCTTCAAGGGCGAGGTGCTTCAGAAGATCAATCCGAACTTCATTGCGCGCAAGGGCATCTCGCGAACGTTCCAGAATCTCGCACTGTTCAAGCGCATGTCCGTGCTGGACAATATCCTCGTCGGCCGAAGGCTGCACATGACGGCCAACTTCCTTCACGTGGCGCTGCAACTGCCCAAGGCTCAGAACGAAGAGCGCGCCAACCGCGAAAAATGCGAGGAGATTGTCGAGTTTCTCGAGATCCAGGACATCAAGGAAACTCCTGTCGGCAAGTTGCCCTACGGCTTGCAGAAAAAGGTTGAGCTGGGACGCGCTCTGGCGACCGAGGCGGAGGTTCTTCTGCTCGATGAGCCCATGGCGGGCATGAACGTCGAAGAGAAGCGGGAAATGTGCCGCTTCATTCTGAAGGTCAACGACGAAATCGGTACCACCATGGTCCTCATCGAACACGATATGGGCGTGGTGATGGACATTTCCGACAGCGTGGTCGTGCTCGACTACGGCAAGGTCATTGCGGACGGCCCGCCCGACGAAGTCAGAGCAAATCAGGACGTTATCGACGCATATCTCGGAGTGGCCCATGACTGAGTTTCTCTTCTTCATCGAAGTCGTGGTCGGCGGGCTGCTGGCCGGGACGATGTACTCTCTGGTCGCCCTGGGTTTCGTGCTGATCTACAAGGCGTCCTCCACCTTCAACTTCGCCCAGGGCGCCATGGTGTTTTTCGCCGTGCTTGCCTTCGTCGGGTTCATGGAGCTTGGACTTCCCTTCGTTCTGGCCTTCATCGTGACAATCGGCCTGATGGTCCTGGTCGGCTACTGCACGGAACGCATGGTGCTCCAGCCGCTGATGAACCAGAGCGAAGACACGCTGCTTATGGCCACCATCGGGCTCGGGTTTGTGCTGGAAGGGCTGGCACAGGCGGCCTGGGGCGTTGAGGTTCGCCGGCTGGATCTCGGTATCGGCGATTTCCCGATCCCCTGGATCATCGACAATCTTGGACTGTTCGTCAGTGCACTCGATCTGACGGCCGGTGCGGTCGCCGCGGTGATGATCATCGGGCTCGCCCTGTTGTTCAAATACACCAAGATGGGCCTGGGGCTGCGCGCCGTTGCCGATGATCCCGGCGCGGCCAGTTCTATCGGCATCCCATTGAAGAACATCATGCTCCTGGTGTGGTCGGCAGCCGGCGTTGTCGCACTGGTTGCGGGCATGATGTGGGGCGCCAGGGCAGGGGTGCAGTTCGCCCTGGTCGATCTTGCCCTTAAGGCATTGCCTGTTCTGATCATCGGCGGCTTCTCGTCGATCCCGGGCGCGATCATCGGCGGCCTGATCATAGGTGCGACCGAGAAGGTTCTGGAGGTTTACATCGGACCGTATTTTGGCGGCGCGATCGAGGGTTGGGCCCCGTATGTTCTGGCGATCTTCTTCCTGCTGTACCGGCCCGAAGGCCTGTTCGGCGAAAAGATAATACGGCGCGTTTAGGGAGGGCGGCACATGAACTCGAAACCTGTCTTCATGTCCTACACCAGGGGCGACATCACAAACTTTGTCATACTCATGGTATTGGCCTTTGTCGTGATCCCGCTGACGGTCAAGACGGACTACTGGTACACATCCATCCTGATCCCCTGGCTGTGTCTTGCCCTCGCAGCAATCGGTCAGCAGATCGTTATGGGGTATGCTGGTCAGCTCGCGCTCGGCGCGGCCGGCTTCATGGCCGCAGGCGCGTTCGCCTGCTACAATCTCATCCTGCGCGTGCCTGAGCTTCCCTTCTTCGGCGCCCTTGGTCTCTCCGGCCTGATCGCCGCTGCGTTCGGGATTCTGTTCGGCCTGCCGAGCCTGAGGGTCCGGGGCATCTACCTGATGGTTGCGACCCTCGCCTCGCAGTTCTTCATCATCTGGATGATCGACAAGTTCGGCTGGTTCAAGAACTACGACTCTTCGGGCATCATCACCGCGCAGGACATCGTCATTCTGGGCAAGCCGTTCACGGCACCCGTTGAGATGTTCATGGTCATTGTCGTCGTGGTCACCGTGCTCACACTGATCGCGATGAACATGGCGCGGGGCAGCACCGGCAGAAACTGGATGGCCGTGCGCGACATGGACATTGCAGCGGAGTCCATGGGCATATCGCTCCTGAAAACCAAGCTGCAGGCATTCGCGATCAGTGCATTCTACTGCGGTGTTGCCGGTGCGCTCTTTGCGTTTACCTATCTGAAGTCGCTTGAGCCTGTGGCCTTTGATATCAAGCTGTCGTTCAAGATCCTCTTCATGGTCATCCTGGGGGGACTCGGCACGATCAACGGTGCATTCATTGGCGCTGCCTTCATCCTGCTCTTCCCGGTGTTGCTGAACAGCATTGGCAACAACGTGTTCCACGGTGCGATTGATGCGACCATCATCTCCGCCACCGAACAGGTGGTGTTCGGTGTGCTGATCATCGTGTTCATGATCTACGAGCCGCTCGGCATGGCCAAACTCTGGGAAAACATCAAGCACAAGATCCTGGGCAAATGGATCTCGAAGGACGAAGGCTCGGGCGAACAGGAATCCTTGAGCAAACAGACGAGCTGACCATCAACAGGCAAACCAAACTTCTGCTGGCACTAATCATCGGCATCTGTCTTGGGCTGATGTTCGACAAGAACTTTGTGCTGTTCTAGCGATGGCTTCGGCGATGGTGATCGGCAGTCCTGCGGCCATGTGGCGGCGGTGCGCCGCGGGCAATTGCGCGATCACAAAGTTTGCGGCCGGCGAACTAACGTGTAAGCTGGCTCCGGCGGCGCAAAAACATAAAGCCAGGCAATCCGGCCCACCCGGATCCCACCCAGCCAAGAACAGCCGCCTTAAGGAGGAAACGCGAGCTCGCTCTCCCTCGCGCGGATCGTATTGCCGCCCGAGGAGCAATCGGCACGACTTCGGTTGCGCGGCGCTCGTGCGGCCGCCCCAGGCGGCTGGAGGGCATGATGCAGACTGAGGCTGTGCGCAAGCTGCCAGCGGACCCACAGACCGGACCGGAGTTCGGTCCGTGGCTGGCAAAGGCATCCATCCTGGTCGTGGATGACGAACCCGGCATGCGGAACTTCCTGCTGCGCACGTTGGGGCCAAGATGCAAGCGGGTCGAAACCGCCGCCAATACGGACGAAGCTTCGCGCATTCTCGACGAGGACCACTTCGACGTCATCATTCTCGACAACATCATGGCGGGAAAGCATGGTGTGGAATGGCTCGCAGAGCAGCGCGCTGTCGGGTTCTTTGCAGACGCAATCCTGATCACCGCCTATGCTGATCTTGAAACAGCAATTCAGGCACTCAGGGCCGGTGCAGCAGACTTTGTCCTGAAGCCCTTTCGGTCGAACCAGATCCTGAATGCCATTGCCCGCTGCCTCGACCGGCTCAGGCTTCAGCGCGAAAACTACGTTCTAAGGCATGAGCTGCGGACGAGTTCCGGACGTAGTCTGAACGACCGGCTTATTGGAGAGTCGAAGGCGGTCCAGATCGTCCGGGAAACAATCCAGCGGGTGGCCCCGCTTCCCACCTCGGTTCTCATCACAGGGCAATCGGGTACCGGCAAGGAAGTTGCCGCGCGCTCGCTCCATGCGCTGTCCGATCGCGAGGACAAACCATTCGTGCCCGTTAACTGCGCAGCCATTCCGCCCGAAATGATAGAGAGCGAATTGTTCGGTCACGTAAAAGGCGCCTTCACCGGTGCCCACTCCGCCCGGGACGGCCTCTTCCTTCACGCACAGGGTGGAACGCTTTTTCTCGACGAAATCGGCGAGCTTCCGATGCCGCTCCAGAGCAAACTCCTGCGCGTGCTGGAGGACAAGCGTGTGCGTCCCGTCGGTTCGGAACGGGAAGTGCCGGTCGACCTGCGGTTCGTCTTCGCAACCAACTCCAACCTCAACGAGCAGGTTGAGGACGGAAATTTCCGGCCGGATCTCTATTTCCGCATCAATGTCATGCAGATCCACCTGCCGCCCCTCAAGGACCGTGGAGGCGACGTTCTGGAACTCGCAGAGCTGTTCATGGACGAACTCTCGCGCCAGCTTGGCATGCCGCCCGTTGCGTTCAGTGAACGTGAGGAAGCCAGGCTGGCTCACTACGACTGGCCTGGCAACGTTCGCGAACTGCGGAACTTCGTTGAGCGGACGCTCATTATTGGACGTTTCCCGGACGAGTTCGGGACGGAAAGTGGTTCGGTCAGAAGCCCGGAGAGCAGCCTGGCCGAGGTCGAACGCCGCCACATTCTCTCCGTTCTGACGGAAGTTGGCGGCAACAGAGAGGAAGCTGCGCGGCGCCTCGGCGTCTCACGCAAGACGATAGACCGCAAATGCGCGGCCTGGAATGTCTGACGCTTCAAACATCTTCTTCACCCCGTGGAGGGAACGCTCGGTCCGCTTCCGCCTTCTTGCGATTGCGCTGCTGCCAACCCTCGTGATCCTGCCGCTGCTTATGGCTATCAGCATCACCCGCTGGAGCGCCCGTTTCGATGCGACCCTGGTTTCGAAGGTCAATGGCGACCTCACGATCGCACATCAATATCTCTCACGTATTCTCGAGACGACCGAGGATCAGATCGAAGCGTTGGGCAAGTCAGCCGATTTCAGGGACATCGTTAGCGGCTCTCTCAGCGTCGATGCATTTCTGGACGCGAGCCGGCACCGATTGGGGTTGGACTTTCTGTACGTTGTCAGGACCGACGGAACCATCGTCGCAGCAGCCCCGGAAAAACCGGCCGGGAGCCATCGGACAAACTGGCCAATCATCAAGACAGCTCTGAGGGGGACGGCACGCACCGAAATAGATCTGTTCTCCAGCACCGAACTGGCGGCAATCTCGCAGAAACTCTCTGCGCGCTCTCACTTCGACCTGGTGGAAACGCCGAACGCCGTCCACACCGAGCGTAAGGCCGAAACACGGGGAATGGTGATACAGTCCGCCGCTCCGGTCGTTCTTGGCGGCGGGCAAAATGCGGCTCTGGTGGGTGGCATACTGCTCAACCGCAATCTCGTATTCATCGACACGATCAATGACCTCGTCTATCGCGAGGCGAGCCTCCCGGAGGGCAGCGTCGGGACAGCTACGCTGTTTCTGGATGATGTCCGCGTCAGCACGAATGTGCGTCTCTTCGAAGGCAGCCGCGCGCTCGGAACCCGGGTGTCCGCCATCGTCCGGCAGAAAGTTCTCGGAGAGGGCCGCACCTGGCTCGACAGCGCCTTCGTCGTGAACGACTGGTACATGTCTGCTTACGAGCCGATCGTCGACAGCTTCGGCAAGCGGATTGGCATGCTCTATGTCGGCTTTCTTGAAGCGCCCTTCAAACAGGCGAAGTACGAAACATTCCTGACGATCGCTGTTGCTTTTCTCATTATTGCCGGTGTCACCATTCCGGTTTTCCTGCGGTGGGCCAGGGGCATTTTCAAGCCTCTGGAACGCATGAACGGTACCATCGCGGATGTCGAGAAAGGCGATCTGGATGCGCGAACCGGTATCGAAAATGCAGGCGACGAAATCGGCCGTGTCGCTCTGCATCTGGATGATCTTCTCGATCAGGTTCAGGCAAGGGAGCAGGAGCTCCGCGGCTGGAACGAAGAGCTGAATGCGCGCGTTGATGAGCGTACCAAGGAGTTGCGTCTCGCAAACCAGCAGTTGGAGGCCACAACCAAGCAGCTCATCATGTCGGAAAAGCTGGCGGCAATCGGTGAAATCACTGCCGGCGTGGCGCATGAGATCAATAACCCGGTCGCCGTGATGCAAGGCAACCTTGAGATCGTACGCAACGTCATAGGCGAAAAGGCCAAGCTCGCCGAGACGGAGCTGAGGCTTCTGGACGAGCAGATCCACCGGATCAGCCAGATCGTGACCAAGCTGCTGCAATTTGCCAAGCCGGAGGAGTATGCAGACTTTGTCGAGAGGCACCGCCCGCAGGACGTGATAGGAGACAGCTTGCCCCTCGTGCAGCATCTCCTTCAGAAGTCGGAGATCGAGATTGTCCGCGACGATCAGGCAAATCGTCAGGTGCTGATGAACCGGACGGAGCTGCAGCAGGTGCTGGTCAATCTGATCGTCAACGCAATTCACGCCATGCCCGATGGCGGTGAGTTGAACTTGCGCACTGCCGACAAACGCCGGAACGGCCATGACGGGGTTGAGATTGAGGTGGCCGACAGCGGCATCGGGATGTCTGAAGATGTCGTTCAGCGGGTTTTTGATCCCTTCTTCACGACCAAGCGCCATGAAGGCACCGGACTTGGTCTCTCGATCAGCCACACCTTGATCGACCGGCAGGGCGGCAATATCTCGGTCGACAGCAGGGAAGGCGAGGGCACGACCTTCTCGATCTGGCTGCCGGAAGCTGCGTGACAGCCATGTTCTCGGCCAGCTTGTCCTGCAAGCTGGACATTTTGTTCTCTGCACCGCCCAGGCGTTATCTAGTGCGTTGTTTTCTAATCACTTTTATCTGGCACGATCGTTGCTAGCCGTCATGTGTCGGTGGGTGTGACGCAAAGTTTTTTTGTCTGTGATGACGTCCTCAACTGGGAGAGACTTCATGAGCGAGACCATCACGTTCCAGCTCGACGGTCGAGACGTCGAGGCCGAACCGGATGAAACCATCTGGCAGGTCGCCAAGCGCGAAGGAACAACAATCCCGCACCTATGCTGGCTGGACAAGCCGGGCTACCGCGCCGACGGCAATTGCCGCGCCTGCATGGTGGAGATCGATGGCGAACGGACTCTCACAGCATCGTGCATTCGCAAGCCTGCACCGGGCATGGTGGTCAAGACCGCATCCGACCGGGCCAGGAGCGCGCAGAAGATGGTCATCGAATTGCTGGCAGCAGACCAGCCGGCCCCAGACAAGGCGCATGACCAGGTTGCCCGCTTCTGGCACTGGGCGGGTGTCCATGAAACCTCGCGGTCACGGTTCCCGGCGCGCGAGGCGCATGCCACCGATGCCTCTCATCCGGCGATGGCGGTCAACCTCGACGCCTGCATCAACTGCAATCTCTGCGTCCGGGCCTGCCGGGAAGTTCAGGTCAATGACGTCATCGGAATGGCCAACCGTAATCACGGTTCCAAGGTGGTGTTCGATTTCGACGATCCGATGGGCGAGTCCACCTGTGTGGCCTGCGGCGAGTGCGTCCAGGCCTGCCCCACAGGCGCGCTCATGCCGAAATCCATTGTCGACGAGAAGACACAGGTCGGCACCCGCGGCGCGGAGAGGGAAGTCCGGTCCGTCTGCCCCTATTGCGGCGTTGGCTGCCAGCTCACTTACAAGATTCGTGACGGGAAGATCGCGTATGTTGAAGGCGCCGGCGGGCCATCGAATGAGAACCGCCTTTGCGTCAAGGGCCGCTTTGGTTTCGACTATGTGGCCAGTCCGGAGCGGCTGACCAAACCCCTGATCCGGTTGCCCGATGCGGAGAAAGGTCTGAACATTGACCCGAGCGACCCGTACACCCACTTCCGAGAGGCTTCCTGGGAAGAGGCCCTTGATTTCGCGGCTGGTGGCCTGAAGCAGCTCCGGGAGCAGAAGGGCGAGTATGTCGCCGGCTTCGGATCAGCCAAGTGCTCCAATGAGGAAGCCTATCTCTTCCAGAAGCTCATCCGGACCGGCTTTGGTCATAACAACGTGGATCATTGCACCAGGCTCTGCCACGCCTCATCCGTCGCCGCTCTCATGGAGGGGATCGGCTCGGGCGCTGTAACCGCGTCCTTCAATGAGTGCCTGAAATCCGATGTCGTGGTGGTGATCGGAGCCAATCCGACGGCTAACCATCCGGTCGCGGCCACCTACTTCAAGCAGGCCGCCAAGAAGGGCGCCAAGCTCATCATCATGGATCCGCGCGCCCACGCTCTGAAGCAATACGCGGCAGAGATGCTGCAGTTTCGCCCGGGCGCCGATGTCTCCATGCTCAATGCGATCATGAATGTGATCGTTGAGGAAGAGCTGTATGACCGGCAATATGTGCAGGCCAACACCGAAGGCTTCGAGAAGCTGAAGGCGCATCTGCGCAACTTCCGCCCTGAAGACATGGAAGAGATCTGTGGTGTGCCTGCGTCCCAGCTCCGGGATGTGGCTCGCATCTATGGAACGGCTTCCAATGCCATCATCTTCTGGGGCATGGGCGTCTCCCAGCACACGCACGGTACCGACAATGCCCGCTGCCTCATCTCGCTGGCGCTGATGTGCGGTCAGTCGGGCCGTCCCGGAACCGGGCTCCATCCCTTGCGCGGACAGAACAATGTGCAAGGGGCCTCGGACGCGGGGCTCATCCCCATGGTGTTCCCGGACTACATGAAGGTCGGAGAGGACGAACCTCGCAAGATCTGGTCCGACATCTGGGAAACCGAACTCAATCCCACCCCCGGCCTGACGGTGGTCGAGATCATCGATGCGATCGACCGGGGCGACATCCGCGGCATGTACGTCATGGGCGAAAACCCGGCCATGTCCGATCCTGATGCAAACCATGCCCGCGAGGCCCTGACCAGTCTGGAACACCTGGTTGTGCAGGATATCTTCCTCACGGAGACGGCCATGTTCGCCGATGTGGTGCTGCCAGCATCCGCATGGCCGGAGAAGAACGGTTCGGTCTCCAATACAAATCGCCAGGTTCAGCTCGGGCGCAAGGCCGTTGAGCCGCCCGGCGATGCGCGCGAAGACTGGTGGATCACGGTGGAACTCGCCAAGCGTCTCGGGTTGCCGTGGAGCTATACCCATCCCAAGGAAGTCTTTGCCGAGATGAAGCGCGGCATGCGTTCACTCGACAACATCACCTGGGAGCGTCTGGAGACCGAGAATGTCGTTCAGTATCCCTGTCCGTCGGACGATCATCCCGGCTACTCGATCGTGTTTTCCGACCGCTTCCCAACGGAGACCGGCCGCGCCAAACTGGTCCCTGCCGATGTCCTGCCTCCTGACGAGCAACCCGATGCCCAGTATCCCTTTGTGCTCACCACCGGCCGCCAGCTGGAGCATTGGCACACCGGCGCCATGACCCGCCGCGCCAGCAATCTTGACGCCATCGAGCCAGCGCCTTCGGTGAGCGTCAACCCGCTGACCCTTAGGAAGCTCGGCGCCGCACCGGGCGACGAATTGCGGATTGAAACCAGGCGTGGTGCGATCGACCTCATCGCCCGGTCGGACGAGGCAATGCAGGAAGATGTGGTCTTCATTCCCTTCGCCTACGTCGAGGCGTCTGCGAACGAGCTCACGAACCCTCAGCTCGACCCTGTCGGCAAGATCCCCGAGTTCAAATACTGCGCCGCCCGAATTGAGCGCATTCAGAAACTCGAAGCTGCCGAATGAGTGCTATCATTTGCTGGCACTCAACGGTTGAAACAGTCAGGTGAAAAGCTTCCGCGCCACCCTCGGATTCAGATGTCAATCCGTGAGACCCTGCGGTCCGAACTTGGCAACCGATATCTGAACTGTCTGCCGATTTCACTTGGAGTGGAAACGGCCGCAGGTCTGCTGAAACGCCATAAATTTCAGCGCCGTAGGGCCTCTGAAAATAGTTGACTAATTTAGTCAAGAATTTACTCTCTCATACCTGTCGTCACTGTAAGACACGAGAAACCTGAAATCCGCGGCCCCAAAATGAAGCATGAAGCCCCACCTGAAACCGCTGCCGAACATCCTCTGGATCTCACGCTGAGCAAAGTGCGTTCGCTCGTCAACAACATGCCCGGCAAGGAGCTTTGGGTCAGAGCGGCGGCCATTCTCGCCTTCGGCAAGATCAAGATGCACAAACTGCCGCGCGGCATTGAAGTCGGCGTTGGGAAGATCCGCGGCGTGCGCGAAGCCAAGGCGGTCTCGAAATCCAAGTTCATTGGCTTGCTTATCGAAGGACGGGTCGCCGGCCGCTCCCGATCGCACGAGCAGACCGAGCCCTATCGCTCCGGCGAAGTCACCGAGGGCATGGTCTGGGTGACGGGATTTGCCAAGCCGGCCAGCTGGGAAATTCACATGCCTGCTCAGGAGTGCTTTGAAGCGGTCTCCGTCCATGTTCCGCTGGACTTCCTCGACGCGATGATGGCGACCGAACCGGAACTGGCGAGGCGCGGCAAAAGGATGGTCGAGGAAAGCACCCATGAACTTGGGGTGGCGTCACGGAAGCAGCGGTCACTTTTCCTGAAGATGCTTCAGATCGATGCGGACCAACCGGGAGGGAAACTGCTTCTGGAATCTTGTGCCCTTGAGCTTCTGGCGGAAACCCTGAGCCCGCTCCCTGAC
>JBCCEL010000198.1:0-11002 GCA_039030315.1 Pseudomonadota bacterium
GAGCAGCGGACATTCTCGAACACCGTCATCCGGGCGAAGATATTGGTGATCTGGAAGCTGCGGCTGAGGCCTTTCCGGTTGATCTCGTAGGGCTCGAGGGTGCTGATGTCCTCACCGTGCAGCAGCACAGCCCCGCTGGTCGGCTGATACTTGCCGGTGATCACATTGAACATGGTGGATTTGCCGGCCCCGTTCGGGCCGATGATCGCGTGGCGCTCGCCTCTGGTAATGCTGAGATTGACGTCCCGGATGATCTCGGCACGGCCGAAATTCTTGCACATGTTCTGAAGAGTGATGGCCGCCGTCATGAGCCCGCCTCCAGATGATTGGCGGTGTCCCAGGCCTCCGTGAACATCGGCGCCATACGGGAGAGCAGATAGAACGAGATTGCGGCAATGGCGATCGACAGGCCGAGCGGGAACAGGCCATGGGAATTGAACTCGATCCCGAACAGAGACATCATCTCGTCGCCGAGGGCGGCATGGCGGGCATGGAACAGGATTTCCAGGCATGCCGCCGTGCCCAGCACGAAGGCCAGCACCGGGATGGCCATCATCAGGTATGGCCTGGCGAGCAGTCCCAGTTTACCGAGCTGATAGGGGCGGATATGAACGGCCAGCAGCCCCGTGAGGCCGGAGGGGAAGAACATCACGGTCATCACGAACAGGATGCCGAGATAGAGCTGCCAGATTTCGGTGTAAAGGCTGAGCACGGTCTGCAGCAGGGTGAAGACGATCGCCCCGATGATGGGTCCGATGAAGAAGCCGGCACCGCCGAGGAAGGTCACGAGCAGGACCGACCCGGATGTAGCGAGATTCAGGTTCTCCTCCGTCAGGATCTCGAAGTTTATGGCGAACAGGCCCCCGGCTATGCCGGCGAAGAAGCCGGAGGCACAAAAGGACATGAAGCGCACCTTGCGCTGGGAGTAGCCCAGGAACTCCGCCCGCTCCTCGTTGTCGCGCACGGCGTTCGCCATGCGGCCGATAGGTGTGCGGGAATAGAGATACATGGCAAGCGCCGAGACGAGCAGCCAGATCGCCGAGAGGTAGTAGACTTCCTGCTGTGAGGCGAAATCGAAGCCGAAGACCGTTGGCCCCATGGTCCGGTCGCCGCTGACGCCCTCCTCGCCGCCGAAGAAGGCCACCACGATGATCGAGCATGCGGCAATGAGCTCGCCCACGCCCAGCGAGATCATCGCGAACACGGTTCCGGCGCGGCGGGTCGAGAAGGCTCCGACGATGACTGCGAACAGTAGACCGAACACGCCTCCGCACAAGGGCAGGAGAGGCAGGGGCAGGAGTAGGTCATCGTACTCCACCATGTTCATGAGGTGGACGCAGAAAAAGCCTCCGAGCCCCATATAGACCGCATGTCCGAAGGACAGCATGCCGCCCTGTCCCAGCAGCATGTTGTAGGCGAGGGCAAAAATGATCGTGATGGCCATCTGGTTCATCACGGTCAGCGCTGCGCCGGACGCAAAGACAAAGGGCAGCACGGCCAGCACCAGCGCCGCGGCCAGCCATGGCGCGATGTAGAGCCAGTTGACACCGCCTGCGCTTGCGAGCTTGCGGTCCTGCTGAGCCGCCACGCTCATGTTTCACGCTTCCCGAGCAGACCCTGGGGCCGGATCACCAGAACCAGGACCATCAGCAGGTACGGCAGGATGGGGCCGATCTGGGGAAGGGTGAGCGTCCACAGGTCCCGCAGCGCGCTCTCGGCGATATCGACCGGTTCGGCAATGCCGAGCCCGGTCAGGATGTCCTTCATGGTGACATTGTAGGCGGCGGCGAAGGTCTGCAGCCATCCGATCAGTAGCGAAGCGACGAGGGCACCCCAGAGGGAGCCGAGCCCGCCGATGACGATGGTGACAAAGACGATGGTTCCCAGAACCACGGCCATGCCCGGAAACGTCCCAAGAACCGGACCGGCAATGACTCCCGCCAGCCCGGCCATCGCCGTGCCTACGCCGAACACACCCATGAAAACCAGCGGCACGTTGTGCCCCAGGTTCTGGACCGTTGCCGGATAGGACAGTGCGGCCTGGATGATCATCCCGATCCTGGTGCGGGTGAGAATGTAGAGAAGGACCAGAAAGATGCCGATGGCCACGAAGATCATGAAGACCTTGTAGGCAGGGAAGGCATTGCCTGCGATCGTGAAGGCGGCAAATTTGAGGGCCAGCGGCTCCTCATAGGCCATCTGGCTCTTGCCCCAGAAAAACTGGATCACCTCCTCGATCAGCAGGGCCAGGCCGAAGGTGAAGATCAGTTCGGGGACATGGCCATACTGGTGTACTCGCCTGAGCCCATATCTCTCTATCAGGGCTCCAGCCACGCCGACGAGAACCGGGGCGATGATCAGCCCGGGCCAGAAGCCCACGTATGTACTGATCTGGTAACCGAAATAGGCGCCGAGCATGTAGAAGCTGGCATGGGCGAAGTTCAAAACGCCCATCATCGAAAAGATCAGGGTCAGGCCGCTGCACAGCATGAAGAGCAGCAGGCCGGTCACCAGACCGTCAAGCACATTGACCAGAACAAGCGACAACTGGGCGTCCTCTAGGAAAGGAGCTTGTGGGACAGAGCGCGGCCGTCCCGGCAAGCCGGGATGGCGCTAGCGCTCGGAACCCTTAAGGGCGCTTCATCTTGCAGGTGGTTGAGCTGTCGGCAGATGCCATTTTCACGGTGCTCTCCACGTGCAGGCCGTAGCCCGAGTTGTCCAGGTCGAAGGTGATGCCCTCGTCCGTATGGGCCATTATGTGAACGTCCTGAATGGCCTGGTGATCCTTGGCGCGCATGATCACTTTGGAACCCCAGATCGAATCGTGCTCCATGCCCTCCAGGGCGCTTGCGATGGCAACGACATCCGTGTCACTGCCGGCTTTCTCGATTGCCTTGGCCAGCATCTCGATAACGTTGGAAATGCGGGGCTGGCCCATGTCGTGGTCCGGGTACTTGGCTTTGAACGCCTTCATGTAGGCGGCGGCCCGGTCGGACGCCGGTGGATTGATCTGGCCTTCCTGGACCAGCTTCAGCGGGCCTTTGCCATCTGCACCGAAGGTCTTGGTGATGCCGGTCGAGGCGGCATAATAGGTGTAGATCGGCTTCTTGAACCCGGCCGAAATCACGGATTTCCCGAGGCCCACCATGTCGGAGCCCCAGTTGCCGGTGATCATTGCATCGGCGCCGGAGGCCATGATCTTGCGGGCGTACGGTGTGAAATCCTTGACCTTGCCGATGGGATGCAGCTCATTGCCCACGATCTCGATGTCGGGGCGCTTCCGGCCGATATACTTCACAGCCGCTGCTGCAACCGCTTTGCCGAACGAATAGTCCTGACCGATAAGGTACACCTTCTTGATGCTCTGATCCTTGGCCATGATATCGGTCAGCGCATCCATCTTGATGTCGGCATTGGCGTCGAAGCGGAAATGCCAGAAATTGCATTTCTTGTTGGTCAGCGCCGGATCGACGGCGGAGTAGTTCAGGAACAGCACCCGCTGGTCGGGATTGCGCCGATTGTGTTTCTTGATGGCGTCCGTCAGCGCGTTCGCTACGCCTGACGAATTCCCCTGGGCAATGAAACGGATACCCTGGTCGATTGCGACCTTGAGCTGGATCAGCGATTCCTTCGGGCTGGTCTTGTTGTCGAAGGGCACGATCTCGAATTTCTTGCCTCCAAGGACCCCGCCCTGCTTGTTGACAAGTTCCTCAGCAGCAAACTGATAGTGGGCGAGGCCCTGGGCGCCGGTCGCTGCAAACGGGCCCGACAGCGGATCGATAAAGGCAATTCTGACCGTGTCCGCTGCGTGGGCCGAGACCGCGACGGAAATGGCGATAATCCAGCCGAATATGGTGCCGACGAATTTGTTCATTGCTAATCCTCCCTGTGTTTGCTCTCGCAGCCAACTCTGCCCGCTCGGCTGCGCCGCTGATGGTTTCAACGAGACGCATCGCGATGAAAACAGCTCTCACCCGTACCCTGTCATCACGACAAATCCACTCGTTTGAGCGTGCCTGCGCAAGCGCTGACAGAAGGATAGTCGCCGGTCATTCCGATAAGCAACCCCCTGTCAGATGATCGCCTGCAACCGTGTGTATGGCAGCGCCCTACCGATACCATGTCAGCGCGTGTTCAGCGACTGGTCGTAGTAGGACTTTCGTTTGATCCAGATAAAGCCGTCGGCCTTGGAAACGACGACCACGTCAATGGGCTCGCCGGCGGTCTCGATGTCGACAGACATCTTCCGGCGCAATGACGTTAGGTGCACGAGTGCCTCGGCGAGGGTGGCCAGTTCCCGTTTGGGCAGGTTCTTGACCGCATCAATCACGGGGCCGGCGAAGTTGAGGAGCCGATAGCTCTGGGCAGCCGAAGCGATCGCGGAAAACTTGTCCGCAAGGATGCCATCTGCATCGGCCTGCGCAGCCGCCTGTTTCTCTGGGTCCACATGCTTGCCGATCAGGAATGAGGAAATATCGCTGGCCAGCTGCTGGTGCAGCCCGCTGAGGTAGTCATCGTACTCCTTGTCCACACCCTGGAGGAACCTGTACACCATGTCCGATTGAGCGAACGGAATGATCATTCCCTGGTTCGCCGCCGATACGTGCCGGCGCAGGTCCAGCTTCAACCGGAACGAGCCTGGCAGCATGGCCTCCACGCGGTAGGCAAGCGCGCTGGGCAGATACTCTTTCGTCCCGAACCCGGCGAACACCAACCCCGTCGAGAACGCCGAGAACAAGTCCTTCTGCAGGAACAGGAAGGCCAGCTTCATCAACGTCTTCCGGATCGTGTGGGTGTGTCTGACCTCGAAGTTTGAAAAAAAGCCCTGCTGCCGCGCGCGGGCGATCAGACGGAAGTGATTGCGGTAGAACTGGACCGGATCTACATCCGCCTGTCCGGGCAAAGTGGTGCGGGCCTCAAGATCGCAGCATACCAGCTCAAGTTCGCTTTCGGCCCAGCGCCGCAGGCTCCTGACGCTGGAATGGTCGTCCCGCATCTGCCGGGCCAGGGTATCGCGCAGGCGGTCGGCCAGATTGGAGTAGTGGGCCGTGAGGGCGCTCAGCAGGATCGCGTCCTCTTCATCGGCACTGACTTCGATCGATCCGAGATAGTCGATGAAGTCGGCGGCGTGGGCTGCGACACTGTCGAATTCGCCGTCCCCGAGCCTGGCTCTGTAATCGGCAATCAGGGTTTCCCAGGGAATGTTCATGAACTCGGTGGCTTCGTACACCATGATGGCGACCTTGCCGTTCGAGGTCAGGCGGAAGAGTTTCTCGATGCTGTTGAAGAGTTTGGGCGACGTCGCGGTGTGGCTGGCGATCACGGAGTCGGCGGCGAGCGCAATTCCGAACTTGTTCATGACGATGGCTTCTGCCGTCATCGCTGCACCATGGCCTCAGGTCGTTTCCGAATGCTGGCGCGCAACGTAGATGCCGCCTGCGGCGATGAGCACAGCGCCCATCCAGCCCCAAAGATCAGGCAACTCCCCCCAGATTGCAAAGCCAAAAAGGATGGCCCAGACCATCCCCGTATACTCCAGAGGGGCGATCGCGTTCAGAGGGCTGTAATTGCAGGCGGCCGTCCGGTAGTAGACACCGAGTGCGCCCGTGATCCCTACGAGTGCGATGACCGGCCAGTCGGGCAGCGTCGGCGTCACCCAGTAGTAGGGAACGATCAGCGCGCTCGCGCAGAACATGACCAGCAGTTCATAGGCCACCACCGAGGACGAGCTTTCGGTGCGCACCAGGACCTTGGAGGCGATCAGGCCGAGGGCGGTGGACAGGGCCGCTGCCACCGGCAGAAGCATGACCAATTCAAAACTCACCGTGCCCGGGCGAATGATCAGGATCGCCCCGAGCAGGCCGGCAGCTATGGCGATTAGTTGCGCCGTGCTGATGCGTTCCTTGAGGAAGATTGCCGACAGGAGGACTGTCAGCAGAGGCGCAATAAGGAAGATAATGGTGACTTCGGCCAGCGGCAGATACTTCAGGGCGGAAAAGAAGAAGAAGATCGTGCAGATCGTGAGGGCGCCCCGCGCGCACAGCCATGGCCAGCGGGGAGTGCGCAACACGCCGAGGCCTTCCTTGCGCATCTGGAACGCAATGGGGATTGTGCCGAATATGCTGTCGAAGAAGATGAGCTGGATGACCGCATAGCTTGCCGTCAGCCATTTCGCGCCGGCATCCATGACCGACAGGCAGAACACGCCGAGCGAGAACAGCAGGATGCCCCGCATGATCTGGCTCCCCTCGGGCGAGGCTGCTGCTTGGGGCTCAGCCTGCATGGCCGTCGAACAGGTAGGTTTTTTCGACGTGGTAGCGGACTTCCATCCGCTCCGGCTTCGTTGCCAGAAACTCCGACATCCGGCAAAGCATCTCGATTGCGTCCTCCCGTTTTCGGTCTATCCGGCCTGCCGGCAGCCAGGTGGCCAGTGCATCAATCTCGCCCTCTGGAAGCTGCTGCGCGTGGGCACTGCGCAACAGGCTATCGAAGTTGCGTTCAGGAAAGAAGGTGTCACGGGCAATTTCAAGCAGGGTCCGGTGTGTTGCATCAGAGATGATGCCCTGCGTTGCGCTCTCATGCAGCGTGGCCCGGATGTTGGCAAGGGCTTCGGAGAGCGCCATGTAGCCGAGTTCGGCCGGTCCGTGCGTCACGGCGACGTCGTCGTCGTTCGTGATCCGGCCCTCCCGGAAATCCTCGTAGATGCGGCCTACGCCCACCATGCCGAAGGCGCCGAGTTCAGCCGCCCTGAGCGCGCCCATGCTGGCGCTGCCGAACACGTGGATACCTTGCGACATTGCCCACAGGATCTCCTTGTGCCAAACTGATGGAACCTGGTGGAAGTAACCGTCAACGATGCCGATGGCGACAGGAGATCTTTCAGCCGCGGCGAACACGTCCCCCTGCTCGGCCGGAGGCATATACACCGCCTCAAGATGCTCGGATGCCTGGTCCGCGGAAATGGTTGGGCCGATGAAGACGACGCAGGTTATGACGCGGCCTCCCGGAGTGCGGCCGCGCGCGCACCGGGCACGTAACGCGCATCATCGACAACACCCTCAAGCTTTGGAATCACGACGCGGGCGACCGCGATCTGACGGAATACCTCCTGGCTGAGATCAACCGTGACCACCTGTTCGACGCCGACCGACTTGAGCTGTCCGAGCAGCCAGTCCACATCGTCCTCAGCGCTCGGACAGCAGCGCGTCGGCACTGACATGAAGTCTCTGTCTCCCGCGGCGTCGAAGACGTGTTGGAGCGACATCTCACCGTAGTAATCCCTCTGCAGATCGTCGCGCGATCCGGTGATCAGCGTAAGCCGTTCCTGCGCCGCCTCGGTAAGTGCGCGCGATAAGGCGACTTCGCGGACCGGGTGGCAGCCTGCCCCGACGGAGGGACGGGCGAGCAGGCGCTCGCGGCTGCCGTCTTCCATGATCCAGACCAGAATGGCGGCAATGCCTGTATCGGAGGTCACGTCCCAGACGGCGACCTGAATGCCTGCGCGCTCGTACTTGTCCAGCAAGCCCCGGCAGTTCGGATCCGTAATTGTCTCTGGACGGATTCTGCGTTCCGACCGGGCGGTGTCAGACGACTGGCTCCACAGGGCAACCGCGTCCCGTTCGACCACCTCGCAGATGGCGTGGCTGACCGCCTCCGTAAACGTATTCCCGGACGCCAGCCCGTTGGAACTGGCCATGAAACTGCCGCTGCCGGGCGGCATGGGCCGCGTGTAGTTGGTGTGCACAAGCTCAAAGGGCAGCCAGACCGGCTCATCGCACAACAGGTTGACCCCCTCTATCCACATGAGCTGCAGGTGCGGATGGAAGCAGCCGCCGCCGACCTCCGGAAGATCGTCCAAGTCGATGAGCGGATGAGAATAGCGCACTTCTTCGAGCGAGGCGAATTTGAGCGGCAGGGTGATGTGTTCGGCATGATAGGTCTCGATCGACTCCATCACACCTGATGCCTTGGCCGCCTCGATCGTAGTTCCCTTGCCTTGCGATATGGCGACGGAACGCGAGTTTGGCCGGCAAACGATTGTCACCGGGATGCCGATGCGGTCCAGCCCGGTCACGTCCGCGATGCGTGTGATCCCCATGAGTGGAAAGTAAGGCTCCACCCTGGTGAGTGTGTCTTCCGGTGCACGGCTCCTGTGGGTGCCGTCGAAATACAGTTTGGCCGCCCCGCTCTGTTCGGCAGCGGTTCCGAATGTGTTCGAAATATTCACGATATGTGCGTCTGAACTACCAATCCGCCCTGCGCAGGCCGCCCCTGACAGGGCGGCCTGCTTCAGCGTTGAGTCTTCAGGGATGCGGAAGCATCGAGGCTGCTTCCCCCGGGTGCAGCCGCAACGGCCTAATCGTCGTCAGACGAGATCCGTGAGCCGTGCTGTGCTGGATCAATCCGCGCGCCGTGCTGCTCCGGGTCGATGCGCGCTCCGTGCTGACCGGGGTCGATGCGGGAGCCGTGCTGACCGGGCATGCTGGAGGGCTTTTTGGCCTTGTCCTTGTCTTCGGGCTTCTCAAAGACCTTGCCGTCCTCGTCGACAGAGTAAAGGCCGCCGTCCGCTCCCCTGATTTCCGTTGTTTTCTTGGACATTTCGATTCCTCCTTCACTTGTTTCGATCTTATCGTCGACCCTGGGAGTGTTCGCCGGAAAATTTTCCAAGTCAAGGTCGCATTGACGAGACTGATGAGAATTGAATGTTCGCTGCCGCACGCAAATAACTCTCAGTATTCAACGAGATTTATCTCCCACAATCGGGACACAATCGCCCTGGACGTCTGCATCCATTGCCGCTCTCAGCCCGCGGGCGCAGATAGAATTTTCGGTAATTCGGGCCAGCCGCAGCACAAAGACAGGAAGCCTGACCAGGAGAGATTGCGCCCCCGAAGCGCGACGCAATACTATTCCATTCAATTTCAGTTTTCTGACAATCAGTCCAGGGCAATTATGAAGTGAAATTTATCAGTAAAATTTCACGTCTGGACTCGGTAGCTCATATGAAACATCATCAACCCAGTCACTTTATCCGAAAGAAAATTGTCAATATATGCAAAATGCCACATGTATGCTTTTCGGTATAGAACATATCGGAAAATAGGATTCATGGAACGGAGGCAAAAGCAAAAATTCACTACCTCTTTTCATGAAAGTCTTTCACTCATGAAAGACAATTCACTGAGGCACGTCAAAATCCAAAATGGAGGTGTGAAAATGGGGTGCAATAAATTCAAACTGATGACGATGATGTTTGTGGCGGGGGCTGCAGCTCTGGGCTCCTACGGTCAAGCCAATGCAACCAGTGAGGCGGTGACCTGCACAGCGAACTCCGGCACGGGCGCTCAAAAGCCTGGATGGGTCTGCCTCTCCAACGGTGCGGTGCCGGCGGGCTGGAACTGCCTGGCCTCCGGCCAGACCACGGCGCAGTTTGCCTGGCTGGCGAACTTCGGCAGCAAGGGCAACATCTCGGCGACCCTGACGTCGAACTATGGAACCGGCGGCTCCACTTCAACGCCAATGACACCCAAGGCAAGTGCAAGTTTCAAGTCCAAGGGTAACTCCATGGGCGTCTTCATGCTCGTCACACAGAATGCTTCTGGCCCGGGCAACTACGCACCAAAGAGTGTCGTGGCTTCGCAAACCTTCCTGCCGGCCGCCGGCTCCAGCGCGACAGTCTTCACGATGACCGTTGCGGGCGAGGATCTGGACGTCAGCAACGTCGGTTACCAGGACGCGGTCGTCACCGTGAACTGCACCGCACCTGATCCGTCCTGACGCGATTGCCGTGTCGCCGGAGCCCTTTCACGGGTTTCGGCGATATGGCGCCCGGTGCGCCGGGGGGCCAGACTGGTCGCTGCCGGCAAGGCGGACGATGCTCAGACCCATCCTCCGACTTGCCCATCTGCTGATCCGGTCGATCAGCCAAGGTGCTCGCATGTTCATTCGGCCAGATGACACACGGCCTGCAGTTTGTTGCCGTCCGGGTCCCGCACATAAGCAGCGAAGTAGTGTTCGTGATATTGCGGCCGCAGTCCCGGTCCGCCCTCGTCGGTTCCGCCATTGGCTATCGCAGCGGCGTAAAAGGCATCGACTACGGCGCGCGTGCCGGCGTTGAAGGCGGTGTGAACACCATTGCCTGGATGCATGGGTTGGTTATCGAAGGGGGTGAGAACCCAGAAACCGGACTCGCCGTCGGGGCCGACGCCATAGCCGACTGACTCTTCATCGCGATAAGTTTGCGTGATGCCGAGCGGTGCGAGCGCCGCATCGTAGAACCCGGCCGACCTTGCGATGTCGCTGCTGCCGACTGTGACGTGACTGAACATTCCTGAATCTCCCTTGCTGGAGTGGTGGCCGCTGAACATACGTTGCACGATGGCCAATTGTGTCAGCATCATAAGCCTTGTTGCGAGAGCTTCACCCGGATTTGCTGACCGTGCTAAGGGTGCCGGATGTCACGTATTGATGAAAGCAGACCGTTCGTTCCTCTGGGCATCGCGGTGCTCACGGTGTCGGACACACGTACTTTGGAAGACGACAAATCTGGCAACACACTTGTCACCCGCCTCGAAGACGCCGGGCACAAGCTGGCATCCAGAGAGATCGTGAAGGACGATGTGGGTGCAATCCAGGCGCAGGTGCGCATCTGGATTGATGATGAAAACGTTGACGCTGTGATTTCCACGGGCGGAACCGGGCTGACCGGACGCGACATCACGCCGGAGGCCATGGAAGCTCTGTTTGAAAAGCGCATTGACGGTTTCTCCACCGCCTTCCACATGATCTCGTACGAGAAGATCGGGACATCGACAGTGCAGTCCCGTGCAAGAGAGAGAGAGAGAGAGAAAGAGAGAAGGATAACCAGAGAAATAGCCAAGGGGATAACCAGGCAGGTAGTCGGAGAGATAGCCAAAGGGATAGCTATTATATTGGTGCATCGCTCTCTCTTTCCACTTCCATTGTTTTTCAGCCACTGACGATGTCGTTCAGAACGACGAAA
>JBCCEL010000199.1:0-10975 GCA_039030315.1 Pseudomonadota bacterium
CGCTGGAATGCAACCTTTGCTTTTGGACACAAATGCGTCGCGTTTGATTGCAACATTCAAGCTGCATGCGTAAGATCGCCTATCGGGGAAAACAGAACCCGCCTGCCCCTTTTTGTGGCGTCTGTGAGATTTCTCACGCTTGATTCACGGGGTGCATGCGATCTTAATAGTCGGCAAGGAGGCCGCAAAGGCCTAGAACCGAGAAAAGTCGAGGCCTTAGCACAAGGAGCAGAGAGGGCTATGCCGAGATTGAACCATAACTTCACAGAGGACGACGATCTGGTCACGGATACACCTGGAAACGTGTTCGACCTGATGAACGGGTTCTACCGTCTCTACAAGTCCATGGCTGAGGATCCCTGCTTTGACGATCTGGCAGAAGATGTTGCCAGCATCATCAACGAGATCGACGAGCGGCGCATCCTCGCGTTGCGGATCGCGCAGGAAGAAGAGCACGGCGGGGGCAATCAGGCCCTGCACTAACGCCGCGCTCCGCAGGCAATCCGTCCGGTGTCACCGGAGCCAGCTGCCTTCACCTCCGCGTGGCCGTACCCAGAAGATGGGCGGCCACTTCGGAGAGGGAGCATTGCGCTTCCGGAAGGTCCGGATAGAACTCGAAGACATGCCACATGCCGTCCCAAACGCGGAGTGTGACATCCGCGCCGGCTTTTTCCAGAGCACGAGCCTGGCAGATGCTGTGACTGAGCAGGAGGTCGCGCGTGCCGGTGGTGATGATCGTGGGCGGCATATCTGATCCGCATTCGGCAAAGACCGGAGATATCAGCGGATCGCTCGTGTCCCGGCCGCCGCGGTAGGCGTCGGCCGCAAAGCGTAAATAGGACGCATTCAGAGTCGGATCATGGCCGTCATTGGTTACGATGCTGTCCGGCCCTTCGGTGAGATCGCTCCAGGGCGACAAAAGCGCCATTGACGCGGGCAGCTGGAGCTCCGATGCGCGGGCGTTCAGAACGGTGGCCAGCGCCAGGTTGCCGCCGGCCGATTCTCCCATGACCGCGAAAGGACCGCCGTCAGCGCTGTCGCATATGGCCCTGTACGCAGCGAGCGCATCCTCGTGTGCGGCGGGAAAGGGATGCTCAGGCGACAGGCGATACCAGGGCGCATGCACGATCGCACCGGTTTCTTCTGCAATGCGACCAATGATCGGCAGATCCTCAAAGGGGCTGCCTTGTATGAACCCGCCACCGTAGAAATAGAGGATGGTGAAGCCAGGCTCACGTCCGGCGCGCGTTTTCGGATGGACCTGCCAGGTGCGCACACCGCCAAGCTCGGTTTCCCTGATCTCGTCCACACATTGGTCACGCACGCTCTCGGCGGCAGGGCGAAACCCCTCCAGAGTACCCTCACGCATCTGTTGAAGGCCCGCACGCGACGCCGGAGGGGGCGGCAGGGGACCGCTGGCGTCGAGAAAGGCGCGGGCTTCCGGGCTCATGCCAACATCGGCTCGCGTGAAACCCTAGTTCCAGCCCGAGATCAACCGGGGCGCCCGGGGATCGGAGGAGGCGGCGGAGATGGTGAACTCCTGGGGCACGGCAAACTGTGTTGGAAAAAAGACGTAGCGCCCGTTCCTAACCCCGGCAACGGGCGGGCGGCCGGTGGCCGCGAACATGTCGTAACCTTCCTTCAGGTTCTGCCAGAAAGGATACCACCGGTGGGCGGCGTGGGCAGCCATGTTCTGATCGGTCATGCGGAAGGGGAAGGCATGTACCGGGAACTTGCGTTGGCCGCCGACAAAGGCTTCACGTGCGATGGCGTAGAGCTCCTGGACCGCGTCGTCAGTTATCGCATAGCAGCCGGCCGAACTGCAGCCGCCGTGCACCATAAGGTGTTTGCCCGTGTAGCCGAACGAGCGGTCATAGGCGTTGGGATAGCCGAGATTGAAGGCGAGGTGATACTCGCTCTTGGGGTTCATCTGCTGCGGCGTGACAACGTAGAAGCCCTCAGGGGCCTGCTTGTCGCCCTCGAACGTCTTGGGTCCCAGCTGCCCGGACCAGCGGCAGACATGATAGGTCTTGAACCGGGTGTAGCTGCCCCAGCTGTTCTGCAGCCACACCTCCATCTCTGATTCCTGCTTGAAGATCCGCACGAACATCGGTGCGCCCAGTTTGAGCCCCTTGGCCTTGAGCGACGCCATGGCTTCCGAGGAGAGCGGCTTGAGATGCTTCGGCTTGGGCAGACATCCGCTCAGGACAAAAATGGACAAAAACAGACACATCAACCGCCCGAACGGGACGCCGCAAGACAGATTCAGAACTTTCAGGACGGCAATACTCATCTCGGCAACAATCCGCGGATGATGTTGCCAATCAATTAACCAGAACTTTGTGACAAAGCAAAGATCGGGCAGGGGGAGCCGAAGTGCTCAGAGTGACTGACCAATCGCCAGGAACTTGTCCCGGCGGGCCTTGCGGATTTCACTGGGTTTCAGCTCCGAAAGCTCCTCCAGCGCATCTGCAATGGCATCGCCCACAGCATCAATCGCCTCTTCCCTGCTGCGGTGCGCCCCGCCGACCGGCTCATCGACCACCACATCGACAACACCCAGCTGTTTCAGATCCTGGGCGGTGATCTTCATGGCCGTTGCCGCGTCCTCGGCCCGCGCAGAATCCCGCCAGAGTATGGATGCGGCACCTTCCGGCGAAATCACACTGTAGATGGAATGCTCCATCATGATCACCGAGTTCGCGGTGGCAATTGCGATGGCGCCGCCAGAACCGCCCTCTCCGGTGATCGTCGTCACCATGGGAACGCCCAGGTTCAGACAACAGTCGGTGGCGCGGGCAATGGCTTCGGCCTGGCCCCGCTCTTCGGCGCCCACACCCGGATACGCGCCCGGCGTGTCGACGAAGGTGAGCACGGGCAGCCCGAACTTGTCGGCCATCTCCATCAGCCGCACGGCCTTGCGATAGCCTTCCGGGCGGGCCATGCCGAAATTGTGCTTCAGCCGGCTCCCGGTATCCGATCCCTTCTCCTGGCCGATCACCATCACCGCTTCCCCGCGGAATCGGCCAGGCCCGCCCATGATCGCTGCGTCCTCTCCATAGGAGCGATCGCCCGCGAAGGGCGCAAAGTCGGTGATGAGATGTCCGATGTAGTCGGAGCAATGGGGCCGGTCACCGTGGCGCGCAACCTGCGTTTTCTGCCAGGGCGTCAGCTTCTTGTAGATGTCCTTCAGGCTCGACTTGGCCTTACCCTCCAGAACTTCGATTTCCTTGGAAATGCCGTCGGTTTCGCCCTCATCCGCCATTTCTTTCAGATCGGCGATCTTGCCTTCGATTTCGGCAACAGGTTTTTCGAAGTCGAGATAGGTGCGCATGTCGGTTGAAACGCCAGATTTCTGAGAAGCCAGTAGCCTTTTGGACTAAGCGGCGGGGTCGGCCTTTGCAAGAGGGTGGTGCTCGTTTACGACTTTTTTCAGGCGTTCCTCAAGCACGTGCGTGTAAATCTGCGTCGTTGAAATGTCCGCGTGACCAAGCATCTGCTGGACAGCGCGCAGATCGGCGCCGTTCGCCAGCAAGTGACTTGCAAACGCATGGCGCAGAACGTGTGGCGATATCCTGTTCGCGCCGATCCCCGCCCTGGCGGCCAGTTCCTTCAGTTCGACCGCGAACATCTGACGGGTCAGATGGCCGGCCTTGCCCCGGCTCGGGAAGAGCCACTTGCTCTCCGTCCCGGCCTGCTCCAGATGACGCCGGACCGCCTCGAGAGCCGCGCCGGACAACGGCACCATGCGTTCGCGCCCGCCCTTGCCCTTCACTGTGAGGATCGGCTCCCCCGCCTGAACGGACCGCCGCGTAAGTGTCACAAGTTCTGACACCCGGAGCCCGGTCGCATAAAGCAATTCGAGCAGGCATAACGTGCGAACAGCACGCTGGCGCCGCTTGCCGGCCGATATCTCAACGTCGCGATGAGCCTGGTCAAGCAAGGCGCTCACGTCGGTTTCGGACAAAACCTTCGGAAGTGGACGTCCCTGGCGAGGCGCATCTACCTTGGTCGCTGGATTGGCTTCGGACAGACCGTCAGCATAGAGGAACTTGTGAAACTGCTTTACCGCACTCAGCCGCCGGTTGGCGGTGGACGCCGCCAGGCCCAGATCGTTGAGATTGCCCAGATAGTCGCGGATGTCGTCTGGCTGCGCCGTTTCGAAAGCCTGCTTTCGCCCGGATAGAAAGCCCGCGTAGTCATCCAGGTCCCGCCGGTAAGCTTCAAGGGTATTGCTCGCAGCACCACGCTCCACGCTCAGCATTTCCAGAAAATTTTCAACCAGATAGCCGGTTTGCCGGTTTGCTCCGGCGAATTTTGCACTACTGGCTGGAAAACCGGCCACTCGGCACCTGTTTCACGATTTCCTGGGGTGCGGGCGGAAACTCCGAGAGGTAGAAAATTCCGCCGTAAACCGCCCCAGCCAAACATGCCAAGATTAACAGAAAGCGAATACTGTCGGGCATCAAGGTTACCAATCTTCTTGTTCAGACAAGCCCGGGCATGCGCCCTTGGAGCCCTTTCCAGTGCGCCATAATTGCACGAGGCGGGCGCCAACCGCAACTGACGCAAACCATACCACACGTTGCCGCTTGTTGTTGCCGCATTCCTCAAGATAGAAGACCTCAGAAATTGGGGACACTGATGGCGGATACAAAGCAAGACCTGATCGCGGCACGGATCGTTGACGCACTCGCCAACCGTTCTATCGTGCTGGTTGGGCTGATGGGTGCAGGAAAGACCTCCGTCGGCCGCCGGCTGGCGCAGCGGCTCGATCTTCCGTTCGAGGATGCCGATGCGGAAATTGAACGTGCGGCGGGCAAGACAATTCCGGAGATATTCGCCGATCACGGAGAGGCGGAGTTCCGCAACGGAGAAAAGCGGGTGATCGCCCGGCTGCTGGACAATGGACCGCAAATCCTAGCCACCGGAGGCGGTGCCTTCATGGATGGGGAAACCCGGGACATCCTCGCCGCCAAAGCATTGTCCGTCTGGTTGAACGCCGATGTGGATCTCCTGCTAAAGCGGGTGAAACGGCGCTCCAACCGTCCGCTTCTCGCCCAGGGCGATCCCAAGCAAACGTTGAACCGGCTGATCGCGGAGCGCTATCCGGTTTACGCCCTGGCAGACATTGAAGTGATGAGCAAGGACGCGCCGCACCAGCGCATCGTTTCGGCGATCGTGAAGGCCCTGCAGGCTCATTTCGCTCAAGATGGTGATGCCCGATGATGGATATGGCCGGCAATACTGAAACACTTGAGGTTCCGGTGGCACTGGGAGACCGCTCCTACGGCATCAGGATTGGTCCCGGTCTGTTGCAGGAGGCCGCGGAATGGATCGCGCCACATCTGCCCCGCCCCAAAACGGCAATCATTACGGACAAGAACGTCGCCGCCTCACATCTTGAGGCCCTGGAGACGAACTTGCGCTCTGCGGGCATCGAGGTTCAAACCAAGATTCTGCCTGCCGGAGAGGCGACCAAGAGTCCGCGCTTCCTGTTTGAGGCCACGGACTTCCTCTTGGAAGCCGGCATCGAGAGGAATGACATTGTCATCGCCTTCGGTGGCGGCGTCGTCGGTGATCTTGCGGGATTTGCCGCAGCCATACTCCGGCGCGGAGTTAACTTCATCCAGATCCCGACAAGCCTGCTTGCTCAGGTCGATTCCTCCGTCGGCGGCAAGACAGGTATAAACGCCAGCGCCGGCAAGAACCTGATCGGCGCCTTTCATCAGCCCGTTCTGGTGCTGATCGATACGGCTCTGCTGGATAGTCTGCCGGAGCGGGAACTCAAGGCCGGGTACGCGGAAGTGGCCAAGTACGGTCTCCTGGGAGACAGCGCTTTCTTCGAGTGGCTCGAAGACAACGCCGATGCCCTGTTTGCCGGCGACATGCAGGTTCGGATGCGGGCTGTCGAAACCAGCTGCCGGTCCAAGGCAGACGTGGTGGCGAAAGACGAGCGCGAAGGCTCGGTTCGGGCGCTTCTCAATCTTGGCCACACCTTTGGCCATGCGCTGGAAGCGGCCACGGGATATTCCGACCGCCTGCTGCATGGTGAGGGCGTGGCGATCGGTATGGCCATGGCGTTCCGCTTCTCCGAACGCATTGGACTCTGTCCGGCGGGCCGGGCCGATCGTGTCGCCCGCCACCTTACCTCGGTGGGTCTGCCCGTGCATGTTTCCGCCATTCCGGGCGGTAAGCTGGACGCGGAGATGCTGCTGTCCGCCATGTATCAGGATAAGAAGGCGACAGGCGGCAAACTGGTCTTCATCCTTGCGCGCGACATCGGCGATACCTACGTTGCCGAGGACATTTCCCCTGAAGATGTCCTGAGCTTCCTCAAGGATGAACTGGCTGCGGCCTGACGAAACATGACCCTGACCATCGCGATATTCGCCGGCGCGATTCTCGCTCTTATCATCTTGTCGGCATTCTTTTCAGGCTCCGAAACGGCGCTGACCGCTACTTCACGGGCACGGATGCATGAACTTGAACGCAAGGGCGTGAGCCGGGCCGGCATCGTCAAATCCCTCGTGCAGACGCCCGAACGCTTTATCGGTGCCATTCTGCTTGGGAACAACCTGGTCAATATTCTGGCCTCGGCGCTGGCCACGGCGCTCTTCGTCAAGCTCTTCGGGGACGCCGGTGTCGTCCTTGCCACGTTCCTGATGACCGCACTCGTCCTGATCTTTGCGGAAGTGCTGCCCAAAACATATGCGATTTCAAACTCCGACCGTATGGCGCTCGCCGTTGCGCCTATCATCCGCGTTTGTGTCTGGCTTTTCGGGCCCCTTGTGCGCGGTGTGGAGTTTGTTGTCCGCCATACCCTTCGGCTCTTTGGCGTGAAGGCCGGAGACAGTAGCGACCTGACGGCCTATGACGAGGTTCGCGGCACGATCGATCTGCAGCATCAGGAAGGCGCGTTCGTCAAGGATGACCGGGACATGATCGGCGGCATTCTGGATCTGCGCGAACTTGAGGTGTTCGATGTCATGGTCCACCGCACCAACATGTTCACGATCAACATCGATGACCCGTCCGAACAAATCATCAAGGCAGTGCTGGACAGCGGCTACACGCGCGTGCCCGCCTGGAAGGACGAGCAGGACAACATCGTCGGCATTCTTCATGCCCGGGACATACTGGCAGCGGTTTCGCAGTCTAAGGGCGAGACCAGCAAGATCGGCATTGCGAAACTGTGCGCTGCTCCGTGGTTCGTTCCCGACACGAATTCCGTTGCCGATCAGCTGAAGGCGTTCCGGCGCCGCAAGAGCCACTTCGCGCTGGTGGTGGACGAGTATGGCGAAGTGCAGGGCCTGGTCACGATGGAAGACATCCTCGAAGAGATTGTCGGCGACATCGCGGATGAACACGATGTGGAGGATGCTCTGGGGGTCCGGCGCGAGGCCAACGGCGCTTTTGCGGTCGATGGCACGGTCCCGATCCGCGATCTCAACCGCGCAATGGACTGGGATTTGCCGGATGAGGAAGTGAATACGGTGGCGGGTCTGGTGATCCATGAAGCCCAGATCATTCCGGATTCGGGCCAGGTCTTCACCTTCTACGGCTTCACATTCGAGGTTGTAGAGCGCGAGCGCAACCAGATCACCAAACTTCGGATCACACCGCTCGCCCGACGCAAATCCAGACCCGTTGCCGAAGCCTAAGTCTCGGGCGGAGAAGCCTTGATGGCCAGCGCATGGACCGGACCCGCCAGTTCGTCGGCCAGGGTTTCGTTGACCATACGGTGCCGTTGTACCAGTGGTTTGCCGCGAAAGGCCTCGGACACGATCTTGACCCGGAAGTGCGTTTCGCCTTCGGGTCTGGCCCCGGCATGACCTGCATGCAGGTGGGATTCGTCCTTCACCTCGAGTGATGCGGGAGCGAAGGCTGCGCTCAATTTGTCGTAAATCTTTTGCTGTACCTGTCCAGTCATGACACTCGCCTGTGCGCTCGTTCTGATTCTTGTCAAATAAGCGTGCTTGCTACCCATAGCCGCTTTGCGCGGACGAAGTGAACCGTATATTGTCATTGCCCCATGAAACTGGACTCCAAATATTTCGACAGCATCCGCGTCAAGCCTGACGAGGATCGGCTCCTGCGCACCAAGCACGTCACTTGCGACTGGCCGGGGTGCGACAAGCCGGGCCAGCACAAGGCACCGCGAGGCCGTGATCAGGAAGGCGAGTACTACACATTCTGCGTCGACCATGTCCGCCAGTACAACAAGTCGTACAACTACTTCACCGGGATGAAGGACGACGAAGTCGCCGCCTTTCAGAAGGATGCGCGCAACGGCCACAGGCCGACCTGGAAAATGGGCGAAAATGCCGCTGCGACCAGCAAGATCAAGCGCGACAAGTCCGGCAGTGCAGGCGGCTTCAAACCCGGCATGGGTCGCAGCGACCCGTTCGGTCTGTTTGGTGACGAAGCCCCGGAGAACCCTGGCCGGCGCCGACCAGTCCGCAACGCGGAACGCAAGGCGCTCAACGCACTCGGGCTTGACGAAACCGCTACGCCCAAGGAAATCAAGACCAAGTACAAATCTCTCGTGAAAAAGCATCATCCTGACGCCAATGGCGGCAGCCGGGACTCAGAAGACCGCTTCCGCGAGATCGTCCAGGCCTACGACTATTTGCGCTCATCCAAGCTCTGTTAGCTGCCGTATTTTCAATCACCTGGAGTTCCGTGCGCACGAGATCGTGGCGCGGCATTCTATCCCCCTTGGCAGCGGGCTTTGAGCGTGTCAAATAGGGCCGTTAAACGCCGCGTCATCGCCTGCAATGCCGGCGGCTCAGGAGAGATCATTTCAATGGACGCTCACGCAAACGGTGGTGCCTCCGGCATACCCGATACCAAGGTTTCGGTTTCTCAAGCCTTTGGATTTGAGAGCAATATCGAAGTGCCGGCCTATTCGGAGCCGACCGAGCATGTACCCATGATCGATGAGGACTACCTATTCGATCGCGAGACCACGCTGGCGATACTTGCGGGCTTCGCTCACAACCGCCGGGTCATGATCACCGGTTATCACGGCACCGGTAAGTCAACTCATATCGAGCAAGTGGCCGCACGCCTGAACTGGCCCTGCATCCGGGTAAACCTGGACAGCCACATCTCCCGCATCGACCTCGTCGGCAAGGATGCCATTGTCTTGCGCGATGGCAAGCAAGTCACCGAATTCCGTGAAGGTATCCTCCCCTGGGCCCTTCAGACCAACACGGCGATTGTGTTCGACGAATATGATGCTGGCAGGCCCGACGTGATGTTCGTCATCCAGCGCGTGCTGGAGGTGCAGGGCAAACTCACGCTGCTTGATCAGAGCAAGGTGATCCATCCCCATCCCTACTTCCGCCTGTTTTCCACGGCCAACACCGTGGGCCTCGGTGACACATCCGGGCTCTATCACGGTACGCAGCAAATCAACCAGGGCCAGATGGACCGCTGGTCGATCGTCACAACGCTGAATTATCTGTCGCATGATGCTGAGTCTGCAATCGTCGAGTCCAAGTGCAAAACCTATCAGACCGAGGAAGGCAAGAAGACCATAGACAACATGGTTCGCGTTGCCGAACATACGCGCCAGGCTTTCATGAATGGTGATCTGTCGACGGTGATGAGCCCCCGGACGGTCCTGACATGGGCCGAGAATGCCGAAATCTTCGATGATGTCGGCCTCGCGTTCAGAATGACATTCGTCAACAAGTGCGACGAGCTAGAGCGCGGTCTGGTAGCTGAATTCTATCAGCGCTGCTTCGATGAAGAGCTGCCGGAATCGACCGCCACCGCGGCGCTGTCATAGGTTTTGAGGCGCGGCGCCCATGGCGGCTGATCCAGAGGGTCCATCCGGATCGTTCAAACGGTCATTGACGGTGGCGATGCGCACGATTGCGCAGGAGCCGGAACTGACCGTCACCTTCGGCGCCGAGCAGGCATCGCTTGCCGGCAATCGGGCCCGCCTGCCGCAAATTGACCACGAGCTGCCTGCCGATGCCGTGGCCGTGGCGCGCGGCCTGTCGGATTCCTTCGCGCTTCGCCTTGCCAAGCACGATGATGGCGTCCACTCGCGGATGCAGCCGCGGGGCGACAATGCCCGCGCCGTCTTTGAGGCGGTTGAACAGGCCCGGGTGGAATCAATCGGCGCACGTCAGATGTCGGGCATGGCGAAGAATCTCGGCGCCATGCTGCACGACAAATACCAGAAATCCGCAATCAACCAGGCGCGCAACCGCAACGAGGCACCGCTTGAAGAAGCGGTGTCCCTGATTGTACGCGAGCGACTGACCGGGGAAGCGCCACCCCAGAACGCCCAGTTGCTAGTCGACCTCTGGCGGCCCTGGATTGAGGAGAAGGCCGCCGAAGAACTCGATGCACTGGAAACCCAGATCGACGATCAGGCCGCGTTCGCCCGGCTTGCACGTGAGCTCATCTCCGCCCTCGACATGGGTGACGAGCTTGGCGACGATCCCGATGACAGTGATTCTGACACCGAGGACGACAGCGATCCCGAAGGCGATCAGTCCGATGAGCAGGAAGAAGGTGATCCGGCAGAGGCGGAGGCCCAGTCTTCAGAATCAGCGGAGCGGGCCGAGGGCGAAAGCGAAGATACCGATCAGGACGCGGTCGAAATCGATATCGACGATGTTCCGGACGACCTTGACGCCGACGACGCCCCCGACGGGCAAGAGCCTTTCCGGCCCCAGACGCCTTTCTCCAACATCCTCGACAAGGACGCCTATAAGGTCTTCACCAACCGCTTCGACGAAGTGATTGCCGCGGAAGAGCTTTGCGATTCCGAGGAACTGGCCCGCCTTCGGAACTATCTCGACAAGCAGCTCTCCAGCCTGCAAGGGGTCGTTGCAAGGCTGGCCAACCGGCTGCAGCGCCGCCTTCTGGCCCAGCAGAACCGGTCCTGGGAATTCGACCTGGAAGAAGGCCTGCTGGATGTGGGACGTCTGTCCCGGGTGGTCACGGACCC
>JBCCEL010000200.1:0-10895 GCA_039030315.1 Pseudomonadota bacterium
AACAGACATGACCGTGGTGGATGTCGTAGGCGTGAGCCCCAGGGGGCAGATCTCCGGCTGGCCGCCGGTAAAGAGCGCATGATCGGCCATTTCTGCCAGCGGCGCATTGTCATGGCCCGTCACGGTAATGATCGGCATATGCGAAACGAACCTCCGGGTCAGTCCGATAAGCTCAAGAATCTCTCGCGTCTGGCCTGAGTTGGAGAAAGCCAGCAGGATATCGTGCTCGGCAATGACGCCAAGATCACCGTGCACCGCCTCCAGCGGATGCAGGAATATCGCCGGTGTGCCGGTGGAGCAGAAGGTCTTGGCAAGCTTGCCTGCCACTTCTCCGGCCTTGCCGACACCTGTCGTGATGATCTTGCCGTTGCCCCGGTTACAGGACTGATAGATCAGCTCCGTGACCGGACCAAACGGGTTTGAGCGGGGGATGGCCTGGATGGCCTGCGCCTCGGCCGTGATCGCGTCTTCCACGAACTGGTCGGCATCTGCCAGCTCAACATCCTCCGCATCGATCCCGGAGGTTTGCGCGGTGCTGGATGTACTCATGGGTACTGTCTCCGCAGGACCTGTGATTTAAGCATGAACACGGCATGGACCCCCGCCCCGGTCCAAATCCGCCGGGCTCAGATACCGCAGGCCATGGCCGATTGGAAGAGTGAAACATCAACGCGCTTGACAGCGCGGCAGAGACCGCCGATTTATGCGGCCGTTCCCGGGGTGCCGGAAGGCTGAGAAATACCCGTAGAACCTGATCTGGTTAAAACCAGCGTAGGAAGTGAAAGATGCAACTGGCGCTCCTGATGGGCCAGGCGTCTCACCGGACACGTGTCGGCTGAGACCCAAAATCCGATTGTCCTGGAGATAAGCGGCACAGGCGCGGACTATCCCGCAAGCCTGTTCGCGCCCTCGCGCCTGAAAATCACACCGGGGAAAACCACATCGCTCCTTGGCCCCAGCGGATCCGGCAAGAGCACCTTGCTGCGCTTTCTCGCGGGGCTCGAACCGCTTCCACCGACGATCAAGCTGACCGGCATGCCCGATGTCTGCAAACGGGCCTACATGACCCAGTCCGTCAGGCTGCTGCCCTGGTTCGATCTGCGGCGCAACGCCGGGATCGCCTTCGAGCTCCGCGAGGAACCCGTCGATCAAAAGGTAGTGAACGCCGTGCTCGCTGATCTCGGTCTTGAGAGGGATGCCGGCAAGTATCCCGCCCAGGTTTCCGGCGGCATGGCCCAGCGGACCGCGCTCGCCCGGACGCTGCTGGAGCGGGCCGATCTCAACCTGATGGACGAGCCGTTCGCAGCACTGGACGCCATTACACGCCGGAACATGCAGGACCTGCTGAAGAGCCGGTTCGCGGGCAGCACGACCGTCCTGGTCACCCACGATCCGGCCGAGGCGGTGCGGGTTTCCGACGAAATCTACATTCTGGACAGGGCGCACCCGGGAGCCCCCGCAACAATCTCGCGGCACGACAATACTGCCGGAGGAGATGGCGATCCGGCTGAAGCCCTTTACGAGAGGCTGAAAGCCGCATGATTGTCCGGGCACTGATCACGTTTTTCGGCCTCTGCCTCTTCTGGCAGGGCGTGGTCTGGCTGTTTGAAACACCGCCTTACATCCTGCCCGGTCCGCTCCTGGTCTGGGACGCGTTGTCGAGCCGGCCGGAACTCTTTCTGAGGCACGGCGCAACGACAGCGCTGGAGATCGTGCTGGCCCTGATCCTGGGCCTGACGGCAGGATTTCTCACCGGTGTTCTGGTCTGGCGCTCGGCCCGCGCCGAACGCTGGCTCTGGCCGCTGCTTCTGGCGAGCCAAGCCATCCCCGTGTTTGCCATCGCGCCGCTGCTGGTGCTCTGGCTCGGCTACGGCCTCGCCTCGAAGGTTACGATGGCGGTGCTCATTGTCTTCTTTCCTGTCACGGTCGCCGTGGTTGAGGGCCTGCGCCGCATCGGCAATTACTGGCCGGAGCAGGCCCAGCTCATGGGCGCCAGGCCAGGGGCCTTTTTCCGGCTCGTGCAACTTCCGGCAAGTCTCGGCACCATCGGTGTCGGAGCACGTATAGCCGCGGCGACCGCCCCCATCGGTGCCGTGGTCGGCGAGTGGGTCGGCTCAAGCAGCGGCCTTGGCTACCTCATGCTTCAGCACAATGCCCGCATGCAGATCTCGATCGTCTTCGCAGCATTGTTCTGCCTGCTCCTCTTCACCCTCAGCCTCTACGGGCTGGTGAACTACACAACCCGCAAACTGATTTTCTGGACTGACGAAAGGTAGACCTGAAGATGTTCCGTAAACTCGCATCGCAGCTCCTGGTGCTGCTCGCAATCTCGCTGACCGCCGGCCAGGCCCAGGCAGCCGACAAGTTGAATGTCGCGCTGGACTGGTTCGTGAACCCTGATCATGCCACCCTGGTGCTGGCCAGGGAGCTTGGTTACTTCAAGGAGCACGGCCTTGACGTGGACCTGGTCCCGCCGGCAGATCCGAACGATCCGCCTAAGCTGGTCGCTGCAGGCAAGTTCGACATCGCGGTGTCCTACCAGCCGCAACTGCATCTTCAGGTGGCCGAGGGCCTTCCGCTCCGGCGCATCGGGACCCTCGTCGCCACACCGCTCAACACTCTGGTTGTTCTGGACGCCGGTCCGATCAGGACCCTGAAGGATCTCAAGGGCAAGAAGATCGGCTTTTCGGTCGGCGGCTTTGAGGACGCCATTCTCGGCATCATGCTGGAAAGCCAGGGGCTAAGCCTCAAGGACGTCGAGCTTATAAACGTCAACTTCTCGCTGTCGCCCTCCATCATCAGCGGGCAGGTGGCCGCCGTTATTGGCGCCTTCCGCAATTTCGAGCTCAACCAGATGGACATCGTCGGCAAACCGGGCCGGGCATTCTACCCTGAGGAGCACGGTGTCCCCGCCTATGACGAGCTCATTCTCACGGCCAACTCGGAAAAGCTCGATGATCCGCGCTTTCCCAGGTTTCTCGATGCGCTTGAGCAGGCGACGGTCTATCTGATGAACCACCCCCAGGAAAGCTGGCAATTGTTCATCAAGGCCTATCCGGACCTGGACGATGAACTCAACAAGCGGGCCTGGCGCGACACACTTCGCCGCTTCGCCAAGCGTCCGAGAGCGCTTGATGAGGCACGTTATGACCGCTTCGCCAAGTTCCTCGTCGAACGCGGTCTCATGAAGTCGGCCGGTCCCGCCTCAGACTACGCTGCTGTGATCGGTGCAAAGTAGCCGGTGCCTTAAAAAGTTATCCACTTGATCTGGATCAATTCGCGCTTGTGGATTCTCTGATGTGACTCCTCCGCGCCCATCTGCTATAGAAATGTGGTAGAGGGCGTGGTTTTTCTTGGGGACTGAGCCCCCACAATGTGTGGAGTTCAAGGTGAGCGCGGTAAGTGACGCGGAGCAGCAAGGTGTGCTGACCCGCTTCAAGGAATCCCGGAGTAAAGTGGTCAAGCGTTTGGGCAAGCGCTTAATACGGCGCCTGCGCGATACGCTCGCAGAACAGTCTCTGGTAAGCAATGATCCGGTGCTTGATGCAAAGCAGTTTCCGGCGCTGGATCCGTTCACTGAGCGCTGGACTGAAATTCAGGCTGAGGTCAGGGAGATCCTGAAACACCGCGAAGCGGTCCCGGCCTTTGAGGAAGTCTCTCCCGATCAGATGAAGATCGCCAAGAACAAGCTCTGGCGGACCTTTATTCTCTACGGCTTCGGCACCAAGCTGGAGAAGAATTGCGCCAAGGCGCCGGTGACAACGGAACTCCTGGAGAAGGTTCCGAACCTCCAGACCGCGTGGTTCTCGATCATGTCGCCGCGCTATCACGTGGCTGCGCACCGGGGCGTCACCAAGAGTATTTTGCGTGCTCACCTGGGCCTCATTATCCCGAAAGACGCAGAAAGCTGCAGAATGCGGGTGGAAAACGAGATCTGCGTCTGGCGCGAGGGCGAGATTTTCGTCTTTGACGATACCTATGAGCATGAGGTCTGGAACGATACGGACGAAGAACGCGTTATCCTGCTGTTTGATTTTGACAGGCCCATGCGCTTGTGGGGCCGGGTGATCAACAAGGTCTTTGTCTGGGCACTGAAATTCACCTCCTACTATCAGACGCCCAAGAAGAACATGAAGACATACGAAGACCAGTTTGAGGCCGCGACCCGGCAGGCCGACCAGATGCTGGAAGCGTTGAGCGAGAAAAGCTGACTGTCTTCTTGTTGCATTTATGACACAGCACACGCAGGAGTGAACGCAGGCCTGCCCCAATTTGGGTGACTCCGGTTGATCTTGACCATTCCGCTAGCCTAGTCTTCGGGTGATGTACCGGGAGTAGAAGGTTATGCGTATCTGGTCACTGACGGCGGCGGTGATCCTGGCCCTTGTGCAGTGGGGCGTGGCACAGGCTCAGGAAAGCAAGTCCACCCTTGAGCACGCAAAAAAGTTCTGCGCCGAAAAATATGGTGACCGCCTGCTGGGCGTGGCGCTTGACGACACTCAGCGCTTTTCCTGCCGGTTCGCCGCAGTTACCCGCACAGAAAGCTTCAAGATCGCATCCAGCCAGAAGCAGGCTAAGGCGCAGCCTGCCTGGGACCTGGACGACGAAGATGATGCAGGATCATCGGACCAGCCCCAGACCACAGCATCAGTGGCAACGGATTCCTCAAACTCTGAATCTGCTCTGGCCCTTGCCCCCGCACTTACTCCGGCGAAGGACGCCAAGCTCCGCAAGAAGGCCAAGAAGCGCCGGTACCGCAAACGCCGTAGCCGAAAGCAGCGCTACCGGCGCAGAAAGACGGACCCGTTCGCGTCGCTTTTCAAGAATATTCCGAAAATCTCCAAACGGCGCAAATATCGCCGCCGCGTGGTGCGCCGCCGCTACCGCACCAATGTCCGCAGGCGCCGCCGCTGAGTTGCCGGCCCGTCAGGGTTCCAGTTCAGTATCCCAGTAGAGATAGTCCATCCAGCTCTCGTGCAGATAGTTTGGCGGAAACATCCGCCCGTTCGCATGGAGCTGGTGCACGGTTGGCTGCACCGGAGCCTGCCGCGGCCACATACCTGCGTCCGCCGGCAGCTTGCCGCCCTTTTTAAGGTTACAGGGCGAGCAGGCGGCGACCACATTGTTCCACAGCGTTAACCCGCCCTTCGACCGCGGGATCACATGGTCAAAGGTCAGGTCTTCCGAAATGCCGCAATACTGGCACTGGAACCTGTCGCGCAGAAACACGTTGAAACGGGTGAACGCCGGATATTTGGCCGGTTTCACATAGGTTTTCAGCGAGACGACGCTCGGCAGCCGGAAATCCGTGCTAGGGCTGTGCACCACCTTGTCATAGTGAGAGACGATGTTCACCCGGTCGAGAAAGACCGCCTTGATCGCATCCTGCCAGTTCCACAGTGACAGCGGGTAGTAACTCAGGGGACGAAAGTCCGCGTTCAACACCAGCGCCGGACAGCTCTCCGGCGAGACCTGTTGCGGGTCAGGAAATTCCCTTACAGCTACATTCACGGTTCACATTGCCCCGGGTTACGCGGGGCACACCCTGTTGTCACATCAACTCCCAAGTTCAGCCCGATTGAGCTGGCATCTGCAGTCCGAGAAAACCACGGTGAATCAGTTTTCTAAGGTCTACTATATCGAGTGTGTCAGTTCGTTGAAACCACCTTCTTCAGACATAACAATGGCTTCCAGCCTGCTTCGCGCACGTCCTTATTTTTGCCAAAAGTTAACGCGAGTCTTGACCGGTTGGCCGGCTGGGGTGAGAGTGCCGTCCGGAGACGTAAGAACCGTACGAGAGGGGAAGCTCATGCCGGTTTTTGCACGCCTTGCCTTGTTTTTTGTCGCTGTCGGCCTCGCTGCGGCCCCGGCAACGCCATCCTATGCGCATGACAACGATACCCTTACGCTGATTCAGAAGCGCATCAAGGCTGCAGTGGATGACGTCGTCAGCGGCAGGGTCTTCGAGGAAGCGATGCAGAAGGTGCGCGAAGTACAGCGCCGCCAAGCATTGAAATCTACCGGCTACAACAAGAATCTGCCTTACTACGTTCCCGATGCCAAACCGGCGAAAAAGCCGCGCGCAGCACCGCTCGACCTCGATCCGCCGAAGCAGCGTTCCAAGGCCAAGCCGCGGAAAAAACCGGTGGTTGCCGACCCGAGGGTGAAGGCCGAACAGCGGGCGCTGAACGAGCTGGGATTTGACGCCGGCAAGCCTGACGGACTGTTCGGCAGCCGGACCGCCAAGGCGATCAAGCGCTATCAGGAGCTGATCTATCATCCGGTCACAGGCAAGCTGACCCCCGAGGAACGGGCCATGCTGCTGGCTGCCGCGGAAAAGAAGCGCGATCTTGCAGCGCTTGAGGACAGTGAGCCGGGCAAGGGCACGATGACCTATACGGTCGTCCCCAAGACACCATCCGGCCTGCCGCGTTCACCCACCGCAACCCCGCGGGCGGACAAACAGCTGGTGACTGGAAGCACTCCGACAGTCGTCAAGCGAACACAAACGCCTGTAACGCCCGCACCGGTCGGCGCTGAGGACGACGCCAAGTCCGCGCTTCCCCAGGTGGGAGACGAGAACAGCTTCGACGCCGACGATCCTGAAGGCTGAAGCGCCTGCCTACATGCCCTGATCCAACCGCCCCAGGCGGAGGGCGTAGTAGGCCCAAAGGACACGTGCCGCGACGGCTCTCCAGGGCTTCCATGCCTCCGACAGAGCGGACATCGCCCTTGCATCCGGGCGCTCGGCCAGACTGAATGCGTCCTGTGCCGCAATCTGCAAGGCGAGATCACCACCCGGCCAGGCATCGCAGCGGCCGAGACAGGTCAGGAGATAGACTTCCGCCGACCAGGGCCCCAACCCCTTGACAGCCGTGATTGCCGTGAGCACATCCTCATCGCTGAACGTCTCAAGCCCCTCCAGGTCCAGCCTGCCGCTCAGCACCTCTTCGGTCAGGGCCCGGACCGCGCGGATCTTTGGCCCGGACAGGCCAGCTTCACGGAATCGCGCCTCGCTCAGGCCGGAGAAGTGGCCGGCCTCCAGCGGGGCAAGAACCGTTTCCATACGCCCCCAGATGGCTGCGGCGCTGGCTTTGGAGACCTGCTGGCCGGCAATGATCTTGAGGAGGCCGGCGAATCCCGCAGCGGACCGGCGCAAGGGAGGCGTCCCGGTCTGCTCGCAAATGCCTTCAAAGCGCGGGTCGCATTCGATCAGAGCGGCCATGCCCGCTTTGAGATCGCCAACCGTTTCAATAACCTGCATTTGACCTTCGCCCACACCTGACAAATATAGTGGCCATGACCAAGCCTGAACCCTGCCCGGTCTTCCGCTTCGCGCCAAGCCCCAACGGTCGCCTGCATCTGGGACATGCCTATTCGGCCCTATTCACAGCTGATGCGGCCGCAAAGGCGGGCGGCCGCTTTCTCCTGCGCCTCGAGGATATCGATCTGCCACGCTGCCGCGCCGAGTTCATCGACGGCATCCTGGAGGATCTGGATTGGCTGGGTCTGAACTGGGAAGAGCCGGTGCGGAAGCAGTCGGCGCACTTTGACGCGTACAAGCGTGCTCTGGGCGTGTTGGAGGACATGGGCGTACTCTACCCCTGCTATGCAACACGGTCGGAAATTCGCCAGGCGATCGAGGCGAAACCAGGGCATCCGCGCGATCCTGACGGCAGCCCACTCTACCCGGGCCTGTGGAGAGACGAAGGACCCGATCCGGACGAAGACCGGCCCTTTGCCCTTCGCATAAACCACGCTCTGGCTATCAGGCTCGCATGTGAGAAGCTTGGAAAGCGCCCGACCTTTGAGGAAACCGGCACCGGGCCTCAGGGGCAAACCGGCACTCTGGCCGTGACCCCTGAAATCTGGGGCGATGTGGTGCTTGGCCGCAAGGATATTGGAACCAGCTATCACATGGCGGTGGTGGTGGATGATGCGTTGCAGGGCGTAACGCACGTCACGCGCGGTCAAGACCTGTTCGCGGCAACGCATATACATCGGGTGCTGCAGATCCTGCTTGATCTGCCCGAACCGATCTATCGCCATCATCCGCTGATCAATGACGATGCCGGGCGCAAACTGTCCAAGAGCGCCGGCGACGAGAGCCTTCAGGCGCTGCGCGAAGCCGGCATCAGCGCAGCCCGGATCCGGGAGGAACTCGGCTTCAGCGATTTTGCCGCGTAGGTCTGCGGTAGTTCGGGCGGGCCAATCAGGCTAGTCTGCGCGAACCCGAATCGCAGGAGTCCGGCATGTTCAGAACAGTCCGTCTCACCTTCCTGATCGTCTGCTCAGCCCTGTTCCTCTCCGCTTGCGGGATCAACAACATCCCCACATTCGAAGAGAAGGCAAAATCTGCCTGGAGCCAGGTGCTCAACCAGTACAAGCGCCGGGCAGATCTGATCCCGAATCTCATAGAGACGGTCAAAGGCTTCGCGGCTCAGGAAAAGGACGTGCTGACATCTGTGGTCGAAGCACGCGCCAAGGCGACACAAACCCAGCTGCCTGCCGATATCCTGACAAATCCAAACGCCATGAAGGCGTTCCAACAGAACCAGGGCGCGCTTTCCTCGGCCCTTTCCCGGCTTCTCGTGACGGTCGAGCGCTATCCGGATCTGAAGTCCAACCAGAACTTCCTGGCCCTGCAGTCCCAGCTGGAAGGCACCGAGAACCGGATTTCTGTCGCACGCCGCGACTACATCGAGGCGGTCCGGGTCTACAACACCGAACTCAAGACCTATCCAGGCATATGGTGGGCCAAGTTTCTCTATTCTGCGAACAAACCTATGGCGAACTTCACGGTGGACCAGCAGGACACTGAAGTGCCAAAGGTCGACTTCAACACCAATTCCTCCAGCAACTGAGCATGCCGCACTCCTACGGGTTTACCTCCAGAACCCGGGCTGGGGAGAGCCTGGGCGCAGGGGAATGAAAGCTCCTCCGAATTCTGCATCGGCGGCAATCTGCGCTGTCCTCAAGGCAGCCTGGAGCGGAGCGCTCATACTTGTCTTGCTGGTCGCCGCCGCGGGCGCCGCGCCGGACTTCCCGCAGCTAACCGGCCGGGTCGTGGACAACGCCAATCTGATCGATGCCGCAGCAGAAACTGAGTTGACAGGAAAGCTCGAGCAACTTGAGAAGCAGACCACCGACCAGCTTGTGGTCGTAACCCTGCCTGATCTTCAGGGCGAGACGATTGAAGGTTTCGGCTATCAGCTTGGCCGCCACTGGGCAATCGGTCAGAAGGACAGGAACAACGGCGCTTTGCTGATCGTCGCTGTCAAGGAACGAAAAGTTCGTATTGAAGTCGGCTACGGCCTGGAGGGCAAGCTGACCGATGCGCTCACCAGGATCATCATAGATCAGGCGATCGTACCGCAGTTCAGGCAGGGTGATTTTCAGGGTGGGATCGTGGAGGGTACAGATCTGCTGATCACTGCACTCACCGACGGCGCCGAGGCCGTGACGAAACAGCAGCGCTTCCTGCCCAGAACGGAAGAGATGACAGTCGATGACTGGATCAGCCTCATCTGGACCCTCATCATCATCAGCCTGGTGATATATCATTTCGTGCAAGTGGCCCGCGGGAAACGGTCCATCCTGTCGACCTCAGGAACCGGCGGCAGCTGGTCCAGTGGCGGTGGTGGATGGTCGGGCGGCGGAGGCGGCGGTTTCAGCGGCGGGGGCGGAAGTTTCGGCGGCGGCGGCTCGTCCGGGAGTTGGTAGATGGATTGGGCAAGCGAACAGGTCCGGACCCGGATCGCCGCGGCGATCAGCGAAGCCGAACAGCGCACAAGCGGCGAGATCGTCGCCGTGGTTGCGCCCTCAAGCGACGACTATGTGCTGATCCCGATCCTGTGGGCAGCCTTGGCCGCGCTGGTGATTCCGGGCGTACTCTTCCTGGCAACAGACCTTTCTGCGTGGTCCGTCTACACCATACAGCTCACTGTGTTCCTAATCCTCGCCGTGGTCCTCGGCCTGGAGCCCTTTCGCTACCGTGTGGTCCCTCGGACCATTTCTCATCGGCGCGCCCACCGCCACGCGGTCGATCAGTTCCTCAGCCAGAACCTGCACACCACCAAATCCCGTACGGGTGTGCTGATCTTTGTGTCGGTTGCCGAACATTATGCCGAAATCATTGCCGACGAGGCTATCTATCAGAAGGTCCAACCCTCCCATTGGGACGACGCGCTGGCCGCAATGCTGGCCCACATCTCGAAGGGCGAGATCGAGCAGGGCTTCCTCCGGGCGATCGCGATGTCTGCCGATGTGCTTGCGGAGCATTTCCCGGTTGGCACCGATGATGAAGACGAGTTACCCAACCACCTGATTGTTCTGAGGGGAGACGAACTTTGAAATCATCCCGTACCGTGACGGTCGTCAGTTCGCACGCCGAGGGCGAAGTCGGCCGCGTGATCACAGGCGGCGTGCTGCCGCCACCTGGCGATACGCTGTACGAGCAATCCCTGCATCTCGCACGAAATGCCGACGAACTCCGCAAGTTCCTGCTCTATGAACCACGCGGAGGCGCTTTCTGCCACGCCAACCTCATCGTCCCGCCGAAATCTCCAGATGCCGATGCCGGTTTCATCATCATGGAGCCTGAGGACTATCCGGCGATGTCCGGCTCCAATTGCATCTGCGTAACGACGGTGCTGCTGGAAACCGGGATGCTGCCCATGCAGGAGCCGGAGACCCGGCTGACGCTGGAAACACCCGGCGGCCTCGTGCCCGTCGTGGCCGAATGCAGGGACGGGCGCTGTGCAAAGGTGCGCCTGACCAACGTGCCCTGCTTCGCCGCCCTGCTGGATGCGGAGGTGGATGTCCCGGGCCACGGCAAGATTACGGTCGACATCGGCTATGGCGGTGCTTTCTTCATCATCGTCGACGCGGCCCAG
>JBCCEL010000201.1:0-10854 GCA_039030315.1 Pseudomonadota bacterium
CCAGAGTTACCCTCCAACCAGTGATCGAACGACCCATACTGCGAGCAGACCTGCACTGCAGACTGCTCTGTTTTGCTGGATGTCGTCCTATGGCACTTTTTCTCCGTCGCCCAGTGTCGGCATCGCTCCCAAGACCAGCCACTCCTGGCTGGAGAGTTTGTGCCGGAAGCAGAAATCGACGGCTGGGTCTGGGATGGGGCTTTACGGACCGAAAAGTAAAGGACTGGCCTATCGTCGCGCGCTAATCAGCGCCTTGCAGCCTGCTCCAGAAATGCCGAAAGCCTTTCTTTCAAGGAAGGATAGCTGGCAGACCGAACGAGGGCGGCCAGATCTGCGTCCCTATTGTCGGGTTGGGTCCGCTTGCACAGTGCAGCGAAGGCTGCGGAGGAAAGGTCTGTGACACTTGCCCGTTTTTGTTCGATCGCTTGGAGCCAATCTTGAATTGAGAGGATTTGATTGATGAAGCCCCGCGAGAGTGCTTCATCGGCCGCAAATGGCCGATCTCGCAGGAGAAGGTCCCGGGCGTGGTCGGCACCGACCGTTTCGCTCAAGCGGCGTGTTCCTAGCACGATGCCAAACCTGAGGCCGGGCAAGCGGAAGCGCGCGTCAGGACTGGAAATGCGCCAGTGGCACGCAGCCACAAGGTCTGCTGCAGCACCGTAGCAAGCCCCATGCACTAGTGCGAGCGTGGCGAAGGGAGCATGATAAACTGTCTGCAACAGCTCCTCCACGCGGACAAACCTCAAAAGCAGATCACCATCACTGGCGTCTTCGAGTCCGCTCAGATCGAACCCACCGGAGAATCCCTTGCCCTCGCCCCGGAACACGCAAAGGCGGGCGTCGGAAGCCCGGACATCCGAGACGGCAGCCAGCAATGCTTCCACGAGCTCGTCATTGAAGGCGTTTAGCTTTTCCGGTCGATTCAGATGAACCTGCGCAACCTCATTCTCGATTGTGACGGAGACCAGTTCGCTCATGGAGGCTAGAAACCCTCCGGATTGGATTCGGCGGCAAGCCAATCCGAGAACACTTCGTCATTGTGGGCACCGAGTTCGGGCGGATCTCTGTAGATCTCGAACTCGTACCCTGACATCGCTACCGGGAAGGCCGTTGTCCTCGTCTCAACGCCGTTTGGAAGGGTCAGCGGTTCAACAAGGCCCATGTGAGCAGTCTGCTCGTTGTTGTCCAGAATCTCTGGGTATGAGTTTATGGGCGAGCATGGCACACCACGTCCGTCCATCTCTCGAAGCCATTCGTCTGCAGTTCTCGTCTCAAACCTGGGTTGCAACAGTTCTACAAGTGCGGCCTGATTCTTTGCGCGCAGCATTTGCGACGAGAATCGTTCATCGACTGCAAGATCCGGCAAACCAACTGCCTCGGCCACTTCGGTCCACAATCGGTCATTGCCGGCTGCAATAATGAAGTAGTCGTCAGAGGCTTTGAAAGCCTGATAGGGAGCGTTGCGCGGGTGCGCGGAGCCCATCGGCTTCGGCGCGTGTGCTGTGCCAAAGTACTCGCTGGTCTGAAGCGCTGCCACGCCGATAAGGCTACCGAGCATGGAGCAATCGATGTATCCGCCTTCTCCGCTATCCCTGGCCTGAAGCAACTTGGCGACGATTGTGTAGGCAGCATAGAGCCCGGCGCAGAAATCGCCGACGGGCACGCCGCACTTCACCGGCGCAGCGCCGTCTTCACCTGTAACACTCATGAGACCGCTCATTCCCTGGACGGTCACGTCGAACGCCCCCTTTTTCGCGTAGGGTCCCGTTTGTCCATACCCGGAGATAGAGCAATAGACGAGCTGAAGATTGGTTTTGCGGAGCGCTTCATATCCCAGGCCCAGGCGCTGAAGGACGCCTGGTCTGAAATTTTCCACGATGACATCACACTTCGCAGCGAGCGCTTTGAGGCGCTCCAGATCATTCTCATCCTTTAGGTCGAGAGCGAGGCTGCGCTTGTTGCGATTGAGCGAAGCGAAGTTTTCGCTGAAGACGTCATTTTCCCCAGGCTTCGATGAGAGAGGCGGCCATGTGCGCATGCCGTCGCCTCCATCCGGCCTTTCGACTTTCACAACATCCGCGCCAAGGTCTGCCAAAAGAGATCCGGTAAAGGGACCAGCAGCAATCTGTCCAAACTCGAGCACTCGGACTCCGGCCAGAGGAAATCCGGTTTGCCTGCTCATTCTTCAACCTTCACCATGAACGGTCTTTCGGCGTTTGCTTCCAGGTCGAATTCAGAACGACCCGTGTGATTGAGATGTCGGCCGTAAGTGTGCAGTGAGACGGACACCTCGCTGCCGGTGTTCCAGACACTGTGTATATCCTGAGGCATGCAGGCCGATACATCTCCTGGCCGTAGGATAGCATCACCACACTTGCCTAGCTCCGCATATCCAGGCTTCGAGCCATCATCCAGCCTGTCATAGCCGACTTCATATTCTTCGCCCTCGATCCCCGCGACCACGGCCCACGTCAAATGATTGTGGGGTAGCGTGCCGCGATCGGGCAGCCAGGAGAGAACAAACACCGCGAGATCGTGATTTTCCTCCTCGTGAAGCAAGTGGACGCCAAAGCCCTGATCCGGATCACAGTGCCGATACTCATCCTTGAACCATGACCGGTCTGCAGCGAGACGCAGGGCCAATGGCTTGATCCGTCTGGTGATGCCGCCGTGGTCACTCTCCTCGGACGCGATGGCCCGAATGTCTGCTACGTACTCTTCGACGGAATAATCGCCAGCTTTCATTTTTTTCCTCCTCCTGTCCGATCAGTTCTTCGCGCTCGCCTCGACCAGTTTCCAAACGAGATTGGCAGCTGCCACGTCCATGATGGCAATGCCCACGGAATCGAATACAACGCTTGCTCCGTCGGGAACCTGCTTGTCGCCAGCGTAGATTTCTCCTATCTCGGCAAACACCTCGCAGCCCGAACCGCGGACGTTGCCGGATTGGTCAAGGGCCGCGTCTCTGGATTCAACAATCACGCAGCCTTCCATAACGCCGTCGTCGAGCTCGCGGCCATCAGCGGTGTTCCACCCGACTGCACTGACAAAAGTTCCCGGCTTCAACCAATCGCCACAAAGGATCGGTTCTTTCGCAGCGGTTGTGCAAGCAACGATGTCCGCGTCCCGCACGGCCTGTGCGGCATCGTTGATGAAAGTTGCGCCAACCTCTTCGGCGAGCTTCCGGCCGGACTCAGGCGATCTTGCCCAGATCCTGAGTTCGCGCCAGTTCCGGACGGCGGATAGCGCGGCGACATGCGCACGGGCTTGAACGCCGCTGCCCATGATTGTCACAACATCCGGATCTTGGGGCGCCAGTTTGCGGGCGGCGGCGGCGGCTCCGGCGGCTGTGCGCATTTCGGTTATCAATCGCCCGTCGAGCAGAGCGACAGGCGAGCCATTCTCCTTTTCAAAAACCAGAATGACGGCTTGGTGGGTAGGATACTCGGTTCCTGCATTGTCGTGATAGAGCGTCACGATCTTGACCGCCATCGCATCACCTACGGCGGGCATTGCGGCGATGATGGCATCGTGTCCTGGTACCGGAACCATCTGTCTGACAGGCTGCTCGACCTGCCCGGCGGAAAACGACATCATCGCTGTCTCAAGCACGTCGATCAGCGGGTCCCACTCTAACAGAGAGGAGACTTGTGCCTCGCCGATTATCGGCAAAGATTCGAGTTTTTGATACGCCATCGTGCAGCTCTGCTCTGGTTCTAGCAAGTGTAGTTCATGCCGATCCGGCCACCATCGACGTAGATCGTCTCACCTGTGATGTAGCTGGCCTTGTCGCTCGCCAGGAAGGCAACCACGTCTGCGATCTCCCGTGCCGTGCCGATCCGTTTCAAAGGAGTGCGCGAGAGCACCATCTTCATTGCTTCCGGGTTGGCGTTGACGCTGGCCATCATCTCGGTGTCGACTGACCCGGGTCCAACCGCATTTACACGGATGTTGTGCGGCGCAAGGGCAAGCGCGGCGGCTTTCGTGAGTTGCATGAGACCGCCCTTGGTTGCGCAATAGGCGGCGATCTGGGGAATGGCGACAATCGCGTTGATCGAGGACATGTTCACGATCGAGCCCTCGATACCTTGCGTGACCATGGTTCGCGCCGCGCGCTGAGTTGTTACGAACGTGCCTGTGAGATTCACCTCCACAACGGCGCGAAAATCGTCGAGTGTTGTTTCAAGGAAGTTACACGGCCGAGCGATGCCGGCGTTATTGACCAGGATCGACACCGCCCCGTGATCCGTCTCGACCCGTTCGAACATTGCGTCAATCTGCTCAGGACTCCCAACATCGCATTTAATGGCAACCGCATAATTGCCCAACGCGTCGGCTGCGCGCTCAAGCCCGTCCTCGTTGATGTCGCAAAGAACCAGCCGCGCTCCCAGTTCCTCCAGCGCGTTTGCGCAGGCCAGGCCGATGCCCTGGGCGGCCCCAGTCACAAGTGCAATCGGACGGTCAGCCATTTTCGTTACGTTCTCCTTCGAAGCTCAGTCATGAAATACGTCACTGTTCAGAAGCTCTTGCGAACCTGGTTGGCGGTAAACGCCATCTGGTAGAGCCGCGACATGATGGGGGCCGTCGCCACCACTTGCATTCCTGTGATCGGCAGTGGGAGGTCCGCCTCCTTTCCGCCGGCGAGAAGCTCAGCCATCGCCTTGCCGAATATGGTGCCCGGTGTGATGCCGCGGCCGTTGTAGCCAATCGGTGTGTAAAGCCCTTCCGCCAGCCGGTGAATCCGTGGGAGATGGTCGGGCGTCATGGCGATCTGCCCATGCCAGGACTTCTCGAATTTGACGGTTCCGAGCTGAGGAAAAAGCCTTGAAAGGTTTTTCTCTGCCCAACGCCTCGAGAGCCCGTTCTCGCCTCCGACGACCTTGCCCATTGACCCGACGATCAGGCGGCCGAAGGCATCACGCCGCAGCGAAAACATGATCGCGCCGGTGTCCCAGAGGCCCTGCCGTTCGGGGAGGATCTCTCTTGCTCGATCCCCAAGGGGCTCTGTGGCCAGCTGGAAGTAGTGGATCATGGTGAAGGTCTGTTTCAGCCCCGGCCACAAACCGTCAGAATAAGCATTAGTGCCGAGCACGACCGACTTTGCCCTTACCTCGCCCCGATCCGTGGTGACGCGCCAGGCGTCTCCGTCACGGTCGAGCGAAAGAACCGTCACACCAGTTGAGATCGTGGCCCCTGCGCCTCGTGCGGCACGTGCCAACCCACGCACATAACCCATAGGATTGATCGTTCCAGCGCGACGGTCCAGGAGACCTCCGAAGAATGCCTTGGTGCCGATCTTGTCGGTTGCCTGTTCACGGCTCAACAGATCAACCGGGGCGCCGAGCCGGTGCCACTCCTCGGCCCTCCGGGCAAGATCTTCATAGCCTTTCGGAGAATGCGCGGCGTGGATCGTGCCGGAGCGTGTTGCTTCGCATCGGATCTGGTATTTTTCAATAAGGGAGAGAACATAGGCAGGGGCGTCGCCCAGCGCCTTGATGAGACGTGCACCGTGGCTGTCGCCGATCCGGGCCTGGACGTCTTGCGGAGGCAGCCAGAGTCCTGCATTCACCAGACCGATATTGCGCCCTGAACCACCGTAACCGATGTGCCGCGCTTCCAGCACGTGGCAGTCGATGCCGAGATCAGCTGCGTGCAGGGCAGTGGACAGACCTGTGAAACCTCCGCCGACGATGGCCAGTTCCGTCGCGCAATTGCCAGCGAACTCGGAAGCGTAGTCAGGTTCTTCCGCGGACAGGTCCCACAGAGAGATGGCAGTTCTCGGCTTTGGATCGGTCATATCGCGGGCTTTTGCGGAGCAAAGGAAGGAACAATTAAATCTGAACGATGCGCCCTATCGTGTCAATATATAGAAAGATTGTGCTGCATATCGGCACAAATACATTTCACTATCGCGGCTGAATTTAGCTCAGGTCTGAGCGATAGCATCGGTCACCGCATTGGCGGCTGCCGCAACAAGGGCGCATATCTCCTCGGCCCGATCGCCGGTGAGGTTCACATCCGGAGCGGAAACGCCTATGGCAGCAATAGGCTGACCATCTGGAGAGTAGATAGCTGCGCCGAAGCTGAAAATCCGCCTGCGGTATTCGCCCCGGTCAATGGCATATCCGCGCGCGACTGTGAGTTGAATGTCGGCATCGAGCTTCTCGATATCGGTTATGGTTTCATCCGTGAACTTCACAAGGTGATCCTTCACGCGGTCGCGCAGTGTTTCGTAGCTCGCAGCAAGAAGAGCCTTGCCGGTACCGACGCAGTGGATCGGGGCACTGCCACCCTTGGGGGTGAAGGAACTGATAGGTTGGGTCGCATCGATTTTGTCGATGTAAATTATCGAAAGCCCCTCGGGCACGGCAAGATAGATCGCCTCTCCCGTTTCTTCGGAGAGTTTCCGCATCTCCTTGCGGGCGAGGTCCGAGAGGTTGAGATTATTGAGAACCTTCTGACCGACCTGCCAGACTTTCATGGTGGCTCGGTAGGACTTGTCCGGACCGGGGCGAACATAACCAAGGACAGTTAGAGATTTGAGCAGCCGGAAAGTGTTTGACTTGCTGAGCCCCAGTTCGCGAGAGAGTTCGGTAACGCCGCGGCCGTCAGGGGCACCCGCCAGAGCGTCAAGAACACTGAGACCCTTTGCGAGAGTTGAGTCGACCTTTGCCGTCTGGGGCTCGGTCTGAACTTCGGTTGTGCTGCTCAACGGACACCTTCCTGCTCAACGGCTTGTTGCTTTGCCTACTGTGCTAACATAAAGAACAGATGTTTCGCATATCGACATCCGTATCGTAATGTTTTTCTCTTCCCCGGCAGCGCTATGTCAGACCATCAATCAATGCTCACCGATTCCCTAGTCCATCTCGGCCGCAATCCCCAGATCAGCGGAAGGGCGGTCAATCTGCCGATCTACCAGAGTTCGACCATGTTGTTCGACACTGTGGCTGAGTTCGAACAGGCGAGAGAGACGAGGTACGAGACCGGGACGCTCTATTACGGCCGTTACGGCAACCCGGCGACGTTCGAGCTGGAAAACATGATGGCCGAACTTGAGGGTGGTGACGGCTGCATCTCGGTGTCATCCGGCCTGACCGCCGTGTCGATTGCGGTAATGGCGGCGGCAGAAGCGGGAGCGCATGTGCTCGTTGCAGACAATGTTTACGGGCCGACGCGCCTCTTCTGTGACAACGTCCTGATCCGCTTCGGTGTGGACGTAACCTATTTCGATCCCATAATCGGATCCGGCGTCGCGGACCTCATGAGGGACGCGACCTCGGCGGTGCTGTTTGAAGCGCCCGGTTCTGGGACGTTCGAAGTTCCGGACATCGCCGCAATCGCAGATGCCGCCCGCGCGCACGGGGCCATTTCGATACTGGACGGAACCTGGGCAACGCCGGTCTTCTGCCAACCCCTGTCACTCGGAGTGGATATCGTGGCGCACTCCGGGTCCAAGTACATCTGCGGCCACGCGGATGCGATGATCGGTTTCATTGTCTGCAAGGCTGCACATTACGACCAGATGCGCCGCATGGTGCTGGCCTATGGAGACAGGGCAGGTGCCACCGACATCTTCCTGGCTCTGCGCGGGCTGAGGACGCTCGAGTTGCGGATGAGAAATCACCATGAAGCAGGAATGAAGATTGCGCACTGGTTTGCCGATCGGCCTGAGGTAAGGCGTGTCCTGCATCCGGCCTTGCCGGATTGCCCGGGGCATGAGCACTGGAGTTCGCAATTCTCCGGCGCAGGCGGTCTCTTCAGCGTCGAGTTCGTGAGCGCCACGCATGCCCAGTCCTGCGCCTTTATCGATGCACTCCGATTGTTCTCGGTCGGACTGAGCTGGGGCGGCTTCGAAAGCCTGGCTCTGCCCGTCGACCCGTCTGCCATGCGTACGGCCACTCTCTGGGAGAACCGCGGTACGCTGATCCGTTTCAATATCGGCAATGAAAGTCCGGAATCTCTCATCGCGGACCTCGAACAATCAATTCATCATCTGACTTAAGATCCAGGAGAAGGTCATGCAGAACAAGGTCGATCACTTCGCCATTGGAGCCTTCACTCTTGAGCTGGGCGCGGCTGCCCTTGAAGAGAGCCTTGGCGTGGAGGTTCCCCGCGGCAGCAAGCACGATGCCATGAGCACTCATAACCGCGTCATGCAGGCCGGCAACGAGAGCTTTCTTGAGATTATCGCCATCGACCCGGAGGCGCCTGACCCGGGACGGGTCCGCTGGTTCACGCTGGATGATCGTTCCACGCAGGAGAGGCTCTCGGAACGGCCCAGGGCGCTCTGCTGGGTCGTGAACACGGATCGTCTGGACGATATTGTTGCCGCAAGCCCGGTGGATCTCGGCGAGGTCGTGCACTTTGCGCGTGGTGACCGGACCTGGCGGCTTACGGTGCCGTCGGATGGAAGTCTGCCTGAAGGCGGGTTGCTGCCGGCCTTTATCGAGTGGTCACCCGGCCCGCACCCAAGCACGGGTCAGCAGGATCTCGGTGTCCGGCTGAAGACGGTGCGGCTGCGGCATCCTGATCCGGAGCGGATTTCGGGGATGCTCGATCAGTTGCAGGTTTCCCATCTTGCAGAGGTGGCGCAAGCCGATGAACCGGCCCTCAGCTTCGTGCTTGAGACGGCGGATGGGACCACTGTCGAGCTCGACTGAGCAATGCTTCAATCAGTGCTTTGAGATCGCCATGCGGCGCTCGAGGTAGGCGCCATACTGGCCGAGCGTGAAGATGAAGCTCCAGTAGATCATCGCAACGAAGACGTAGACTTCCATGTAGTAGGCCGCCCATTTCCCGGTGCCGAAGGCTGCGGCGGCGGAGGCCAGAATGTCGAAGAACCCGATGATGATGACGATTGCCGTCTCCTTGAAGGTGATCACCACCATGTTCACCGTTGCAGGCAGGGCATTGCGGAAGACCTGTGGCAGGACGATCAGCCCCAGGATGCGCCAGTGGCTCAAGCCCAGGGCGGCGCCTGCCTCGAACTGGCCCTTGGGGATCGCCTGAAATCCGCCCCGGAACACCTCCGCCTGATAGCAGGCGAAGAACAGCGCAAAGGCGATGATCACCCGCCAGATCTTGTCCCCCTGCAGCCAGTCGGGCAGCAGGATCGGCACGACAACGGCGGCGGTAAACAGTGTTGTCAGCAGTGGCAGCGATCTGACGAAGTCAATCACCAGTGTAGCCACGAGACTGACCACCGGCAGCTTCGCCCGACGCATCAGAGCGAGGCCCAGACCCATGGGCAGACCGAGCAGCACCACGGACGCAAAGAGAAAGAGCGTGAGCGATAGGCCGCCCCACTGGTCGGTGGTGACCTGCTGCAGGCCAAGCAGGCTGCCCTCCATGAGAAGGAAATAGCCGGCGAAACCCGCAATCCAGAGGGCCACCAGCTTTCTCAGGCTCCAGAACCACGGGATGCAGGACAGAACGACCGTACCGATCACCGCGAGGCAGGCCAGGGTCGACCGCCAGTGCTCCTCGTAAGGATAGAGACCGAACAGGATCAGCCTGTGCCTGGCATCGATGACCGACCAGCAGGCGCCGGCGTCTTGCGCACGGCACTGATCGAGATCGGCCTCGGTCCAGACCGCACGCAAGACCGCCCAGTCGATCAGGGCCCAAAGCAGCCAGACCAGCCCGCCTGCGACAAGCAACGTGACGACGGTGTCGAATGGTGTCGCGAAGGCGCGAGAGATCAGATCGTCGCGTATCCTGACAAATCTCGAAGGCGCTGCCGGGGCAAGGGCAGTCATCTCAGTGTCCCTTCAGCGCCAGACGCGCATTCAGGAGATTGACCAGCTGCGCGATGATGAAGTTCACCAGCAGGAATGATGCCATCAGAATGAAGATCAGTTCCAGCGTCTGGCCGGACTGCGTGATCGACGTGGAGACGATGTAGAACAGATCGCTGAAGCCGATTGCGACGCCGACGGTCGTGGCCTTCATGATGAAGATCCACTGGTTGCCGAGCGGTGGGATAATCGCGCGCAAGGCCATCGGCATCTTGATCAGGAACCATACCGTGAAGCGCTTGAGCCCAAGCGACCCTCCCGCCTCGATCAGTCCCTTCGGCACTTCCTTCAATCCGCCGCGAACCACTTCGGCGATGTAGGACGAACCATAGAGAACGATGCCGATGATCATGGCGACCAGTTCAACCGTCAGGGTCAGGCCGCCGACAAATCTCAGCCCCTTGAGCTGGGGGATGGAAAAGAGCGCCGCATCCGATGGCGCGAAAAGAGCGGCCGCTGCCGCGATCAACAGCACCGTGCCGCACAACCAGATCCCAAGGCCTGAAAGGAAGTTTTTGGCCAGGCGGGTCACGCCGAACGCCAGTGCCACCGAGGCCAGTGCAAGCCCCAGGACCACGTCCAGTCCGATGTTCATCGTCGGGATCATCATGCCCCGGTTCGAAATGAACACGAGATCGAGCATCGAGATCGACTGCCGCGGTCCCGGCAGGTGGATCAGGATCGAGTAGAGGAACACCACCTGCAGAATGAGCGGGATGTTGCGGAAGAACTGCACGTAGCAGCCGGCGGCAAACTGCAGGCCGGGATTCTGGCTGTCGCGCGCCGCTCCGATGATGAACCCCAGCAGCGTGGCGAACACGATGGACGTCAGGCCAACGAACAGCGTGTTCAGGAAACCGATGATCAGAGTGCGCGCGTATCTGTCATCGATACTGCGCTCGATCAGCGAAAAGGAGTAGCTCCAGCCGGTGGCCCGTTCCAGAAAATCGAAGCCGCTGGTGATGCCAAGCGCCGTGAGATTGACCTGCGCGCTGCGGATCGCGCTTCCGATGACCAGAACCAGGAACGCGATCAGCGCAATCTGGATCAGCAG
>JBCCEL010000202.1:0-10806 GCA_039030315.1 Pseudomonadota bacterium
CACCGAGCAGGCGCAGGTAGACGCCGAGCTGGCCTCGGTGGTGATACAAGTGATTGAAGAGCACGCTGCGCAAGAACGCCGCACGCGGCATAGCGAACAGTTCGATGTCACCGGCCATCATGCGGCGCCGAGCTGGCGCTGAGCAGCGTGTCAGCTTCCGCACCCATGTTGTGGATCGTAAGGTAGCCACCGGCGGGCCTGCTCTGCAGCGTCACCCGGGCCCAGGGCTCCTTAACCATGATCATGCCGGCCTTGTATTCGCCGGCCAGGGCGATTTGGGAGAGCGCGGCGACGGCCGCGGCTGCGGCGAGGGTAATCAGCTTGTTCATTTCAGGTTTCTCCAATGCGGTCTGTTGGTCACGGGCACGGGTGGCCGGACATCGTTCATCTGTTTGAGCTGGTCAGATGAACCGCATCGGGGGAGACCGGGGTGTGCCGGGCCGCCAGCCGGACTTCGATACGGCAGGTGATTGCTCCTGCGCGCCTTGCCCTAGGAGCATCAAGGGCGGCAACCGGAGCGGGAACGCCGCGGCTGCGCCGGACGCATCAGCGCCCGAACAAGGCGTTCCGGCAGGGCAAAGGCAATCCTCGGCATGCGCCGGCAGGATCGCACGGTCCGTGCCTGGAACCTGAGTGAAACCGTCCCCGGCGCAGATGACAAGCGGCCCACCGCCAGAAGGCACGGCAGCGTGTGCCGTCATGAGCCCGGCAAAGGGCGCGTGCAGGATCATGAAGAGCGTCAGCAGGACAGAAGCAAGTTTCTGCTCGATCTTGGTCATTCCGGTCATTGCCCGCGTCATCCCACGATCATCAAGCACAACCCATGTGACACCGGGGCGCGGCGCAATTGCGGCAATCTGCACCAGTAGCCGAAGCAGGAGGACACCGGCCATAGTTGTGGCATGCTTTGGCAATCCGCATTGTCAGTCCTCGGCATCGCCATAGCCGGCACCGTCTGGTCCTGGTTCACCGTTCCCGATGCGAACGTCCCCGAGCTGGGACAGAGCCGGCCGGAGGCCCAGAAGGCTCTGGGCCAGTTCGCCTTTTTCGGCCGTACCTGCTTTGGTGAGCTGGCGGTGTTCACGGACAGGAGCAGCGGAGGCGAGGACCAGCACGTGATGGCCTTTCTCGATGCTGCAGGCGAAAGAGTGGTCGCCACGGAAATCCAGTCCGAACCCATTAACGTCAGCTCGGCCGGACAGTGCCGACATCTGGTTAGGATCCGCCACCAATCCGTTGGAAACGTCCGGGAATATCAATCCGGCGCAAGGGTTCGGTATTTCCTGCGCACCACAGATCAGGACGGAGCGCTGCACGAAACCTGGGCGGATTTCGGCGACAACGGTGCCCGGAAATCCTGCGAGGTGTTCGAGCGGCGCTCGGCGGCAGGTCACAACAGGCTCACCGCACACGGCGAATGGCTGATGCCCGCTAGCGCACAGACCGTGGCCTTTGATCCGTTCTCGGTTACGACGCGGAAAGGCGGACCCGGCAGCTGACCGCGGTAACAAAATTGCATTCTTGACGGCGTCAGTGGACGATTGTTAAATCACTTCCGCTTGGTGTTCCGACGCCAAAGGCTGAGGCTTAATAGAGAACCCGGTGCGCCGTACCCATCAGGGAGCAAATCCGGGGCTGTACCCGCAACTGTGTGCGGTAGGGGTGCTCACTCAACGCCACTGGGGTTAACCCTGGGAAGGCGAGCACATCAAACCCGATAACCGCGAGCCAGAAGACCTGCCAGGCATGTTGAAACCCTTATCTGGGGCGGGTGTCCCCATGGGAGATGACAATGCCTCCGCAAGATCTTCCGGCCCAAAGCCGGTCTGAATTCAACCTTACATCAGCCAGTACGCTGTATCATCTGATCGCTGTCGGCGTGGCGTGCGCAGGACTGTGGGCCATCATCGTTGCGACCATTGGCGCCTAAGCGCGCCCCAGGTCCATGATCCAGTCCAGTCTGTTAACGGCCACCGGGCTTCGGCTCGGCTACCGGGACGTTCCCGTTGTCCGGGACGTCTCCTTCGAGCTCGCGCGCGGCGAAGTGCTTGCCGTTGTCGGCCATAACGGCTCGGGGAAATCGACACTGATCAAGACCCTGCTGGGCGCCCTGCCGACCCTCGGGGGCAAGCTCGGGTGGCCTGGCGGAAGGCCCGAGACGATTGCCTATCTCGGCCAGCGGACGGAATTCGACAATCGCTTTCCCATCAGAGTCCGCGACCTGGCGGCCATGGGTGCATGGTCAGGTCTGGGATTTTTCGGCAGGGTCGACAGCGCATGCCAGGTCCTGATCGCGTCCGCCCTTGAACGCACGGGCACGGCAGAGATCGCCGATATGCCGCTCCATCAGCTCTCGGCAGGCCAGCTGCAACGGGCCCTGTTTGCGCGCACCATGGTGCAAGATGCACCGCTGATCCTTCTGGACGAGCCGTTCACCGCCGTCGATCAGACGACGGAAGCCGCTCTGCTCACCCTTATCGACGACTGGGCCACCGAGGGCCGCGCAGTGATTCTCGTCCTGCATGACCTCTCCGCCGTCCTGCAGCACTGCAACGCCGCGCTGCTGCTTGGCAATGGCAGCGCACGCTTCGGCCCCCCGCGAGAGACACTGACGCCACTCAACCTGGTCGATCACGGCTACATGTCGCAAAGCCAGGCGGCGTGGCTTGAGGGCATGTACACCGCGCCGGAGGCCAGTCATGTTTGAGTGGCTCCAGTACGACTTCATGATCCGGGCGCTGGCGGCAACCACCGTACTCAGTTTCTCCGTCGCTCCGGTCGGCGCATTCCTGGTGCTGCGGCGGCTGTCGCTGGCCGGCGAGGCCATGGCCCACGCGATTGTGCCCGGGATCGTCATCGCCTTTGTGGTTGCGGGGCTTTCCGTCGCTTCGATGATCGTTGGCGGGCTGACGGCCGGTATTGCAGTGGCGGCGCTGACCAGCCTTCTGGCCCGCATGACCATCATCCGCGAGGACGCAAGCCTTGCCTCGCTCTACCTGATCGCACTTGCTCTGGGCATCTTCATCCTGTCCGCGGCCGGTTCCGCTGTGCCGCTGAAGAGCTTCCTGTTCGGCTCGATCCTGGGGATCGACGACGAGACGCTGATCCTGATCGGGGCGACCGCGACCATCACGATGGTGAGCTTCGCGCTGATCCTCAGGCCGCTGATCATCAACACCATCGATCCTGTTTTCCACGAGAGCCAGAGCCTGCGTCCCGGCCTGGTGACCCAGTGGTTCATGTTCCTGGTGGTGCTCAACCTGCTCGGCGCCTTCAAGGCGCTGGGCACCCTGATGGCGGTCGGACTGATGATCCTGCCAGCAACAGCAGCGCGCTACTGGGTCTCGACCATCACCGGATACCTGATCCTGACCTTCCTCTTCGCGCTTCTCAGCTGCTGGGCCGGACTGATCGTTTCCTACTACCTGCCGGATGTGCCTTCGGGCCCGGCCATCGTTCTGGTGGCGGCCGTTTTCTTCGTCATCAGCCTATTGTTTGCACCGCAAGGCTTTCATGCCGGTGTGCGCCTCAACCCGCTTCGCCGGCAGGATGACCCTGCCGGTCAACCTGACGTCAAACAAGGAGTGAACGTCTATGAAGAGAATACTTAGTGCTCTGCTCTTTGCAGGCCTCGCGCTCAGCGCCTTCCCGGCCATGGCTCATGACAAGGTCAAGGTCGTTGCCAGCTTCTCCATCCTGGGGGACATGGTCCGCCAGGTGACCGGCGATCTTGCCGAGGTCACGACGATCGTGGGCCCGGACGCCGATGCCCATGTCTACACACCGAACGCGCGTGATGCGAAGGCGGTCGCCGATGCCAAGGTGATCTTTGTCAACGGCATGGGCTTTGAAACCTGGTCCCAATCCCTGATCGACAACTCCGGCACCAAGGCAATAGTGTTCGTTGCAACTGAAGGCGTGACCCCGCTGAAGGTCGACGGAGAAGTCGATCCGCACGCCTGGAACGCCCTGACCAACGGCATGATCTATGTCGCCAATATCGCGAAAGGCATGGCCAAGGCCGACCCGGAGCACGCAGCGCAATACATGGCCAATGCCGAAGCCTACACGGCACGGCTGAAGGCGCTCGATGAAAAGGCAAAGTCGTCACTTGCAAAACTGCCTGAAGGCAAGCGCACGGTGGTCACCGCCCATGACGCCTTCGGGTATCTGGAGAACGCCTATGGCCTCACCTTCCTCGCGCCGGTCGGCATCGACACCGACGCTGAACCTTCTGCCAAGGAACTGGCCGAGCTGATTGATCATCTGAAGAAGACCGGAGCCGGCGCCCTCTTCGTTGAGAACATCACCAGCCCGGCACTGATCCAGCAGATTGCACGGGAAACCGGCATCAAGATTGGCGGGCGGCTGTTCTCCGATGCGCTCTCCGAACGGGGCGGCCCGGCGACAAGCTACGAGACGATGTTCGAGCACAATCTCGGTGCCCTGATCAGCGCGCTCAGCCAGCAGTCGTAAGACGATCAACAGGCGTCATGCCCGCCAAGGCGGGCATTCAGGGCCACGGAAACTTGTCCCGAGCGCACCTCCCTGGGCTCCCGCTTGCGCGGGAGCGACGGATGGGGGAAACTGTGTGTCCAGATCAGTTGGCGGTTTCGCCTATTTGCCGGAGCTCTTTGACGAGCTCCGGCATCGCCATGTCTCCAAGCGGCAGGTCGAGGAAGGCGCGGACCCGTTCCTCCAGCTGTCCGTAGGCCAATTCGAATGCGGCCCTGATCTCGTCGTCCCTGCCGATCGCCGCCGCCGGATCCGGGATGCCCCAATGCACGGTTGCAGGATGACCCGGCCAGACAGGGCAGGCTTCCGCGGCCGCGCTGTCGCAGACGGTGAATATGAGATCCATCGCAGGTGCGCCGCTGCCGGCGAATTCGTCCCAGCTCTTTGACCGGGCAAAACCGGTGTCATAGCCCTTGTCTTCGAGCAATCTCAGTGCATGTGGGTGAGGCTCGTCCTTGGGCTGAGAGCCGGCCGAACCGGCAACAATTCTACCCTCACCGAGCCTGTTCAGAATCGCCTCGGCCAGAATCGAACGCGCCGAGTTTCCGGTGCAGAGCACAAGGACGGTGTAAACTCTTACACTCATTCGCCGAAACTAGCGGCTCCACATAACGCGGAAATGAACTCTCCCATCACTTCAGGGCTTCGGCATGGTGCCGGACATGATCGCCCATGAAGCTGAGCATGAAGAAATAGGAGTGATCGTAGCCTGGCTGCATGCGCAGGGTGAGCGGATGGCCGGCCGCATCGCAGGCTTCCTGAAGAAGATGGGGCTTCAGCTGATCGTCGAGGAAGCTGTCGGCATCTCCCTGATCCACGAACAGGTGCAGCTTTTCTTCCGCCTTGCCGACCAGCGCAGACGCATCGTGCTCGGCCCAGGCTTCCCGGTCATCACCGAGATAACCGCCCAGCGCCTTGTGACCCCACGGGCAGTTCAGGGGCGAAACGATCGGCGCAAATGCGGAGACCGAACGGAACCGGCCTGGATTTTTCAATGCGATCGTCAGGGCGCCATGACCGCCCATGGAATGGCCCGAGATCGCCTGCCGGTCCATGTCGAGAGGGAGCTCCGATCCAACGATGCCGGGCAGTTCATCCACGATGTAGGAGTACATGTGATAGTGCTCGGACCAGGGGCGCTGGGTCGCGTTCACGTAGAATCCGGCAGCGAGGCCAAAGTCATAGGCCCCGTCCGGATCGTCCGGCACATCGTCTCCGCGGGGACTGGTGTCCGGTGCGATCACAGCGATCCCGTGTTCGGCAGCATGGCCCTGGGCGGCCGCCTTGGTCACGAAGTTCTGGTCCGTACAGGTCAGACCTGACAGCCACCACAGAACCGGAACCTTTCCCGCCTCGGCCTGCGGCGGCAGGTAGACCGAAAAGGTCATGGTGCACTTGCAGGAATCGCTCTTGTGCGTGAACTGCTGCTGCTTGCCACCAAAGCAGGCGATGGAACTTGTCTGTTCGAGGGACGGCATGCTGGTCTCCGGTCGGGTACGGGTCTGGCGCTAACGGCCACAAGTCGCGCGTCAGGTCAACAATTTCAGATTGCCCAAAGCAGCAATCTTCCCCAGTGTCCTGCGCCATGAATGGTGGGCGGACTTCTGCGGACCTGACCAGGGGCCTCGGGCTGATGATGGCAGCCATGCTGATCCTGCCGTCCATGGACATCATCGCCAAGTATCTTTCCACGCACATCTCCGGCGCTCAGGTCGCGCAGGCTCGGTTCGGCTTTCAGATGCTGTTCCTGCTGCCTTTCGTCCTGTGGTCCCACGGGCTTTCGGGACTCTTTCCAAACAACCTCTGGCTAAACTCGATACGTTCCGTCTTGATGGCCGGAGCCATCACCTGCTTCTTCACCGCACTGAAATGGATGCCGGTGGCGGACGCCATCGCAGTGTTCTTCATCGAGCCGATGATCCTGACCATCCTGTCAGCCATGTTCCTGGGAGAGCGGGTCGGATGGCGAAGGCTGACTGCCGTGGTGATCGGCTTCATCGGGGCAATCATCGTCGTCCGGCCCAGCTACGAGGTGTTCGGCCTGGTCTCGCTCCTGCCCATGGCTGCAGCCTTCCTGTTCGCACTCTATCTGATGCTGACCAGCAAATTGTCCCAGTCAGAGGACGTTCTCACCATGCAGTTCTGGTCGGGTTTCGTCGGCGTGGTGACCATGAACGTCGTCATGGCATCCGGCACAATCGCCGAGTTCCCGTTGCTGACCTTCAAGGAACCCAGCCTCATACAATGGGGATGGATGGCGCTTGCAGCTCTCATCGCCACCACCATGCACCTGCTGATTGTCCACGCGTTCAGGCTTGCGCCGGCCTCCGTACTGGCACCGCTCAACTACATGGAGATCGTGTCTGCCACGTTGCTCGGCTACCTGATCTTCGGCGACTTTCCCGACGCTCTGCGCTGGGTGGGCATCGCCATCATCATCGGGTCCGGCCTCTTCATCTTCTGGCGGGAGCGGCAGCTGGAAACCTGACGTGCGTTACTCGTTGATGGACCAGTCGTATACCGTCTCCGAGATCTTGCCAGCCTTCTTGAGAGCCGCCGCGCGCTCCGGAGTGGCGTATTTGGCCAGGTGCCGGATTACGCCTTTTTCGGAGTTTCCGAAGTCGTAGGCGAACCACTGGTAGATCTTGGAAACCGTAACCTTGCCGTTCCGCACCGAGAGACCGCGCGGGTGGTTGACATAGGCGCGCGCCGCCTTGTCGAGGAGCGCGTTCACATTCTTGCCGGTGAAGGCCTGATTGAGGAGGTTGGGGCAGCCGATGGAAGCGCAATTGACGCCGTAGTGGATGCGCGGGTCTTTCCAGATCGGCCGGAGAATGGCGTGTTCGATGTCATCAAGGGTGATGTCAGAATCCTCGATCTTGATCAGCGCCTTGCCCCACGGCCCATTGGCGAGCAGGCCTGAGATGTCGATATCGCGGATCGATTTCACCGGATAGTGCTCAAGCACGACATTAATCGTAAGAGCATTGTAGAGGTTGAGCCAGTAGGCGAACTGAACGTTCCGGGCACGGTCAGTGATTTCGATCTTGGCCAGGCTGGCGATGTAACCCTTCAGAGCCTTCCGATCCGCGCTTGTGACCTTGGCGTAGGCGAAGCGATTGAGGCCGGTCGCGTCCGCATTGACATATTTTTTCAGGAACCGGTTCCAGACGGAATGGTCAATCGGCGCGGCGTTTTTCGGGTTGCTGGCCTCCCAGCCCTCCCAGAGTTCGGGCGCCGATGACGTCCAGCCTCCGAAGAAACCGGGAGTGAGAAACAGGGCGGCAGAAAGCGCGGCCGCCTTGAGTACGGCACGACGGGAAGGGAGCGTTTGCATTGATCGATCTCTAAAGTCTGATGGTTCGAAGTTGTCCGAAAAGGTGCCTTCCGCCCCCGTCTCTTGCAAAGCAAATGCTCTGACGAAGAGTGACAATCAGGTGAGCGGAAGTGCTCTGGTTCTCACCGGCCCGCACACTCATAGTTGAACACACAGGTCTATCTCCGTGAACGGAACTCGTCCTATAGGTGGTGGTGAATTCTCCAGAGACCACGAGGATCCCACGTCAGATGTCCAAAAAATCGATATTGCCAACATTTGCTGGTGTTTCTGCTTTCGCCCTGGTGGCGGCGCTGGGCATCGGCTCGTTCGCCCCGGGCACCGCCGCCACAACGATCACGGCGAAAGCGGTGCAATCCTACGAAATCGCTCAGAATTTCTCTACCGGCACCCAGTCCGCAGCCAAAAAGAAGAAGAAAAAGCGGCGCAAGAAGCGGCGTCGGCGCGGCAGCTACCACAGCTAAACATTCCTGCCGGTACTCCTTCCTGACAGACTTCAGCGCCCGGGCCAGACGGATCCAGTGTCATCCTTCTCCCCGGCGCCAAGTCGCTTCTGCACTCGGTGAGCCATGCGACACGGGAAGGTCATTGGCGTCATAATTCCCGCCCTGAACGAGGCCGATGCCATCGGCAAGGTGCTGGCGGAGATACCGGGCTGGGTCGACCACATTGTGGTTGCCGACAACGGTTCGAGCGATCGCACGCCGGAGGTCGCCCATGATCTGGGCGCAAGCGTGACACGGGAGCCTGACGGGGCCTATGGTGCGGCCTGCCTTGCCGGTATCGCCGCACTTCCCCTCACAGACATTACCGTCTTCATTGATGGCGACTACAGCGATTATCCGGACCAGATGGAGCGTCTGGTTGATCCCATTGCTTCGGACCATTTCGATATGGTCATCGGATCAAGAGCTCTCGGACGCGCCGAGAGCGGCTCTCTGACCCCGCAGCAGAAGTTTGGAAACTGGCTCGCCTGCCGGCTGATCGGTCTGCTCTGGGGTGCGCGCTATACGGATCTCGGACCATTCCGCGCCATTGGAACTGCTGCTCTCGGCAAGCTGAACATGCAGGACCGCGCGTTCGGCTGGACCGTGGAGATGCAGCTTCGCGCCGTACAGGAGAAGCTTCGCTTTTGCGAAGTCCCGGTCGACTACCGCGCCCGCATCGGCCATTCGAAGATTTCCGGAACGCTGCGCGGCACGATCCTGGCGGGGCACGCGATCCTTGGCACCATCTTCAGGACGGCACTTCTCGACCGGCTGCGCAGGCGCACCTGACAAAGAGTGCTTGAGGACCGCATTTGACTGCAACGCCGGCGGCGGGGATAATCCGGCCATGGTATCAGATCACCAGAACAACGCCCGGGCGAGGTCGGAAGTCGTTCAACGGTTGAAGTTTCGCTCCCTGTTTGCCGCTGTTCTCGTGTTTCCCTGGATGATGTTTGCGCTTTACGGGCCGACGACAGCCAGCATTGACAAGGCTTTTGCGGATCAGAGTCCCGAGGCGCTGGCCTGCGCGGTTCATTTCGTTGAGCGGAACCAGAAGAGCTTCTGTCCCTTCATTCATGACGGATCGGGCTGGAGCGTCACCGGCGCCTGCAAGTCTCCCGAAGAGTTCGGATTTCTGCTCAAGTCGTCTGCCATGAAGTACTGTGCTCAACGGCCGCTCATCCGGAAGTGAGTTGCATAGCCTGGCCGGAGCATGGGCAGCCGAATTGCAATTATTGCTCGACCCCCTCGCGCATCCACTGCTGTAGCGCCTTGATGGAGTGCTCGGAATTTACTCCGCAGCGCGGATCGAGCACCAGCGGGCCGGGACGGTAGCCGCGGTTGTTGAGGCCGCGCTGAACGGATTCCACCAGCCGGATGTCTTCCTCAACCGTGGTCTCCCGGTCCTGGATGGCCAGGTTGCGGATGACGTCGGACTCGTTGCCGCCAACCGTGTACCACCCACGCCAGACAGTAACCGAGGCCGGTCCCTCCGCGCGCCAGTGATAGGTGTTGAGCACATTGCCGGGATAGACCTGGAAGGAGAACAGCGGCCACAGGAACCAGGAGGAATAGTCACCGGCATGGGCGTTGGCATCCAGGTCGATGGGATAGCTCATGCTGTCCAGGTTCTGGCATTCGGTGGTGTGGCGCAGACAATGTCCCTGGGGCTGGATGTCATAGGTCTCCGGCTTCACAACCCCGGTGGAGAAGGTCACGTGATTGAGGGAGCAGTGATAGCACTCTGAGTAGTTCTCCACCGAAACCTTCCAGTTGCAGTCCTCCGGGATCTCGACCCACTCCAGCGGTTTCAGTTCTTCGATGTGCGGGACGAAGGCCTTCAGCTCTTCGCGCGCGCCCGGGAACCATTCGTCCATCGGCCTGGCGTCGGGATCCAGGTTCACGAATATGAAGCCGTTGAAGATTTCCGCCCTGGCCTCCGTGAGGCAGATCTCGCTGCGGTCGAACCCCGGAACAGCCTTGATATTGGGGCCGGCCCTGAGCTGTCCGGAGAGCTCATACGTCCAGGCATGATAGGGGCAGACCACGACCTTGCAGTTGCCGGTATCCTTCACCAGCTCGTGCGCGCGGTGTTGACAGACATTGTAAAAGGCACGGACTTCGCCATCACGTCCGCGGATGCAGAAGAGACTTTCGCCTGCGATCTTGAACGCAAAGTAGTCGCCGGTGTTCTCCACCTGCGAGGCGTGGCCCGCGTATTGCCAGGTCCGGGAGAGCAGGCCTTTCTGCTCGGCCTCGAAGATCGCGGGGTCGGTGTAGTACTTCGCTTCAAGCGAGCGGACCAGAACGGGATTGCTCATGGTCTAGTCTCCCTTCTCTTCCCGGTAGATGCCAAGAGCATGGCGGCGGGCGTGGAAACGGTCGATATTGGCGATCACATCCGGGCTCGCATCGGCAATGACGAAAGCCATCAAGGTCTCAAGAAGAGCGCCCGTTGCAAAGATG
>JBCCEL010000203.1:0-10801 GCA_039030315.1 Pseudomonadota bacterium
AACAGAGCTTCCCATCCCTCGTTGGTCTTGGTCGTATTGAGGCTCTCCAAGGCCAACAGCATCGCAACGTCGGTCTGCTCAGCGGCATTGGAAATGGCGGCCGTCGCCAGACGTCGCGCCTCCGAATTGTCGCGCTGGACGATGGCTTCGTCGCGTTGGATCCAGGCAAAGATGCCCGCCGCAACGGCGATTACGGTGAGTATTGCCAGCCCGCTGATTGCCGCGCGGCGCAGGCGCCGGGCAAGGCGGAACTGGCGGATGTCCTCACCCTCGAGCTCGTCCTTTGGCATTCCATGAATGGGCGCCGCCACTGTAGCGATGGCGTCGCGAAACTTGAGGTGGTTCAGGTCGAGCGACTTCTCGCCGTCCGCAACGTCCTTGGTCCAGCGCAGGTCAAGAAACAGAGGCTCGCTGTCCTGCCCGGTATACACCCCCCGCATGCCCTCCGACACGGCCGTCGAGCGCTCGTAGTCGAAGTCCTTGGCCGCGTCGTCCCAAACGACCTCGCCGGATGTCAGCACCAGGGCCATCTGTTCTTTCGATTTCTTTTCCGACCACTCGGAGATCTCCTCTGCGACCCAGCGCGACCGCGCAGCTTCCTCCGACATGAAATGAACCAGCCAGCGCGTGTCCTCGATCCGTTCTTCCAGCGATCCACCCAGTTCAGAGGACAGTTCAAGTGACGTTTGATCGAGGAACACATTCAGGGCGCGCCGCCGGTTCCATGGCTTGGCCAGGCGCTGCAGCCCATCGCGCACTGCAGGCGCCAGCGCAAGATCGGCACCATGGCTGTAGGAGATAAACGCGTCGTATCCCATTGGACAGCTCCCAATATAGGCGAATAAAGATAAGATCGAGACGCGAGCCAGGCATCTTGGATCGCCCACCTCATACTTCTTGCAGCATACTATATTTGCGAAAATTTCATATTATTTAGATCTGGTCCAAACTTGATTGCCAATTACTCTGAAGCCGCTGATGCTGAATTTCCAACGTTACTGCAGAGACGGGCATGTACACAGACATCTCGACACGGCGACTCGATGCTCATGATGCGTGCGCCCCCGCTACGCTCTGATCTCTCCAATCAGGTCCGCGGTGACATCGCTGTGAGGTCGGCAAAATCCTTTCCGCAGCCATGCGATGCCCTGACTTGAGGCATCCAAGGAGCCGGCTAATGTGCGTTGTTGGCACAAAATCGCCCTTTGCCCACTTTTGATCTGATCCCGAGAATCTCCCCCACTTCGAGTTAGAGTTTTCCGCTTTGATTTTCCTGGCTGGGAAAGGAGTGGAAGCGATGAAGGCATCGAGGTTCACGGACGCTCAGAAGGCGTTCATTTTAAAGCAGGGCGAAGAAGGTTTGCCTGTGGCGGAGATCTGCCGGAAGGCCGGGATTTCGCAAGCGACCTATTTCAACTGGAAAAAGAAGTATGGCGGGCTGCTGCCGGACGAGATGCGCCGGCTGAAGCTGCTGGAGGATGAGATGGCCCGGAAGCGGTATTCGGATGAGGACGTTCTGAAGCTTTTGCGAGAGATCGAGGTGCACCTTGCGTCTGGAAGTGATGTGGTTTCAGCCTGTCGTTCTGTCGGTGTCAGCGATGCAACCTACTACAACTGGCGCAAGCGCTTCGGTGGTATGGGCAAGTCGCAGCCTTCTGAGCTGAGGGCTCTGGAGAAGGAGAACTCTCGGCTGAAGAAGATCGTCGCAGAACTGGAACTGGACAAGCTGATCCTCAAAGAGAGCCTGGATTTTTTAAAGCCAAAGGCCTGACGGCTGAAGACCTGCGCCAGGCGCTGACCCACACCCGCCAGAAGCTGGACACGTCGGAGCGGCGCACTTGCCGGACCCTCGGCCTGGCCCGCAGCACTCTTCACTACAAGGCCGCCTGCCCAAGTGATGATGACGCCCTGCGATTGGCCTTGATCCGGCTGGCCAAACAATATGGGCGCTATGGCTATCGCAAGATCGCGCATCTGCTGCGGATCGAAGGCTGGCATGTGAACCACAAGAAAGTGGAGCGGCTCTGGCGCCAGGAGGGCCTACAGCTGCCTCATCGTCACAAGCGACGCAAACGGCTCTATCACAAGAACAGTTCCATCATCCGGCTGAGGCCCACTCATCCCAACCACATCTGGAGCGTTGATCTTGTCCATGACAAGTTGAGCACGGGCCGACGCTACAAGATGCTCACGGTGCTCGATGAGTGCACCCGTCAGGCTCTGTGCGTTGCCGTCAGAACGAGGATGAGCTCAACCGATGTCCTGGAAGCGATCTATCCGCTGCTCATCAGACACTGCAGACCAGCATACATCCGTTCCGACAATGGTCCTGGGTTCACAGCCGCCCCACTGCAGGATTGGCTCTGCCGTGTAGGTATCAAATCTATCCAGATCTACCCCGGCTCGCCCTGGGAGAACGGTTACAATGAGAGGTTCAACGGAACCCTGCGCAATGAAGTGCTGAACGCTGAGTGGTTCTCAACCACAGAACAGGCCCAAATCGTCATCAATCTCTGGCTCAGACAGTACAACCACACCAGACCGCATCAGGCCCTGAAAATGCAAGCGCCAGTGCCTGAGACCTTATTAGAGAAACCGCAAATCAGTGGCCCAAAACATGGGGGCTAGACACTCGTTTTGCCGGCGGAGGTTGAAGAGACGCTTCGTATCGTCCGTGATGACATTCGCGCGATGAAGACTTCGTTGTTGAAGGCGCTCAGGATCAGGGAAACATGAACCGTGATCCTGAAAGCCACCCAACGCGTCGGCGCCAAGCAGTTGGTGCTGCAGCCAACCCGTCTCAATGACAACGACCTTGTGGAGCTACATGAAGTCCGAGAATTTCTCCGCATCGATATACTCGGGGCTTTGACGGAGCCCCAGGTGGTAAGTCAGGGCACCAAAGGCCGACAGTTTCTGTTTCCGGTTTCGCTGTCTTCTCCTCAGACCGAATCCGTACCCATCGAACGCTTTGAATAGGTCATAGAACAGACTGATCGGCGCAATGGTCTCCGCGCAACTTCACTTCGGCGGAATGGCAGAAAACCAAACAGCACGGTTTCCACGCGGGTGATCAGAAAGCCCTGATCCAGGAATGTCAGGCCGCATCGGTTTCGCGGACCGCTTTCACGCATGCGCTTGGTGAGCGCGGCAATATGCTGGCGCGTGGCAACGGTGGCACCGCTGTGGGATTTCATTCCAGGGTCAGGTGTTCGCCGTCACCCGCGCCTCGGGCAGGCCGCTGCGTGACGTAGAAGCCAAGCATGGCACCTTTGAAGGCCTGCCCGATGTTGCGTAAGCAAGGACGTTGATTATCGCGGATGTGCGTCAGACCTTCCGCCGCATGGCAAACGAGTTACAGGCCCGACGCAGAGCTCTGTCAGATCTATTCCAAGCAGCATGCTTGCAGGTAACCTGAGATCGTCAACACGAGAGGGTCAAGCTGGATGTGGCACTCCCCCATCACCGGGAGTCCTAAGCACGATACCGGTCCGCTCGCTTTCGGCATGGCGTCAATCAAGGAGACCAAGAGGGCGGCGCAACCAGTAGCCACACTTTGAACGATGACGAGTTACGGCTCGCTTCGACGATATGCACTGCGGTTTCTCTCAACGCGGCGCACTCCTCTTATGCGCAATCTACAATGCAGGCCATGCGGCCAGTTTCACAGGCAATGCGGTCGGCGCAAACGAGAGCATCACGCGCAGTTTGTGCAAATTCTTGCCTCTGAGAGAAAAACCGGTTGCGGTGTCAGAAGGACTGTTTGGGTCGATCTTGCGAGACCGTTGAGGGTCAGAAGGCGAAGTCCAGAGAGTTCAAGTGGCTCAAGGTGACACCAGCGAGTGTAATGGAATCCTGTTCGTTCGCAATAATGGCATGTCCGTTCAGAACGAACAGGTGGTTCGTTTGCAGATCAGCAAAATCGGTGATCCCCGAAACTCCCGACAGGTCGATCTTCTCGTCATCATCCAGTGCATCAAAACCCACGATCGTATCGGCGCCGAAGCTGCCGGCGAACTCGAATGTGTCACTTCCGGCTGCGCCAATGAGAACCTCGTCAAAACTCATGCTGACAAGTCTGTTGTCTCCGTCGTCACCCACTATGACGTTCTTGGGATCTTCAGTGAACAGTTCAGGGAAACGGGCAAGTCGATCTGCCACGCTTGGAGCGCCGGTGCTTGTCGGAACGACCGGAATCACTCCGGCATTCACGTCGTCGCCTGTGTCCATTCCTCTATCTTGATTTAGTGGCGGATCATTTGGCGGCACTGGCGCGCCTGCCGTCGCACCAGGATCGCGCCCGTTCGAAGTGGGTGCAGGCGCGTCGCTTGGAGGTGAGACCAAAGCCGCGTTCGGGTCATCCTGATCGCTGCTTCCGGTATCACCGGTTTGGCCGCCCGCGGGAGGTGTGGCGGTGCCGGCCGTTGCTCCGGGAGCGCGCCCGGTGTTGCCGGGATCAGGATCCAGATCAGGGATGACTGTGACTGCCGCAGCGCCCGGATCATCGTTGGTTTGCGACGTCAGCAAGTTGGTCATGCCGTCCACCAGCACCTCAACTTGCTCCACATTTGTGACCGTCAGATCGAAGCTGGAGAAACTGAAGTCCGGGCCGGCCGTTGCGGCAGGATCGGCATTTTGCGTGGCGAAGGCCAGGAAGCTCTCAAGCTCGGTCTCGATGGCTCGAGTGAATTCATCGGCGGTGAACTCGAAGATGATCGCGTCCGAGCCCTTGCCGCCGTCATAGACATCGATCCCTGAGGTCTGAACGGCGAGCGAGAAAATCAGGATGTCGTTTCCCCCGGCCCCGGAGAGCTGATCAGCACCGGGTCCGCCACGCAGGATGTTGTCGAACCGGTTGCCGGTGATGATGTCGTCAAAGCTGCTGCCGATGACCCCTTCAATACTGAGGAGCCGGTCGCCCTCTTCGGCAAAGTCGCCGCCGGTTCGCTCGGCCTGCTGGGCCAGGGACATGTCGATGACGACGGCTGCGGGTGCATCCGCATAGGAGGCCAGATCGATCCCCAGGCCGCCGTTCAGCGTGTCGGCGCCGGCGCCGCCCTGAAGCGTGTTTTCTCCATCATCGCCGATCAGCGTGTCATCGCCTTCATGGCCTTCCAGCCGGCTTTCTCCTTCCATGACGGCGAGGACGTCGTCAAACCCCGTTCCGACGCTATGGGCGAGCACTTCGGACAATGAGAGTCCCAGCGAACTGGCGTTCTCAAGCTCTACGCTATCCGTCGCAGCGGCGGCTTGCGGGATCGCCAGCGCGGACAGCGCGACGACGGCGGCGTTGAGCCCGGAGAGACGGAAGCTCTCAACCATCTTTGTCCGGTCGAGATAGTTGCTGATGGTGACCGAACCCAGGACGCTGGATGCATCGGCGGGATCGACGATATCGATCCTGAGGTCCGTGCCGTTGCTGCCGGCGGGGGTATCGGCGAAGCTTGAAGGATCGGTCTGGATCGACAGCGTGCCGGTTCTGATGCTGAGATGGTCCCACGTGATGCCGCCGCCGAACACCAGATTGTCCCGGCCGCCCGTGTCGCTGATGATGTCATGGCCGTCGCCGAGCCAGTAGGCGTATTGGTCATCACCGGAGCCGCCGTCCGCGATGTCATCTCCAAGGCCGCCGACCAGGATGTCGCCCTGTGCGCTTCCCGTCAGTTGATCGGTGCCTTCGCCGGTGAATATCCAGGTGGCCTGGCCAGTGGCCTGAGCGACGTCGTCTGCGGCGCTTCCCGTCAGAAACGTGCGCACCTCACCGAGTTCCAGGTGGCCTGAATCGGCAAATTGCAGGATCTCGACCTGGCCGGCATTGGCCTCAACTTCGTAGGTCTCGTAACTGTACCAGCGGTTATCGATCTGCTCGCCATTGCCGTTCTGGTAGATGCTGCCATGGGTGATTGTGTCGGCGAACCTGAAACCTTCAAAGAAGCCGCCATACGCGATATCGATGGTGTCGGAGACCTGAGTGAGCGAGGTGACATAGTCCTGGGCAGCGATGTTGGTGTCGCGGATGCCCAGTTCGAAGCCCGCCTGGCTGAAGTCACTGATCGCGGTGCCGATCTCGAACGTCCGGGCCCCTTGCGGCCCCGGCAGAAAACCCGGCAAGGCCTCGGTCTTCAGCTCGCCGAAGATGTGGCGGAATTCGATCCCGGTGCCGAATGATATCCGGTCCTCGGCGCCGCCGGCCCTTAGAGCTTGCTCGTCGCTGGCCACGCTGAAGAACTGCGTGTCATCGACCAGATCCGCACCGTCACCGGCGTTGAAGATGAGGGTATCATTGCCGAAGCGTCCGAACAGCTGATCGTTACCCGCGCCACCTTGCAGCAATTCGGTGTCAACACCAGCGGTCAGCATATCGCCCGACGATGAGCCGATCAGGTGCTCGATGCCGGAGTAGCTGTTGCCGGGACCGGTGCGCGTCAGGTCGATGGTCGCTCCCGCCGTGCGCTGGGCAAGGGAAAGCGTGTCGAAGCCTGCACCGCCCTCAACCCGGGTGGCGTGAGATCCCGCGGCCACCTCCACATCGTCGAAGGCGATGGTAAACAGGTCGTCGCCGCGCCGGCCCAGCAACATGCCCGGGCCGGCATCGCTGCCGTGAAGGACATCATCGAGTTCGCTGCCGATCACTCCTTCGATATGCCAGAGGGTGTCTTCCTCAATGACCGTCTGGGTGCCATCACTGGCGGCTTCGACCGTCTGGGCAACGCCACGGCCGGGCTGGGCCGGGTCCGGCGCCAGATCAACATTCACCGCGTGGGCCGAGCCGAAATAGCTGACGATGTCGCTTCCGCCCAGGCCGTCGAGAATGTCGGCGCCCGCCCCGCCGTGCAGGATGTTGTCCTGCACATCGCCGGTTAGCGTGTCTGCGTGATCACTGCCGATCAGGTCTTCGATCCCGGCCAGCACGTCGCCTGCGCCGTCGCCCGCGCCGCCTTGCGCTCCGGCCAGATTGAGGTCGATGGTCACGCCTTCGGCCGAGCCCGCATAGCTCGCGGTATCGTGGCCCAGGCCGCCGTCGATCATGTCCGCGCCCGCGCCGCCCTCGATCAGGTCGTCGCCGTCATAGAGCGCGGTGTTCTGGTTCGCCAGGACGCCGTCGTTGCCGCCGTAGAGCTGATCGTCGCCATCTCCGCCGGAGATCAGGTCGGAGCCGCCGAGGCCGACAACGATGTCGTTGCCCGTCCCGCCATAGAGCTTGTCGGCACCGTAGGGAGTGCGTTCGGGAGCATAGTTGTAGTTGCCGATGGCGATGCTCTCGTGCGGTTTGAAGCCGAACCACTCGCGGGTAGAGCCGTCATTGGCATCGGCGCCCACGGCGCTGTCCGGATCGGTGCCAAGCTCGGGCGGACTGCCGCCGAGCCAGCCTTCAGCATCGCCGAGGATGGTGTCGTTGCCCGCCTGGCCGTAGACCACATCCTCATGCGCCCCGCCGTTCAGTATATCGTTGCCGCCGCCGCCGCGGATGAAATCCCAGCCCTCGCCGCCGTCGATCGTATCGGCGCCGCTGCCGCCGGTCAGGATGTCGTGGCTGTGTTCGTCCGACCATGCGGCACCGTCCGTGAAGCTCTCGCCTGCCCCGTCCGCGGCCTGCCAGATGTCTTTCCCTGGGGTCCCCACCGTGCCGGTGCCGGTCTGGGTGGTGAAGCCGGCGGCCGTCTCAAAGCCATTGATCCGGGCGATGACCTCCGCGGCCGCATCAGGCCCGGCCCTGATGATCAGGTCCTTGCGGATGCTCTGATCGGCCAGCACGGTGTCCTCGATCTCCAGGACCGCGTCCTCTGCCGTCACGCCGAATGCGCTTTCCAGCTCCAGCGACTGCAGCAGGCCCTCAAGCCCGCCGTAAAAGTCGCTCTCCTGCCAGGTGGTCAAACCCAGCTCCTCGGCCCTCAATAGCGTGACCAGCCACCCGGCGGCAAAGGCCGAGTTGGGCTTTTCGGCGATCAGGGCGTCGATCACTGCCTTGTCCTTGAGATAGGACTTGTAGTCCTCGGCGATCTTCAGATTGCCGGAGAAATCGCGCAAGGTCTCTGCGGACGAGTTGTGCACCGCCCGTTTGAGATAAAGGTCGCCTCCCTTGATCTGGATGGCCTTGATGGCGGCCAGCACCGCGTCTTCGACGGCCTCATCAGCCGTCTGGCCGGTGATCGTGCTGTTGGCCATGTGCTGGTAGTGGACGTTTCCGGTGGGGGCGATCACCGTGATGTGGAGGCCGGCCGAGGCCGAGCCGTCGGCGACCTGGTAATAGTGGATGGTCGGCGAATGGCTGTTGGCGTTCTCGCCGCCCATCATCTTGATGAAGCTGTCCATGATGGCGTCGGAACGTTCCGCCAGCGAGGTCACCAGGGCGAGCTGCGCACCCCCGCCATTGGCAGCATTGGTGCCGCTCTCATAATAGAGCCCGGTCTCAAAATCGACCGAGACGGCCGCCGTGGCTTTGGGATAGCCTCCGTTTCCGAACAGGTCGTCGAACAGGTCTCCAAGAAGCGTACCAAGAATGGTGCCGATAAAGGCGCCGACGCCGGGCAGGATGGCATTGGCCAGGATCTGGCCCACGGCCTGACCGAAGGCGGCACTGAAGAGGCCGGTCAAGGCGGTGCTCCCCAGAAGGCCCGACAGCGGCCCCGCCCCGGCGAGTCCGAAGCCGATGGCGGAACCCACGGCTCCGCCTATTGAGCCGCCGATGGCGCCGACCTGGCTCTCGGCCGTCACCAGCTCACGCGCCAGATAGCCGCCGACCAGCGATCCGACAGCGCCGGCGCCCGCTTCAGCCAGGCTGCCGGGGTTGAGACCGGAGAACAGGGTCTGCGTCGGCGACGCCGAACCGTTGGAGATGGCGATGGCGTTGTTCAGAACGGTGTTGGCGGTCGCGCCTATGGTCCGGGCGGCGACGGCCTGCAGCAGCTGGCCCTCGAACCCGGACTCAAGGCCCAGGGCCTCGCCCAGTTCGCCCACCAGGAAACCGGCGGCGGCGCCGATGGATGCCCCCTGGATCTGCTGCAGCACATTGGCGCCGAAGCTCGGAAACGAGGTGTCGAGCGCCTCGGCAAACGTCAGCTCCGGCTGCCCCACCAGCGCATGGTCGGTGAAATAGGTATCAATCGCCTGCCCAAGATTCCCCAGCACCGCCGCCAGCACGGAGCCGGTGGCAACTTGGGCAAAGACATTCTGCCCCGCGAGCGCGGAACCGACGGAGGACCCGAAAGCAGATCCGATGGCCCCGCCGTCGATAACCCGGTCGAACTGATACGCTTCCAACCGCGCCTCAGTTACGGGGTCGCCATTTGCGTCTAGTCCGAAGACCCGTGCGATACCGGTTCCATCGCCAAAGTGAGTGCTGGAGGTAAGACTTGACGTCCCATTGCCGGGCTCGTCTTCGCTACTGAAGAAGGAAAACCCCTTCACATCGCCACCCGATGACAAAAGTAGCTCAGATCGTGAACTCGATGCCTTAGGCTGGTAGACGAGTGAGCCATCAGTTGCGACACCAAGCTGATGGTTGTTGAGGAATACCTGCTCGCCGTTAGCGCCTAGAACGTACTCGTCAAAACCAGTCGAGTAGACAACCAGCTCGATCGAACCCACGACTTCGCCTGTTTCAACCGCGATTCTGGAAAACCTGGTACCGGAGCCCAAATCTCCATAGGCGTTCGGCGAACCCCCGTAGACGCTGATGGCTTTTGGTCCTGGGGCGATCAAAAACTCTCCAAGTTCCTTCGATGGATCGGGAGTTTGGCTGACAATGGTAACCTCATGACCAGACGTTCCTGTTTCGGTGTTCGTCTTTTGTTTGATCGTGTGGTTTACCGGCGTACGCGCTGGTAATGCCCCGGATGGCTGGCCTGATGACGATCCCAGATCCACATTGGCGGGAGCTTGCGCGGTAGAAGGCAGAGACGTGAGGTTGCTGAACTGTTCCAGATATGCGGCGGAGTTCGCAATGTCGTCAAACGTAACCCCTAGCGGACCAATGCCGGTGTACTTGCCAATATCCACAGCACCATCAAGTTCGCCTGCGATGACGGCATTCAGAATAGCTTGATCCACGAAAACACTATGGTGTCCGTTGACAAGATTCGTGTCGGCCGCCAGTTTGGAGCCGCTCGGCTTCAGCTGCTGCAATGTCGCCGAGTCAACAAGCTCATCGAAACTGCGTTGGGCTGTTGTCGACGTATCGCCAAATGTTGCGCCCCATGTCGCGTTGCCGTTTGCATCAAAGTACGTCGAGAGCGAGAAGCCTTCGCCGGTTGAGACTTTGACCTCGCGCTCGGACAGGGTCCGGTCAGCTCTGAAATGGTAGACGATATCCGTGTCGGCGGTGTTGGCTGCTTCTGCCAACGTGGCCAAGTTGCCTTGCTTGTCGAAGGTGAGTGAACGGACAAAGTTGCCGTTACTGTCGAAATAGCTGAGCGTTGCGCTCCCGTCACTGTGCCCTTCAACCCTCTGACGGACGACACCATCATTGCCGCTGAAGTCGACGCTATCTTCATGTTCGGTGACGTTTGGCAATTGAGATGGCGTCAGGCCTTCGACAGGGTTTTCAGAAGTGAAGCCAAATGCGTCTGCAAGATAGTCGTAAGCTTGGCCAACCGCGGCTTCCCCCACAATGCCGCCAACCAGCCCGCCACCCAACACGGTCGCAATACAGGCCCAGGCCGCCGCGCCCCCGCCGCAGGCATAGAAGCCGGCGACCGCACCCGCACCGGCACCGGCTGCAAACCCGCCAGCCCATTCAACCATCCGGCCGATAGCCCCGATGTCATCACCAGCGTCATGCAAGGCTTTGGCCTGGGCTGAG
>JBCCEL010000204.1:0-10786 GCA_039030315.1 Pseudomonadota bacterium
GCCCCATCACACGGACAGGAAGCATCAGATTAAAACTCCACTGAGTAACCTAAGGAGAATCTTATACCCGGTGCAGCGACACGTCGTGCTTCTATGCCAGGCTGTGTTAATGTCTGACTCCCAGCAGGCAAATATTGATTGTTTAACAGGTTGGTAACGCCTAAGGTCAGAGTCCCTGGGTTGAGTTTGATACTGCTAAGGAAATCAAGGGTTATATAGCCATCAATATCCGTTTCATCCACCCGAAGTCCCAGGTCATTTCTCGCATTAAAGCCACGATCTCGACTGCCCACACCTAGCAACTCTAAACGATTTGTCCAGCCAGGGGTTGTTTCATTTTCAACATAGACGCTGACTTTAAACGGCTTAATATCAAGAGAGCTTAAGGCGATGAAATCACCGTCATCGTTTTCGTCGTTTTCTCCTTCATTCCAACTGAATGTCCCACCTAGTCGCCAAATATCACTAGGTTGCCAGTCAAGAGTGGCTTCGACACCGTAGTTACGCTGGGGGGCACGTACGGGAACTGCAAATCCTTCGGGATCTACACTAAAATTAGTACCTAAATCAGATTCGTTGTAAAAACCGCTCAATGAAAGCTGGACTCGGTCAAAATCAGCCCGAACACCAACCTCATAGTTATCTACCTTTTGCGGTTCCAATAACAGCTCATCGCTAATATCAACAACAGTGAATGCATTCCCTAAAATACTAGTAATATCAGGAACCGAAAAGCCTTGAGCGAAGTTGGCCTGGCCATCTTCGCCATGAGCTGGGACATTCTCTCCGGCCGCACCGGCTATATCAGCTTCGGTCACCCGTTCCTGATCGGCATTGGCGGATACACCACCGCGATGCTGACATATCATCTCGACACGCCATTGTTCATCTCAATTCCCGCCGCGGTGCTCATGACGATGATCGGGGGGACTCTCTTCTTCCTGCCGGCACTGCGCATCCGCGGGACCTACTTTGCCCTTGTGACCCTGGCCTTCATGGAGCTGATGTATCAGCTCACCCAGGTCTTGCGGCCGGACATTACCGGCGGCACGCGGGGGCTTTCCGGTATTCCGACGCTGCTCTCCGGTGCGGTGCCCAATTACTACCTCTCCTTCTGCGTGATGTTCATCATCGCCATCGGCCTCTGGCTCCTGGTGCGCACCCGTCTCGGTACGGCGCTGAGCGCCATCAGCATGGATGAGGACGCGGTGAAGGCGTCGGGCCTCGACACCACGAAGCTGAAGCTGTTCGCCTTCATGGTCTCCGCCTTCGTTGCCGGCATCGGCGGCGCGCTCTACATCCACTATCTCGGCTCGATCGCGCCGCGCGGCATCTTCGACATCAATTTCCTCTTCACCATTCTCATCGCCGCGCTGCTCGGGGGCGCCTCCACCATCATCGGCCCGATCATGGGCGCGTTCTTTCTGACATTCCTGCTTGAGTACCTGCGCCCATTCATTCCGGGAACGGAACGGTACTTCATTTACGGGGTTATCGCGCTGGTGGTGTATGTGCTTGAGCCGAAGGGTCTCTATCACATCTTCCAGCGCATCTACGGCGCCGTCATGCGGAGCGGGCAAGCATGAGCGCGCTGCTGGAACTCAGGAATGTCAGCAAGACGTTCGGCGGCCTCACCGCGGTGAACGAGCTGTCCTATCATGTTGATGAGGGCGAGAGCCTCGGCCTTATCGGGCCCAATGGTGCCGGCAAGACCACAACGTTCAATCTGATTACGGCCGAGTTCAAACAGACTTCGGGGCAGATCCTCCACGAGGGCGAGGAGATCTCCCGCCTGCCGACCCACAAGCGCGTGCAGAAGGGCATTGTGCGCACCTATCAGGTCCCGCGGCCCTTCCACGAAATGCCGGTCTCGGACAATATCCGCGTCGGGATGATGCCCGACAGCATCGGCAAGATGATCGCCGAATCCGCCGATCCGGACGCAGAGTTTGCGATTGCCGAGAGTGTCGGTTTCGGCGAACGGGAGTTCGCCATGTATCCGGGCGAGCTCTCCATGGGCGATCTGCGCCGTCTGGAACTGGCCCGCACGATCGCCGCGAAACCGAAGCTGCTCCTGCTCGATGAAGTCTTCGCCGGGCTCACGGTTGGAGAGATCGGCCAGATCACCGAGCTCCTCCTGGAGAAGCGGAAAGAGGGCCTGACCTATATCATCGTCAGCCACGATCTGCGCTCCCTCGCCCCGCTTGTCGACAGAGTGGTCGCCATGTCCTTCGGCTCCCTGCTCGCGGAAGGATCATTTGACGATGTGCTCGCCGACAAGAAAGTCCAGGAGGCGTACCTCGGAACATGATGCCGCGTGAGCTCAACATCGTTGCCGCACGTGCCGTCCTCGGGCTTGGCCCGAGGGCTGCAAATGGCTCATGGAGTTGACACCATGGCCCTCCTGGAAATCAGCAATCTCGAAGCATTCTACGGCAAGGCACGCTCGCTGCATGGCGTTTCCCTGGAAGTGGAAGCGGGGAAGATCGCCGCGATTATCGGGCCCAATGGTGCCGGTAAGTCGACCTTGCTTGATTCCATCATGGGCATCACCGACACTAGGGGAACCGTTCGCTTCGATGGCCGGGACATCAGCGCATCCAGCCCTGCGCAGAATGTTGCCGCCGGCATCGGTTATGCGCCGGAACGCGGCAATCTCTTCCCCTTCATGGGCGTGAAGGACAACCTGCTCGTCGGCGCCTATACGTCCCGCGGTAATATCAATGAGAACCTGCGTCAGGTCTTCGACCTCTTTCCCGTGCTTGAGCAGCGGCAGTCTCAGGAAACCGGCACCCAGAGCGGCGGCGAGCGCCAGATGGTCTCGCTGGGCCGCGCCCTGATGACCAGTCCGAAACTGCTGCTTGTCGACGAGCCGACCATCGGCCTAGCGCCCAAGGTCTGCCTCGACATCGCCGGGGCGCTCAGAAAACTCAATGAGGAAACCGGCCTCACCATCATCATCACCGAGCAGAATGTGAACTTCGCCATGAACCTTGCCGAGGAAGTCCACGTTCTGGAGACAGGTGAAGTCCGCCTGAGCGGCAGCGTCGAGGAGTTGCAGGGTGAGGACTACATCCGGGAGGCCTATTTCGGCGCTTGAGCTTACTGCCCGCGGGCGATAGGGTGCGAATTGCGTTTTGTATACAGTATACAAAAGGGAGCCATGTAAGCAGATGTGCGGCATAGCAGGACGGATTTTGAGCAGCACCGGCAATGTCGGCGCCGATCTCGTAGACCTGATGGAAGCCCAGCGCCACAGGGGAGCGGATTCCACCGGATTTGCGGTCTACGGCCCGCCGGTCGACGAGGGTTTCATCGTCCGGGCGATGGGCGCGAACCGGGCCAATCTCTCCACTGATCTGGAGGACTTCCTGTCAATCCTGAGAGCGCACGGCTCCGATTTCCTCTCCGATCCGACACATGACGATGCGGACACCGCACATGTTTCAGTGCGCTTGAGGATCAAGGATCCTAAGGATCTCGGAACATGGACGAAGGCTGCCGACCAGATCAGTGGCCGCTTCGAGATCCAGTCCGTGGGCCGCTCGCTGGAAATCATCAAGGATCTTGGCGGCGCTGAGGATGTCTCCCAGAAGCACGGCGTGCGTGACATGGTCGGCACCCACGGGCTCGGCCACGCTCGTCTGGCAACGGAATCCGATGTCTCGCCGACAGCCAGCCATCCGTTCTGGGCACGTCCCTTTGCCGATGTGGCGATCGTCCACAATGGCCAGATCACCGACTACTTTACCTGGCGGGACAAGCTTGACCGCGCCGGCTACCGCTTCATGACCGGGAACGACTCTGAACTGATTGCTGTTTGGATTTCCGACCAGATGAGCCAGGGCCTGACCCAGGAGCAGGCCCTGAAGAAATCGATCACCTCCATCGACGGCGTCTTCACCTACCTCATCTCCAACACCGAAAGCATGGGCTTCGCCAAGGACAAGTTCGCGATGAAGCCTCTTGTCACGGTCGAGCAAGGAAGGGAGCTCGCTGCGGCAACCGAAGAGCAGGCGGTCCGCAAGCTCTATCCGGATGAAATGGAGATCATCAATTACGACGGCCCGAGCCTTATGAACAGATGGCTGATCGATGAGGTGAGGGCAGCCGCATGAGTGACACTGTCATTACGGTTGGCGATCGCCACATCCGGGAGGTCCATCGCGAGATCCAGGCTGCGGCGGACGTAGGCGGCAACATCGTTATCAAGGACACACGCTCGCGCCACAATCTCGGTGTTGCCCTCCCGTCCGGCGCGAACCTCCATTTCGAAGGTTCCGTCGGCTACTACTGCGGCGGTCTCAACAACGGCGCAACCATCACGGTCGAGCGCAATGCGGGCTGGGGCGTCGGCGAGGCCATGGCTGAAGGCGACATCACCGTTGGTGGCTATGCCGGCATGTCCTGCGGGGCCTCCATGCTGGGCGGCGTGGTGCATGTGAAGGGCGACTGCGGGCCCCGCTGCGGGGTCGCCATGAAGGGCGGCGACATCATCGTGGAGGGCAAGATCGGATACATGTCCGGCTTCATGGCCCATGCCGGCCGCATCATCGCGCTTGGTGGTGCCGACGATGCCTGTGCCGACAGCCTCTGGGGCGGCGAGGTCTGGGTGGCCGGGCCCATCAAGTCGCTCGGCGTCGACAGCAAGGCCGTGGAGCCTGACGCCGATGAAGTCGAGTCCATTGAAGAGTTGCTTCGCAGCCGGGGCATCAACGATGCGGCGCGCGACTGGAAGAAGATCGTGTCTGGAGAGAAGCTCTGGCACTTTGAAAGCAGGGATGCCAACGCATGGCTGATGATCTGAACCCCGGTTACCAGTATCCGTTCGACATGCCGTCCGAAGAGGCGGTTGCGTTCAAGGACGGCGCGATCGATGGCCGCCCCGCCGGCGTACCCGGCTCTTACGCTGAGGGCGGCTCTGCCAGGTGGACGCCGGAAGCCATTTCCGAAGTGCACGCCCTGGCCCAGCTCGGCCGTTACCAGGTGCGCGGCTACAATACCTTCAACAAGCAGTTTCCCACTTTCGATGACCTCGCCTTCGTGCCTGCCACGATGACGAGATTGCCGCTGGAAGGCTACCGGGAGAGCTGTGATTCCAGGACGGTTCTCGGCGGCGGGCGCGGCATCGTCGAAAATCCGCTGGAGCTCGACATCCCGATCTATATCGGGTCGATGTCCTTCGGCGCCCTCTCTGCCAGCGCCAAGGCCGCGCTCGGCTATGGCGCCTCCAAGGTCGGTTCCATGACCTGTACCGGTGAAGGCGGCATGCTTGAGGACGAGCGCGAGGCCTCCGACACACTGGTCTATCAGATGACTCCGTCGCGCTACATGCTGGATCTGGACCATTTGCGGCGCGCAGATGCCATCGAAATTGCAGTGGGCCAGGGAGCCAAGCCCGGCACGGGCGGGCTTCTTCTCGGCATGAAAGTGTCCGAACGCGTCGCCAAGATGCGCTCTCTGCCGCTCGGTGTGGACCAGCGTTCAACGGTCCGCCACCCGGATTTCCTGGGCGCCGATGACATGCAGGTAAAGGTCGAGGAACTCCGCCTCGCCACCGACTACAAGGTGCCGATCATCGTCAAGATGGGCGCAACCCGCCCGCGCTACGACGTCGCCATCGCCGCCAAGGCCGGTGCTGACATCGTGGTGGTCGATGGCGCGGAAGGCGGAACCGGCGCCTCGCCGGAGCTGTTGCTCAACCATACCGGCATCCCCACCATGACCGCGATCAGGGCGGCCCGCGAGGCGCTGGATGAGTGCGGCATGACCGGCAAGGTCTCGCTTGTGGCGGCCGGCGGTATCCGCACCGGTGTGGATGCAGCGAAGTGCCTGGCGCTGGGCGCCGACGCCGTCATGATCGGCAATGCCGCCATGATGGCGCTTGGCTGCAACACGCCGCGCTATTATGACGATTACGCCTCGCTGGGTACCGAGCCTGGAGCCTGCCACCATTGTCATACCGGTCTTTGTCCGGTGGGCATTGCGACACAGGATGCGGCCCTGGAGGAGCGCATGGACGTTGCCGCTGGCGCTGAACGCGTGGCTCGTTTCCTCACCGCGATGACCATGGAAGTCACCCTGCTCGCAAAGTCCTGCGGCAAGTCGACGGTGCACAATCTCGAGGTCGAGGACCTCCGCGCCCTGTCGCTTGAGGCCTCGGCCTTCACCGGCGTCAAGCTTGCCGGCATCGACCGGGAGTTCAGCTGGTAGCGCGCTCAGATCGTGTCGGACGCCGTGTTCACACCTGGGAGATGAGCCTGGTGAGTGAATCTGACAGGATCGATGTTCACATCGTTGTTGATGACGCGCTCATCGACGATCTCGATGTGCTGGCCGTCATTGATCCGGTTTGGTGGACGGCAAACATCTATGACGGTCCGGCAAAGTACACGGAAAGCCTCGCACGGTTCTCGGTGGCACAAAGGCTCGTAAATGCCGTAGTCTGGTATCATTCAGAGGTCAACAACGGCGGCCACGAGCAGTTTTTCGGCAATTCGACAGGCATTGTCTGGGTCGACGCTCTCGAAGGCTTTGAGACGTTCGGACCGGTTGGGGCCGGCGACATTCTCCGGGAGGCAATCGAGCGCCTGGGGGGATCTCCTTCACTGGACCGTGGGGAGAGAAATGATCAGATGGATCGGCTCGGTGTGGAGTTTGACGATCTTGATGACCGATACTATGACCTCGGCGATGAAATCGGGGACCGCGCCGCCAGATTTATCCAGTCCAACCGGGATCAGTTCTACTTCTCAGGTATCGTGAGGAAGCCCAAAGGTCTCTGACACTCCAACCCGGGGATTGCCGCAGTCATACGAGCTCAGGATCGTCCAGGTTGGTTTGTATCCATTCCGGGCTGAGATGGATGTCCGTCGTCTCCAGCGGGCCCGGCCCCAGGTTTTCGAACTTGTGCGGTACATTGGCCGGACCCAGAACGATATCGCCTGTCCCGGCCTTGATCTTGTCCTCGCCCACCGTGAACAGGGCTTGCCCGCGCCTGATGATGAAGACTTCATCATAGGGGTGGACGTGCAAGACCGGTCCCTTGCCGATCTCATCCGTGGCATAGAACAGCACCGTCACGTCAGTGCCGATGGATTTGCCTTCAAAACGGCCGCGCCAGAGCGCATCCATTGACGACCAGTCGTCCCTGTCGACCCGAACCGGTTGTCTTTCCATGACGTTCAATGCTCCCGTTTCGCCGCAGGGCAATCACAGGAACATGAATGCCAGCGAGCCGATCACCTTGGAATAGATGGTGAGGTTGACGAATAATCTCAACAGCATCCGGCTGTCCGGATCTTCCACGCCGAACCAGTCGCAGACAAGTTCCCCGGGTTTCAGAATCCAGGGTACGGGAGGATGAACATGGCTGGGTGTGAGGCTTGTATCCGACATTTGGGGTCACTCCGCCTGATGAAGGTTTTCAGTTTCTCTTCCCGTTAGATATTATTGAGCGTATGCCGGGATAAGTGATAGTTTTGCAGATCATCCATGAATTTTCGTCATGAATAGAAGGCTGATGAAATGGACCAGATCGGCGACCTGACCCTGTTTTCCACCGTCGCCCGCAGCGGGAGCCTGGCCGCGGCCGCCGGGCAGCTGAACATGTCGCCGTCCGGTGTGAGCCGGAGGCTGAAGCGGTTCGAGGACCGCCTTGGGGTCCGCCTGTTCAACCGGACCACCCGCTCGCTCAACATGACGGAGGCCGGCGTATCCCTCCTGGAGCGGTCCGGCGACATCCTTGCCGCGATCGAGGAGGCCGAGAATGCGGCCTCATTGCTGAACTCCGATCCTCACGGCACGATCCGCGTTGCTGCATCCGATGCATTTGCGCTGGACGTTGCGGTGCCGTTTCTCAAGACCTTCCGTCGGAAGTATCCGAACCTGCGGGTCATGCTCCTGCAGGGTGACGGACCGATCGACATACTGGGATCCGGGATCGATCTTGCCATCCGGTTCGAGATGCCGACAGCCACGTCCTTCATCGTGAGGCGGCTCGCTGCAGACCCGTGGGTCATCTGTGCGTCCCCTGAATACTTGAGCAAGAGCGGGTCGATCGCCAGTCCTCAGGATCTGCGCGATCATCCATGTCTCCTCATTCATGCGAATGCGCGCACAACCGGGCGCTGGCAATTCTGCCGCGCGGACGGGGAAACCTATGAGCTGGACATAGAGGGGTCGGTTTTCGGGATCGGCCTGGTGGTCCGGGAAGCTGCGCTGGCGGGCCTCGGAGTTGCCCGCCTCGCACACTTTCTCGTACGGGAGTATCTGGAAGACGGCGCTTTGGTACAGGTCCTTGCGGAGCATATGCCGCAGGATGACCGCTCGATCTACGCGGTCTATCCGGACAGGCAATTTCTGCCCACGAAGGTAAGAGTGTTCTTGGACGAGCTCTCGGAATATCTCAAACTCACCATTGGACATCAGGCAAAGACGGGCTGACGAGGAACACGCGGCATGACCTACGCAACGCAGGATCTGGCAGATGAGATGACCGGCTGGAGGCGGGACTTTCATCGCCATCCCGAGCTCGGCTTCGAGGAGCAGCGCACCAGTGCGCGGGTGGCGGAGCTCCTCACGGAGTTCGGGCTGGAAGTGCACACCGGCGTTGGCGGTACCGGTGTTGTCGGCGTCTTGCAGCGGGGCAATGCGACCCGTGCCATCGGTCTGCGGGCGGATATGGATGCGCTTCCGATCCGGGAACTCAACGAGTTTGGCCATCGCTCCGGGAACGACGGCGTCATGCACGCCTGCGGTCATGACGGTCACACCGCCATGCTGCTGGGCGCGGCCAAGCATCTTTCCGAGCGCGGCGACTTCAAGGGCCGTGTCGTCTTCATCTTTCAGCCTGCCGAGGAGCACGGCAAGGGCGGCCCGGCGATGATTGCCGATGGCCTGTTCGAGAAGTTTCCCGTCGACGACGTCTATGGCATGCACAACATGCCCGGCATGGCGGTCGGAAGCTTCGCCACCCGCCAGGGTGCCATCATGGCCAGTGAAGCCCTGTTCGAGATCGAGGTGCACGGCCAGGGCGGTCATGCGGCCATGCCGCATCACGGCGTCGATGCGATCGTGGTGGGTGCGGAAATCGTCGGCGCCCTGCAGACCATTGTCTCGCGCAAGCTCAATCCCGGCCTCAACGGGGTGGTCTCGGTCACCGAGTTCACGACGGACGGTCAGCGCAATGTATTGCCGGGCAATGCGGTCCTGAAGGGGGACGCGCGCGCTCTCAACCGGGACGTCAACGCCCGGATCGAAGAGCGCATGCGCCAGATTGTCGAAGGCATCTGCCTTGCACATGGCGTCACCGGCAAAGTCAGCTACGACACCGTGTTCGAGGTAACGGTCAACGCGGAGCTGCAGACCGAGCGCGCGGGTGAGGCGGCCAATACGGTCACCGGCGGAGGCAATGTGGAAATGGACCGCGAGCCAATACTCGGATCGGAGGACTTCGCGCACATGGCTCTGGCGCGGCCCGGCTGTTTCATCTTCACCGGCAATGGAACCGATGGTTCCCATGGCCAGCCGCTGCATTCGGCGGACTATGATTTCAACGACGAGACCCTGCTGCCGGGTTCCTCGTTCTGGGTGACACTGGTTGAGCAACAGCTCTCCGGGAAGGGCGCATGACGCCGGCCGGGCGGCTGGACGCTCTGCGGGCAAAGCTCGCGGAAGCCGGCATTGATGTCGCGCTGATCACCGATGATGACAGCGTCTACTATCTCACCGGCTACTACGACTATCTGCATATGGAGTTTGGGCGGCCGACCATCCTGATTGTGCCGAGAGAAGGTGAGAGCCTGCTGATCACGCCGGCGATCGATGCGGTCATGGCCCATGCTTCCGCTGAGGTTGACCGGATTGCCGCGTGGAACGATGGCGCCGGCAACGAGTGGCGCGAAGAGCTGCCGGCGGCCCTGGCAGGTGCGGCGAAGGTCGGCATCGAGCCGGATCAGATGCCACCGGTCGTGCGGGCATTCGTCGATGGTCTGGTGGAGGCTGGCGGAATCACGAGCGTCACGCCGCTTCTTGCCGACATGCGCATGATCAAATCTGCCGAGGAACTGAAGCTGGCGCGCCATGCCGGCGAAGTGGCCGGCGCCATGATGTCGGCGGGCCGGGATGCCATCGGCGACGGGGTGCCTGAGTATGAAGTCGCCCTGGCCACATCCCAGGCCGGCGCGCGCAAGGCGGCCGAACTGCTCGCCGCGCACTACGAAGACGCCCTCATGTCTCCCAACACGCACTTTTTGCAGATCATGGCCTCCGGCGACGAGATCGTGAAGACGCACCACCGGGCTTCCACCCGGATCATGCGCCGCGGGGAGCCTGTCTTCCTGTGCTTTTGCGGGATGACAAATTTCCACCGTTTCAAGCTTGGCTTTGACCGCACTTTCTGGATTGGCGAGATCGCCGATCCCCGGCAGGCGGAACTCTACGAGGTCGCCGTGGCCAGTCAGCGCGCAGCGCTCGAAGCGCTGAAACCCGGAGTGACGGCGGAAAGTGTCCACGCCGCCTACGCGGAAGTCATCCAGGGCGCCGGCTTCGACTATCCCTTCCGCTGCGGCCGCGCCACCGGGTTCAGTTTTCTCGAAACGCCGCAGCTCGTGACCGGCGATGAGACCGTGCTGGAGCCGGGCATGGTGTTCGCGGTTGACGGTTCCGTTGCAACAGAGACCTTCCGTGCCCAGGTGGGCGACAGCTTCATCGTTACCGAGGACGGCTGGGAGCAGATCACCCACCACTCAAAGTCGGTTGAGGACATGATCCTCTAGCGGAAACC
>JBCCEL010000205.1:0-10755 GCA_039030315.1 Pseudomonadota bacterium
AATATCGTTTGGAAATAGTGAAAAAATAGACAAAATAAGAAAATTTCGCCATAACTGTGCTCTATGAGATTTTTAATTTCAGTCGCGCGTCGGCCGGCGTGACCTTTTCGACGAACCGCACGATGCAAATCACGTGGTGCAAAAAACAACACACGGACGTTCCCAAATACATGCTCGTGGCCTGCGCTAACCGACCCGCTGCGAGGTTTGGTGGTCCGGGCTGCTGCTGTCGGGACACAAACCGAAACAGAACGCGGATCGTGCATCACCGGAAAGTAGCGCAGATTTCCGTCGCAGGCAGTGGAGGTTTGGGACGGGCCGGCGCACCTGCTGATGAGCTTAGCGGATGCTATCGATCCGTCCGGCCGGGCGGATCAAACCCGCGTGAGCGTCCTTCAAAGCGTCATCCGGATTTCTTAATCTGCGTTCAGAGCTGTTGTGCCGCTTTGCATCGCCGGCCCGCTCCGGCTATTTTGAGCTGGACCGGTCTGCCCCGCACATCTCATGGGAGTTGCCGTTATGACAGATACGCTTATCGCCCGCCGCGCCCTTCTCGCCGCCGGCGGCGCCGTTATCGCGACCGGGGCTTCCGGTCTGGTGGTCCCCGCTTCTGCCGGCGGCCTCGCGCCCACGCCGTCCATGCGGGGTGGTTCGAACAATTATCAGCCTGGCGCGCCCATAGTGGAGCGCATTGGGGGTGGCGGCTTCTGGATGTCGGGCACCGTCCGCCGCGCCGGCGACGGGGCTCTGCTGGCCGGCCAGCGCATCCAGATCTGGGCGCACACCACCGAAGGCTATGAGAGCGACCCCCAGAGCCACGGGGCGACCCTCACGGATGAAAACGGCGAATTCCGCCTGGAAATGCCGCAGATCGTTCCGGCCTTCGGACAGCCCCACGGTCATCTGGCCTATGACAGCGGCGAGTATGAAACCGTCTTCCTGCGCCCCGTCATGCCGAGCTCGAAGGATAAGACCCTGAGTGCTGATTTCGTCCTGAAACCCGTCTGACCGCGCAACCCTTAATGCAATGGGCCGGGCCTGCAAGATAACGATCTGGGCCACCCTTGCGATCGCCGTTGCCGTGCCCCTGGCGGCCGCGGCGGCAAGCCCGCTGCTGGCCTGGCGCAGCGGGGTCTACATCGCGGCAGGCTTTGCCGGGATCATCGCCATGGCCCTGCTTTTCGTCCAGCCTCTGCTGGCCGGCGGCTATCTGCCGGGGCTCGAAGGCCCGCGCGGGCGCCGCATTCACCGCTGGGTTGGCGGTGGCCTCGTTCTGGCGGTGCTGCTGCACGTGGCCGGCCTCTGGTTGACCAGCCCGCCGGACGTTATCGACGCCCTCACTTTCACCTCGCCGACGCCCTTTTCCGACTGGGGGGTGATCGCCATGTGGGCGGTCTTCGCCACCGCGCTCCTTGCCGCGTTCCGCCATCGCCTGCGCCTCCGGCCTCGCACCTGGCGCCTCGCGCACGCTGGCCTTGCCGCGGTGGTGGTTGTGGGCAGCGTGGTTCATGCCGTGCTCATCGAGGGGACCATGGAAACGGTCTCCAAGGTTGTGCTGTGCGTGCTGGTGGTGCTGGCGCTGGTCAAGGTGGCCGCAGACCTGCGTCTGTGGCCGGCGTGGCGCCGCCGCGGAAATTGAGGGGAGGTGCCTTGCGTTGGAAGGATGCGGAGACACATCGACGTGGTGAATGAGCCTATAGAGATATACAGCAGACACTCAGAATGCCGCCCTCGGGCTTGACCCGAGGGCCCAGAGCCATTGTCTCAGTCGGAAGCTTCCAGCTCCTAAAGTGCTGAAACATGGCCAGAATAAATTACTTTCTACCCGCTGCCCTGGGTCCTCGGGTCAAGCCCGAGGACGATACGTTGGGGGATTGCAGAACGTTTCTCACAATCCGAAAGTCGGGGCTCAGTGGCGCGGGGTGAGCAATTGGCGGTTGCTCTGGATGCCCGCGATCGCGGGCACGACGTCTGGGGTGCGGATGTGCAGCGAGTGAAGGACATGTGGGCCGTCAAGCCGAAGCGTTCGCTCCTCAAGCCGCGTTCCAGCCCATCACCGACTTGATCTCGAGATATTCCTCGATGCCCGCTTCGCCCCATTCGCGGCCGTTGCCGGATTGCTTGGTGCCGCCGAACGGGGCCTTGGGATCGGCGACCGCCATGTTGATGTGCACCATGCCGGCGTTGAGCCTGCGCGCCACCCTCTGGGCCCGCGCATGGTCGCCGCTCGACACATAGCCGGCCAGACCGAACGGTGTGTCGTTGGCAATCCGGATCGCGTCGGCCTCGTCCTCATAGCCGATGATCGCCAGAACCGGCCCGAAGATCTCTTCCTGCGCGATCGTCATGTCCGGGGTGACATCGGCAAACACCGTGGGCCTGACATAGAATCCGGTTCCAAGATCGCCGGGCCGGTCCGGACCGCCGGTGACCAGGGTCGCTCCCTCCTCGATGCCGGAACGGATGTAGCCCTGGATCTTCTCCCATTGACGCTTCGAGACGACAGGCCCCATCTGGGTTTCCGGATCCGGTGGCGGTCCGACCTGCAAGCTCTCTGCGATGCTTCCGGCCCGCGCCGCCACTTCGCCCATCCGATCTCGCGGCACCAGCATGCGCGTCGGCGAATTGCAGGACTGGCCGGCATTGCGCATGCACAGCGTGACGCCCGCCTTGACCTGGGCGTCGAAATCGCAGTCGTCCAGAAGGATGTTGGCGGATTTGCCGCCCAGTTCCTGACCGACCCGTTTCACGGTCGGGGCCGCCTTGATCGCCACGTCGATGCCGGCCCCCGTGGAGCCGGTGAAGGAGATCGCATCGATCCCCGGGTGCGAGGCCATCGCAGTGCCGACGCCCGGACCATCGCCGTTGACGAGGTTGAACACACCGTCCGGCACGCCGGCCTCCTGAAGGATCTCGGCAATCAGCATGGCCGACAGGGGGCCCACCTCCGATGGTTTCAGGACCATGGTGCAGCCGGCCGCCAGGGCGCCCGCCACCTTGCAGGAGATCTGGTTGGAGGGCCAGTTCCAGGGCGTGATCATGCCGATGACGCCGATCGGCTCGCGCACGATCGCCGTCGGTCCCATGTCCTCGTGAAACCTGAAATGCTCCAGCGCCGCGTGTGCGGTCTTGTAGTGGCCGTATCCCGCGCCCGCCTGGAATCTGGTGGCAAAGGAGATCGGCGCTCCCATTTCCATCGAGATGGTCTCGCCCATCTCGGTAAAGCGTTGCATGTAGACATTGATGACTTCGCCCAGCAGTTCGCGGCGCTCTGCCACAGAGGTCTGGGAGTAGCTCTCAAAGGCAGCGCGCGCGGCCTGCACCGCACGGTCGAGGTCATCCGCGGACCCGAGCGCCACCTGGCAGATCGGCTCTTCTGTTGCCGGGTTTACAACAGGCAGAGTGTTGGCTGCACCTGCCGGAACCCACTCTCCGCCGATGAAAAACTCAGCCGCCCGATCCGAGATCCTGTCTGCCCGCGCCATGTGATGCTCCGTGAAAACCGCTGGAATGCTCTGTTGGCGGGGGCATAGCATGACGCCGTCAGCCGCGCACCCTGGATGCCGGCGCTTTCTCCGTCACCCTTCGGTGCGTTTGACCTTCTGGTGCTCGTCTTCGATGAGCCCGATCTTCCAGTAGCCGGAGATATAGGTGTCGGAGCGTGGCAATTGCTTTTCCTGATGCAGAAAGGCGCGCAGGCTGCGGATCACACCTGATTCTCCCGCAATGCAGGTCTGAATGCGTCCCTCCGGCCAGTCGAGGGCCCGGATAGCCTCTTCCTGCCGCATCGAAGCCTGATGCGGGTCAGGATGCACCAGCCAGTGCGCCTCGATGCCCTCCGGCATATCGATCTCCTGGCGGTCCTCGGCCGATGTGATCTCGAATATCGCCACCCCCTTTGCATCCCGGGGCATGGCCTCGAGCGTGGCCGCGGCGACCGGGATTGCCGAGGGGTCTGCCGCCACGAGGTACCAGTCCGCCTCGAAGTGCTCGACCTTGGGGCCGCTGGGTCCGGCAAATCCGAGGAAACTTCCCGGCCGCGCGTGGATGGCCCAGCGCGAAGCGGGGCCATCATCACCGTGGGCGACAAAGTCAATGCTCATCTCGCCTTTCGCGGCGTCGTACTTGCGCACGGTGTATGTGCGCCGCACAGGCGGGGGGCCGTCTGAAAGGCGCGCTGCGAACACTTCCCGGCTCTCGTCCGGCTCCGGCAGCATGATCTTGCAGTTGCCGCCTTCGCGCCCTTCCGGGAAGCCTTCGAGCCCCGGGCCCGCGAAGGTTGCCCGGATCATGTTCGGCGTCAGCCGCCAGGCTTCCTTTACGGTCAGGAGCCGCGGGGGCGGCCGCCCGGTCACCTTGCGGACGGCCTGTTTCAATCCTGTCAGAACACTCACGTGCGGCTACCTCCTAAGGGCAAGATAAATCCGACTCTCCTGGTCGGAAATAAGCACTCATCCTGGATGCGCAAGGACCTGACGGGATTTTTTGCAGTCTTTGTCGGCGTTGGCGTAGCAGTGACCGGAAGGTTTGGGGTAACCGGAACTTTCTGCCGATTGGCGCGCCCATCTCAACCTGTTAGATGTGGCGCGATGTAAACCCGAGGGAGCCGCGTAATGGGCTTCAGATCCGATCCCGACCTTGCAGTCCTGAAGGACCTTGCCGAGACCATCGCTGCGCGCAAGGGGACCGATCCGGCATCTTCCTACACCGCCTCGCTTCTCGCCAAGGGCGTGGACAAGTGTGCCAAGAAATTCGGCGAGGAGGCGGTTGAGGTCATTCTTGCCGCCGCGTCCGGCGACCGCGACCACACGGCGGCAGAAGCGGCCGATGTGCTCTATCATCTGCTGGTCCTGCTGGAGGCGGCTGATGTTCCCCTGGTCCAGGTGATGGCGGCCCTGCGGGCCCGCGAAGGTGTGAGCGGGCACGCCGAAAAGGCCGCCCGGGCATCCTGACCTGCTCAAGAACTCATGATCGACACGCCAGCATCGCAGATCTCGCCCTACCGCCGCTTCAGTCGGCAGGACTGGGCGCGGCGCCGGGCCGATACGCCCATGACCCTGACGCAGGACGAGGTGACCGATCTGTCCGGCGTCAGCTAGCGTGTTTCCCTGGCGGAGGTCGAGGAGATCTATCTGCCACTGTCGCGGCTGCTCAGCTACTATGTGGAATCGACACAGAGCCTTTTCCGTTCGACCCAGAAGTTTCTGGGCGGTGCCTATACCAAGGTGCCCTATGTGATCGGCATGGGCGGCTCGGTCGCGGTCGGCAAGAGTACAACGGCGCGCATCCTGCGCAAAATGCTGGCCCGCTGGCCGCATCACCCGAAGGTTGACCTCCTGACCACGGACGGCTTTCTCCACCCGAATGCGGTGCTGGAGGATCGCGGCATCATGAATCGCAAGGGCTTTCCCGAGAGCTACGATGTCGGTCACCTGCTCCGGGTCCTGTCGGGTATCAAGGCCGGCCAGCGCTATGTCGAGGCTCCGGTCTACTCCCATCTCCACTATGACGTTTCGCCCAAGGAGACGGCGCGCTTTGACCAGCCGGACATCCTGATCGTGGAGGGCATAAACGTCCTCCAGGTCGGAACCCCACCCGAAGACGGCAAGGCCGTGCCCTTCGTCTCCGACTTTTTCGACTTCTCCATCTATATCGACGCAGAGGAGGAGCGGCTGCGCAACTGGTACATCACTCGCTTCTTCCGCCTGCGCGAAACCGCCTTCCGCGACCCGAAAAGCTACTTTCACCGCTATGCCTCACTCAGCGATGAGGAGGCGCAAGAGACTGCCGGGCGGATCTGGGACACCATCAACCTGGTCAACCTGCGCGAAAACGTCCAGCCCACCCGCCACCGCGCCGACCTGATCCTGCGCAAGGGCGAAAGCCACGCCGTGGACGAGGTTTTCCTGCGGAAGCTGTGACTTTCCGCTCCCGGCGGGGAGACGGTGCTCAAATCCTGCAACTCTTGTCGTCCTCGGGCCTGACTCGAGAACCCAGAGCCGCCGAACTCAGGATGCTCTGCCCTGGGCCCTCGGCTCGGGGGCCGAGGGCGGCACTGGGAATGGCTGTGGAGGGAATGCGCCTCTGAATTGGAGGACGATCCACCCCAACTGTTGTCCTCGGGCTTGACCCGAGGACCCAGGGCCGCCGGACTCAGAGTACTCTGCCCTGGACCCTCGGCTCGGGGGCCGAGGGCGGCAGAGGGGATGCTTGAGCAGGGGAAGCGGCACTCCCGCTGAAAGGCTCAGTCCAGCCCGTGCGCCGCTGCGAGTTCGGTGAAGGGGGTTTCCGGACGGGCGCCCACGTGGCTGATGATTTCAGAGGCCGCCAGCACGCCGAGCCTGCCGCAGGTCTCAAGATTGCGCCCATTGGTGTAGCCGTAGAGGAAACCGGCGGCGAACATGTCGCCCGCCCCGGTGGTATCCACGACCTTCTCGACCGGAACCGCGGGCACGGCAATCTGCTGATCCGGCGTCACCACAACGCAGCCCTTTTCCGACCTGGTGATCACTGTCAGCTCACAGTCCTGCGCCACCGCGGCGGCAGCATCCTCAAAACTGTCCACCTGATAGAGGCTCATGATCTCCACTTCGTTGGCAAAGAGGATGTCGACGCTGTTCTTGGTCAGCTCCAGAAAACCTTCGCGGTGCCGGTCGACGCAGAACGGATCAGACAGAGTGAGCGAGACCTTGCGGCCGGCCTCCGCGGCAATCTTCGCCGCGCTGCGGAAGGCTTCCTTGGCCGCTTCCGGGTCCCATAGATAGCCTTCCAGATAAGTCACCTTGGCGGATGCGATGAGATCGGCGTCAAGGTCGCCCGGCCCGAGATGCACGCAGGCGCCGAGATAGGTGTTCATGGTGCGCTCGCCGTCCGGCGAGACCAGGATGAGACTTCGCGCCGTGGAAGGGCCGTCCCCTGCAAGTGGCGTCTCGAAGGTCACCCCGATCGCCTTGATGTCGTGGCTGAACACCTGGCCGAGCTGATCGTCGCGCACCTTGCCGATATAGGCGCCCTTGCCGCCGAAGGAGCCGACGCCGGCGATTGTGTTGGCTGCCGAGCCGCCGGACATCTCGATGGCCGGTCCTGTCTGGGCGTAGAGGCTTTCGGCCCGGGCCTCGTCGATCAGGTGCATGCCGCCCTTGGCGATGCCGTGCTCATCCAGGAAATCATCGGTGGTGCGGGAAATGACGTCGACGATCGCATTGCCGATGCCGAGCACATCGTGGGTGGGCTCACTCAAGGGTACGGTCCTTGTTTTGGGGAGAAGGGGATCTGACGTTGAATTTTGGCGGAACTATAGTCAGGACGGCAACAGCGTCAACCGCGGAAAGCCTTGTTTTGCCGCGGTTATGTTCCTATGTCCGGGGTTGTGAGTCCCCCATTTCGAAAGAAAGCAAGTGATGGTTTCCGCGGCCCTCAAGGCACTGGAGCAAATGTTTTCGCCGCCCTTCCGTGTGGTGCTGTTCAAATCGCTCGGGATGACGGTCCTGCTGTTCATCGCCGTCGGCATCGCCGTGCAGTTCGGGCTGACCGCCATCTCCTTTTCCTCCATCGCCTGGCTTGATCTGACCGCGAGCGTGGTGGCGGGCTTCGGCGCGCTGATCATCATGCTGGTGGCCGGCTTCTTCCTGATCGGCCCTGTGACGGCGCTCTTCGCCGGCATTTTCCTCGACGACATCGCGGAAAAGGTCGAGGAGAAGCATTATTCCGGCGACCGGCCCGGAACCGCCGTGCCGCTTGGGCCATCGCTCTTCACCGCGTTGCAGTTCGCCCTGGTGATCCTGCTGGTGCACCTCACCATGCTGCCGTTCCTGATCTTCGGGCTCGGCGCTCTCGGCATGGTCATCGGCAACGCCTATCTGCTGGGCCGGGAATACTTCACCATGACTGGCATGCGCCACTTGCCGCCGGAGGAAGCCAGGGCCATGCGCAAGCGCAATGCGGGCCGTGTCTTCGCTGCCGGCATCATCCCCGCCTTCCTCGCCTTCGTTCCGCTCGGCAACCTCATCATGCCGCTCTTCACCACGGCCTACATGACCCACATCTTCAAACGCGTGCAGCGCGACGAGGAGGAGGCCTGGGCGGCGGCGCGCGCCTGAGAGCAGGCCAGTCGGGACCAGTTACGGGATGGGGTAGAGGGCAAAACGCATGTCAATCATCAAACTGGATTCCGTGTTTGGGCCGATCCTGGTTCGGCAAAATGACCTGATCGAGCAGCACATTCGAAACTATGGGGCACATACCCGAACAGATCTCGCTTTCTTGCTGAGCCTCGTCAAACCCGGAGATCAGCTGTTTGATCTCGGCGCACATATTGGCACATTCGCCGTACCGCTTTTGAAAAAGACCGGACCCGGTGGACGGCTTCTGGCTGTAGAGGGCAACCCCGAAACCTATGAGCTTCTTGTCCGCAATTTAGGGCAATCAGGGCTCTCCAACTCGTGCACTGCTCTGAATGACGTGGTGGCGCCTGACAGTCGCCGCTTCCGAATGATCAACCATCCGTCCAACACCGGCGCATGTTACTTCGAAGCTGCTGACGAGGGTGATCCGGGCACCAGACGGGGAATCCCGCTTGCAGAGCTGTGCCGGTCATATTTTGTGCCTCGGCTCATCAAGCTCGATATCGAAGGTCTTGAGTTTGCCGTACTCAGCTCAGCGCCTCTGATCGAATTTGGTAATCCGATTCTCTTTGTGGAGGTTTCCAGGGATTGGCCGGACCGTGATGCTGGTAGTTTCGGCGATCTGGAGCGTCTGTTGCGCGAGCAAGGCTACCGGTTTTTCTGGAACAAGGAACCTGGGCACGCGACCAACGACATTTTCACTGTGGATCGGCTCGATACCTTTGGCGAAGTCCTTCAAACAAAACTGCAATTTAACGTCCTGGCCGTTCATGAAGAGGATGAAAGGATGGACGAATTGTTGGTGCCACCCAGCAGCGCCTGAACGATGAAACCATGGTCAGGAACGGCGTGCCGGTGGGCTTGAAACTTCCCTCCCGAGGCGGTTTGGGGTAGGGAGGATGAAAACGGGGATAGCCGATGACCGAATTGCCCATAGAGCCGCATGAACGATTTGATCACTGGCACGCGCGCGCCTCTATCCGGCAAGAAAAATGCCCATCGGCGTCAGGCTCGGGATCGTCGTTGCTGCAGACGGCGGCCATCCGCGCCGAGATTCCAAAACTGATCTCGAGGCTCAACATCACATCGGTGCTGGATGCGCCCTGCGGCGACTTTCACTGGATGAGCCGCTGCGATCTTCAGGGCGTGACCTATTGTGGTGTCGACATCGTTGAGGATCTGATCGCACAGAACCGCGACCGGTATGCCTCCGAGACCAGACGCTTTGAGGTCAAGAACATAATATCCGACCCACTGCCGCAAGCTGACCTGGTGATATGCCGGGACTGTCTTGTCCATCTGTCGTTCCAGCAAATTTTCGAGGCGTTGAGAAATTTCAAGGCCAGCGGGTCCCGCTATCTGTTGACGACGACATTTACCAATGGAACCGAAAACTCGGATCTAATGCTCAGCAAGCAGTTTTGGCGGCGTCTGAATTTGCAATTGCCGCCTTTCAGTATTCCATCACCGCATTGCCTGGTGGTTGAAGATTGCACGGAGGCTGACGGCCGGTATGGCGACAAGTCTCTCGGATTGTGGGACCTGGAGTCTCTGCCCGTTTGATTCTCTGCATCTCGGCAACGAGAGAGGAACCTCCGAATGAGCAGGATTCCCAGCAACCTGATCGTTTTCTTCCACGACAAGTCGGCGATGCCGGATGAATTTCAGCAGTGCGTCGACGAAAGTCTGGCCACCAACCCGGACTTCGAGCTCATTTTTTTGGATGATGAAAGCGCCGGGCTTCTGATCGATCGTCACTTTCCGCAATTTCAGGGGATTTTCAGCAGAATACGGATTCCAGCGGCCAGGTCGGACCTTGCCCGGCTTGTGGCCCTCCATCATTTCGGCGGCATCTACACTGATGCTTCCATGGCCTTCCGCACGCCATTCCACCGGCTCTTCAGGGAAGAGGATGAGCTCTTCCTCGTCCGGCGCGATGACAACCCAGCCTATAAGGGGCGGCCCGAAGCGGCCCATATCATCAACGGTATTATCGGTGCATCCGCGAGGTCCGACTTTGTCCTGGACTGCCTGAAGAGGGTGTATTTCAATGTTTCGGGAGGCTTCATCAACTACACCGTCCATGTTGCAACAGGGCCGAACGTTATCACCGAAGCGTATTTCGCCAGGCGCAACGAGCCGTCCTTCTCCTGCACCGTTGCGGATTATTCGGCCCTGAGCCGAGACAATTTCACCAATCGGCGAATTTCTGGAGTGAACAATAGCTGGGTGGAAACCCAGGTTGACGGCATCCTGAGGGACGACGGGCCCAATACCGAGTCACCGCACGACCGGGCATGGCGCGCGTTCTCAGAAAAGAGAGAGCCCTGGCTCCAACACGTGCTCCGCCGCATCTTCCCGCGTCGTTGACCCTTTGCAAACCGGATGGCCTGTCGCCGGAGGAAGCCAGAGCCGTGCGCAAGCGCAATGCGGCACGGGCTTGAACCTAGCCCCTGGTCCGGCGCTGCCCCTTTGTCTGTGGAGAATTCGGGCGCCTTCCCGTAAAATCGACAGGGGAGGGAGCTGAATGAACAGGCGCCTGGCCGCTATCTTGATGGCCGATATTGTCGGCTATTCCCGCCTGATGCATCAGGATGAAGAGGGAACGCTCAACGCGTTCAAGACGATACGC
>JBCCEL010000206.1:0-10748 GCA_039030315.1 Pseudomonadota bacterium
AGGTCGAACCAGCAGATGTCGTCCACACCATGCGCAACCAGCGCATCAACCAGTTGCGGCAGAATCTCTGCAGAACTCAAGCCCGCACAGCCATGCCAATGATCCTCCCCATCCAGAACCGAGATCTCGTCCTCTCTCGCGTGATCGAACCCGGCGCTGGAGACCTTCTCATAGTCGGCCGGATCAATGTCGTCCCGTGCTCCGGCAATATCGGTCAGCCGGGATTGAACCGCCTCGAGCAGTGCTGCCCGGGCCGCTGCCGCCGGGGATAAGCGGCAAGCGTAGCCGGCGAACGTTCCGGCCGGTTCTCCGGCGCAAACAGGCCCTGCCGGAGAAAGGAATGCGCCCAGCACCGGCAGCCCTGCAGGGGCATCCAGGCGCTTGAACCGGACTTGCAGTCCCGCTCGACAGATCTGGTCAACAAGGCTGTCCAGTTTCTCATCGTCGCCCGGTCGGTAGGCTACGCTGGTCATCAGCGAATGCAGCGGGCCGAGTGCGTCCGCCAGTACCGTTGCATTACTCTCCACGACCTCAAGCAGTCCGTGGAGAATAGCATCCTCTGCCGTCGCGCCCGCGCCCAAACCCGTTGTGGAGTTCTGGAAGGCGTTGCGGTCCCAGCCCGCATCCACCCGGAAATCCAGTCCCACCAGTTCATAAGGGGCAAGCACATCGGCCCCGGCGATCAGCGATTTACCCTTGCACCAGACGCGGCGGCGGTGAATGTCGAATCTGGAAAAGGAGCAGCCGGCGGCCAGCTGAAGGTTCATCGGCTGGATCGCACCGCGCTCAACCTGCGCATAAGAACCCTGCCGGCAGCCGTCCAGCCGATACGCATTCTCCGCAAAATGCTGTTCCATGGCTTCCATGATTGCGGATATGCGCGCGGCTTCGTCCGTTTCACCCTTCCCTTGTGATTGAGAAAGCGAACGGGAGTTCGGCCTGCAGGCAAACCAGACGGGGATCCCAATAACGTCTAGATCAGTGAGATCTCCTGCCCGCGTGATCCCGAAATCTGCCAGATCAATAGGCTGCGTGCCGTATGACGGTGCGAAGAAACCGGCCCCTTGCACTCCGAGCATTCTAGCAACGGGCCGGCTCTATCGGCGCGTGCACGCCAAGCCCGGCAGATGTTGTTGTGAGAGGACAGGACACGTCTTTGTCTCCGGTGGATCTAGTGGTGATGATGGTGCCCGCCATGACCATCGCCTCCTGGATAGTCCTCATCGTCAAACGGCTCGATTTCGTGAGGAATGGGCGTGTCTTCAGCCCTTATCGCGTCGATGAGATTGTGGAGCATCTGGTACCCCTTGCGCCGCGGAGCCGGCATGTGATTCATGGACTGGTCGTGAAGCTCGACGTCGATAAAGGCGGAGAGGGACAGGTCGGAATTGTTGACGCGCACCCCCTTCGTGAACAAATCGTCCAGCGCTGGCGCATGTGCGTCACCCAGTGCCGTGGTCTGACCATCGCTCAGATCCAGAACCAGTCCGACGAGTGCCTTGCACAAATCCCTGTATGTGTGAATGACATCCGGAGGACCCGGGCGCCGGTCATTATAGCTTCGGATGCTTTCCCAGCCGATGGTGAAAACCTTGAAAGGGTTGAATGTGGTGATGACGATACCGTTCTCCGGTTCTCCGACAATGTGAATGCGCGTATTAAAATTGGCCATTAGGCTCCCTCTCTCTATTCAATGCCCGCAATCCGCAGGCCTTCCAAAAAACGTTCCGTCACCGATCTGTCCCTGTCGGGCGTAATGCCGACCATGTCGATTGCGGTCTGACCGGGATAGGATTCCCGAAGTCTCCGGCCGCACTCTTTCGCCTTTTCCAGATCGCCCGACAGTGCATAGCTGGCCGTCATGACTCTCAGCACTGCCTCGTCGTTCTGCATGTTGCTGCAGTATTGGATCGCGGTGTCGAGTTCGTCCGCGTTGAACGCGATGCTCGCTCCCGCCCACCAATAGTCATCCGGTGGCATGGGGTTGAGCCAGATCGCGCGCTCGAATTTTTCGAGACCCACTGCGGCTTCTCCGGAACATGCAAGCGCGTTGGCATGCTCAACCAGAAGGTCTCCGGAGTTAGGGCTCAGACTTTCCGCCTCAATGTACTTCCGCAGACCGTCCTCAAGTTCGTGCTGATACATGTCGATGGTTGCCGCCACGCAGAGTGCGCGCGCATCATTGGGGTCGAGCTGGACAGCAAGAGTGGCATGTTTGCGGGCCGAAACCACAAGATCCGGCACATCCGCGCCGCGCATGAGCCACTCCAGCAAAAGCGAGCGGGCAAGCCCGGCATGGGCGGAGGCGTAGTCGGAATCCGCACCAATGGAGGCCTGGAACGACTTGCGCGCCCGTCTCAGGTGAGGAAGATCGCAGAACGACATCTGTCCGAGGCCTTCCAGAAAATGGAAGTAGGCCCCGACCGAGTCCTTGCCACCCGCGCCGTCAAGCATGTCCTTTTCGAGCGCTGTGGCCAGGCTGGATGAAACGCGTGCGGACAGCAATCTGGACGACTGCAGAAGATCTGCATGTCTGAACGCAAATTCGGCCGACCAGACAATCTCACCGGTGTCACACTTGGCAAGGCGCAGCGAAAGCACGTCCCCGCTATCCTCCCCCCGGCAGAATCCGCTTATGGTGTAGTCGGCCCGCAAGATATCATTGCTCTGCGGAATGCCGAATTCATGATCTACCTGGAACGATGTGTGAGGGCCGAGCACGACGAAGCTGCGGTACCTGGCAAGTTCGTTTGCCACATCAGAGATCAGAGCCTTCAGCAGCACTGACTGCCCGGTTCCCGAAACCCATTCCGGCAGAAGGAAGGCGACGCGGGGATGCCAATCCGTCTTTGTCGGGACATCGGCAATATCTGTTTCAACGCGTGGGGAGAAAAACACGCGCCGTGCCACAGCCTCTGTCTCGGAATCCGGCGCAACGCCGTATTCATCTCTCAGCATCCGGGCAAGCGACTCATATGTCTGCTTGGCGACACTCGTCATGCCGTTTCGCGCATAGGCCTCTATCAGCGTGCGGTACGTTGCTTCGCTTTCCGACCCGACCGCAAGCATCTGCCGGGCTATGGAATCCAGTTCATCCTTAGGCGCACGCCCGAGGCGGGTCAGTTCCATCAGCAAGGAGGTGGCGACAAACAGAAACTGATCACGCAGTACTGCTCGTGCATGTGAAAGCCAGCCGCTGAATTCGTCCTCAGCGCCGAATTGGCTCCCCTGCAACAGTTCGCCCTGATAGAGCGCAAACGCCCGAGCCGCCGCTGACTTCGACTTGTCCTTGCAGAGCGAAAGAAACTCGCAGACATCGATGCGGTGATGGCCCGGGCCCAGTGACACTTCGGTTTGACCAATGCGCAGCAGCTCTTTGGATTCGTCGCCAAACAGCTTGCGGATTCGCGCCAGCAGTTGCCGTAGATTCGTTAACGCCAAGGCGTCGGGCGCGCTGCTCCACAGCAGCGAGGCAATTTCCTTTCGGCCCTTGCTGCGGTTATCAGAGACCGCAAGAAGTGCGAGGAGCTGGAACCCTTTGGACGGGAAGGAAAAGTTGAGCTGTTCCCCGTCAATCGCTGCCTTCCCGAGCAAGCAAATGCGCTCTATCTTAGGCTTTGTTTCCCGCATGCCCACTGCATCCGCCAACCCCCAGTCAAAGACGGGACATTGCCGCATGTCGTAGTGGCTTTCAAGCGGTTCCAAGTTCTGCATTTCTTCGCCCAAAAAGATTAACCCGGAGCCTAAGTTAAGAAAATCCTAGTTGCAATATCACGAACTACGGATTACAGGCTGGGCCGTGGCCAAATTCACGCCAATGTCACGCTAGAATTCCGAGATAAGGACAGATTTTTGCAAAATTATTCTCTATAGATTCTCAATATTTTTAACCTTAAATCTATCTAGATAAATAGATAATGGAGCGAATCCGACGAGATCGCGTTTTTACAAGGATTCAGGCATATTTCTTCAGGTGTCAGCGCCGTCACGAAACTTTTGTGATTTCAAGTTCTGCCGCGAGGTATTTTTTCACACCTCACCCGATGTTGATTTTTAAGCTTCTACTGTTCTTTGAGCGGAGGAGCGCCGAGTTTTAACGGCACTGGGGCAGCTAAGGCCGCCGGTGCTGAAAAGGCACCGGGGATTCAACCAGCTGGAGGGGCTGCGGACTTGGCCTCAGAAAACCGCCGCGCCCTGTTGCGGGGCGTGATGGCAAGGCTCGTGCCTAAACAGTTCGGACGGATGCTCCTGGGCGCGGCCAACCGGTTGTCGCCAGCTGCCGCCAGCAATCATGCGATGTCCGGACATGCCGGCAACGAACGCCAAAGGAGGCTTGAAACATGTGGGAAAATGGCGGGAGTGACGGGACTCGAACCCGCGACCTCCGGCGTGACAGGCCGGCACTCTAACCAACTGAGCTACACCCCCGCTGGGTGTACGGGTGGAAAACGATCAAGCGGCAGATGCCGCGTTTCCGCCCGAGCGGTGAGGGTGACTAAACCAGTGCGCAGACCAAGTCAAGCCAATCCGCGCAGCGTCTGCGCTTTCCGGAGAAACCGGAATTTGCGGCCAAAATCACACCTGTTCTTTTAGCTTCAGGCCCTTTCGGTAGCGCTGCTGGTTTTCCACATAGTGCGGGCCTGCATAGGCCATGGCGGCGGCCTGTTCATCGTCGAGCGTGCGCACGACCTTGCCCGGAATTCCCATGACCAGGGCATTGGCCGGGATCTCCTTGCCTTCGGCCACCAGGGCGCCTGCGCCGATGACCGCATTGGGGCCGATCACCGCCCCGTTGAGCACGGTTGCGCCCATGCCGATCAGCGCATTGTCGCCGATCTTGCAGCCGTGCAGCATGGCCCGGTGGCCGACGGTCACGTTCCGGCCGATCTCCAGGGGAAAGCCCATATCGGTATGCAGAACGCTGCAATCCTGGACATTTGAGCCTTCGCCAATGGTGATGAGTTCATTGTCTCCGCGCACGACCGCGCCGAACCACACGCTTGCTCCGCTCTCAAGCTTCACCTTGCCGATCACATCCGCGCTCGGCGCGATCCAGCAGTCGCCGTCTTCCGGCAGCTCAGGCGCGTGTCCGTCAAGGATGTACTCGGCCATGATTAATCTTCCTTCCAATTCTTTGCGGCGATACCGGCGCCCGCCTTGATCTTGGCGCATACGGATGCAATACCCGCCCGGTCGGGATTTGACTACAGCTTAGGGGCTGAAGGGCTGCAAACCATGGAACGGCGGGAAGATTTCGGCCTCCTTTATGCCCAGTTGCGCAACACCAAGAAGGTGTCACTGCGCCAGCGTTCTTTCGGTCTTCTGATCCTCGTGGCGCTGGCCGGTTTCGTGCTTTCCGGCGGTTCCATCATGGCGTTCTACTTCCTGCCGAACCAGGATCTGCTCACCGGCGAACGCCGCAGTGCAGGGGACATGGACAAGCTGATCCATGTTGAGTACGGCGGGGACGAATACATCATCCCCGAACCGTTCGTGCGCAACGTGGACCGGTCCATCGGCGGCGAGGTCCAGCGGATCGAAGCGCGCCTGCCCTGGCCCTACTGGAGCGGCGACCGCAAACCGATCTTCGCCGATTCCCTCAACAGCCTGGATGAGTCCCTGTTCATCAGCTTTGAGAAGCGCCAGGATAACCTGACGCCGGAACAGCGCTTTGCCCGCATCTATATCCGCTTCTTTGCCGGACCGCCGGAGAAGGGCGAAGGGGGCCTGAAATTCTACACCTTCCGCTCCAATGCGCCGTACCCGCTGTCTGAACTCTATCTCGGCAATGTGGACGGGCGTCAGGTGATCATCCGGTGCGAGCCTGCCGCGGAACGCAGCGGGCCGGCCTTGTGCGAAAGCGAGATCCCGCTCAACCCCAAGGTTCTCGCCCGCTACCGTTTCCACCGCTCGCACCTGAAGGACTGGAGCGATCTGGACAAGATGGCCCGCGAGCTCATCTCCACCTTCCGCCAGCCCGGTTCGGCCTGAATTCTTTTCTTGTCACTCTTGACAATAAACTTCTTCGCACTATTTATTGTCGGAATTGATAATAAATTGAGCAAACCATGGCCCGCCCCAGCCTCAAGGACCAGCGCGCAGAAGAAATTCTCACCGCCTTTGCCCGCTGCGTCGCGCGGTTCGGTCTGGATGGTGCGACGCTGGAGAGGATCTCCGAAGAAGCCGGCGTGGCCCGTCCGGCGGTTCGGCATTTTGTCGGCAACCGCGAGGAACTGGTTCAGGCCCTGATCAGCCACGTCGAACAGGATTACACCCGGAAACTCGACATCCTGTTCTCCTGGCTGCCGGGGCAGGGCAGGGTGCAGGCGATCATCGATCTGCTGTTTGATCCTGCCTATTTCAGCACTTCGGATGATGTTGCCCTCGCCCAGGCCCTCACTGCGGCAAGCCGGCAGTATCCCGCAGCGGGAAAGATTCTGAGACGCTGGGTCGTTTCCTTCGATGACCGTCTGTTCACAGAGCTGCAAACGGCCTTCCCGTCCCGGAAAGAAGACGCTCTGAGGGCGGTCTCATTCGGCATCATCTCGCTCTATTTCAACGTCGACGCGCTTTCTCCGCTCGACGTGCCCTCCCGCATGGCGGACGCCGCCAAGTCCGCAGCATTGCGGCTTGTGGACAGTCTCGAAACGTAGATGGAGCAAACCATGACCAAGCTATGGGCGTCATTTATGGAAGCAAAGGGCCTGACCGGTCTCGCCCTCGCGGTGCTGGTTCTGGCTACGGTCCGCGAGTGGTATTGGCTCTGGGGCCTGCTCTTCATCTTCTGGAGCATTCAGGGACTGAGATCCGGCCAGGCCTTCCTGATTGAAGATATCTCGCGCGATGACGATCCGGTTCTCTACTGGCTGATCTCCGCCATGTGGGCGGGCTTCGGCCTCTGGTATGTTTATGCCGATCTGGTGTGGCGGATCGGCCCGTCCTAGGAAACTCACGATGAATGAACGCATGATGCATGTGCTGCCTGTTGCCGCCTATACGCAGCAGGACTGGTTTGACCGGGAGCAGGAGGAGATCTTCTCGCGCACCTGGGCCTATGCGGGCTTTGCTGAAGATCTCTCAGAACCAGGCCAGTACATCTCAGTCCAGGCCGGGCTCAACAATATCTTCATCGTCATGGGCCGCGACCGCCGCCTCCGGGCCTTTCACAACATTTGCCGTCACCGGGGCACTCAGCTTCTGCGGGCAGCCGGCAAGACCCAAAAGGCCATCACATGCCCCTATCATGACTGGACCTACGATCTGGAGGGCGCCCTGATCTCGGTCCCGGAGGAGGAGAGCGAGTTCCGCGGCATCGACAAGACCTGCCTCGGCCTGAAGCGCGCCTCGGTCGACGTCTGGCGCGGCATGCTCTGGGTGCATCCTGAACCGGACGCCGGCTCGATCATGGAGTGGTTCGGCGACGTGGAACCCCAACTCGGGCCTCATGACGTCGATGCTTTGGTGGAGTACGAGGACGCCCGCGTCAGCTATGAGATCAAGGCCAACTGGAAGATCGTGGTCGAGAACTATATCGACGTGTACCACCTGGCACATCTGCATTCGGGCACGCTCGCCCAGTACGATCATGCAAATGCGGAATACGGATTTGTGGGGCCGCACTATGCGTTCTGGGAGCCGCTCTCGGCGGACTACGCGGAGAACCTTGAAAAGAACGCGCCCACGCCACTGGTGCTGCCGAAGGAGCAGGCGGGCGCCTGGGTGCCGATGCTGTTTCCGGGCATCGGCCTGGCGGAGAACGAGAGCAACTGGGCAACCTTCATCATCACGCCGCTGGCACCGGACCTGACCCGGGTGGAGAACCGCGTGCGCGTCAAGAATGCTTCCGACTGGGAGTTTGCCAAGCAGGCATCCCGTTCGGCCTCGTTCTGGTCATCGCGCATCACCGGCAAGTACGAGTCCGAGGAGGGGGTTGATGACGACCCCATGACCGGAGGAGATTTCACGGCCGAAGACATCTACGCCTGCGAACAGCAGCAGAAGTCCCTGACCAGCCCTTATTTCGAGATCGGCGCCTCCGCTGAATCCGGCGAGAGCCCGGTCCGCCTGCATCAGCAGATCGTGCTCGACTATCTGGAGGGGCGGCGATGAGCGGGCAGTTCCACAAATTGAAGGTCTCCACGGTTCGCGACGAGACGAAGCATGTGCGAACCGTCTGCTTCGACGTGCCGCCGAACCTGAAAGACACCTTCGCCTGGCGCCCTGGACAGCATCTCACGGTCCGCTTCATGCTTGGCGGAAAGGAAGAGCGCCGATGCTTCTCCATCTCCTCTTCGCCGTTTGACGGCAGCCCCCTACGGATCACCGTAAAGCAGACGAAGAACGGGGTTGTCTCGAAACACGTCAATACCGGGCTCAAGGTGGGCGATGAGGTCGACGTCCTCGTGCCATCAGGCGGCTTCTGCTTCGACCCGCAGGAACGGGCCCGGCGCACCTGTTACTTCATTGCGGCAGGTTCCGGCATCACGCCGTTGTATTCCATGATGAAATCGCTACTCGTTGCCGAGTCTTATTCGGTGGCGCATCTGCTCTATGGCAATGCGGACGAGAGCAGCATCATCTTCCAGGGCGAGCTGGACGAACTCTCTTCGGCCTACGAGGATCGGCTCAATCTCTGCCATATCCTGTCTTCGCAATCCTTCTGGTCGAGCTTCTCACCATGGCGCTCCGGCCGCATAGATGCAGAAAGCATCAAGGCGTTCATTGCCGAGCACCCACCATATGCGCAGGACGCACAGTACTACATCTGCGGACCCGGTACGATGAACCAGGATGTCCGCGCCGCGCTCATGGCGATAGATGTTCCCGCGGACCGGATACACAGCGAGAGCTTTGGCGGAGACAGTGCGCCCGTGGGCGACGAGGTCAGCGGCGTGACGGCGCAGGCACAGATCACGCTTGGAGGCGACACGCGCGACATCCCGGTTGCCCAGGGACAGACGCTTCTGCAGGCCATGCGCGATGCCGGAATGGACCCGCCTTACTCTTGCCAGGCGGGCGTCTGCGCGACCTGCAAGGCCAAGCTGCGCAAGGGCCGGGTCCACATGCGCTCGCGTCTGGCCCTCGACGACGGAGAGATCGAAGCCGGAGACATTCTCACCTGCCAGTCAGTGCCCCTGACGGAAGATCTGGAAGTCCGCTTCCCGCGCCAATAGACTGTCCTCCTCAACCCCAGAGGAGAGATCCGGTGAGCCTCAGTGAAATCCGGAACTTCGACTACGCGGTCCTGCTGTGCCGGGACATTACGAAGACCCGCGTGTTCTACAGGGATGTCATGCGCTTTGAGCTCGAACACGATGCGGAGAACTGGGTCAGTTTCCGGGTTGGTGCGACGCTGCTCACGCTAAAGCCGCGTGGACCGTCCATCGCCTGGGATGACGGCCCGATACCTGAGGGGAGCGCCGCGGTGCAGCTCGCATTCCGCGTGCCGCCGCCCGCAGTGGATGCTTGCTACGAGGAATTGAAGGCTCATGGTGTCGCCATTCTCCGCGAGCCCACTGACCTGCCGTCCTGGCGCCACAGGACGCTGTTCTTCCGAGATCCGGAGGACAATGTCATCGAGATCTATGCGGAATACTAGGCCACGGGGGGAAAGGCCTGGCGGGGGCGAAACGGTCGAAACCGAACGTCTGCTGCTCCGACCATTCCTCGCCCACGATCTCGAAGCCTATGCCGCCATGCGCGCAAAACCTGAGGTTATGCGGTTCCTGCCTAGTGGCACGGCGCCGTCTGTCGCCGAAAACAGGCGTAGGGCGCTGGCCAATATTCAGGCTTTTCAGGAGATGTGGGAGCAAGCGCCGGGCTATGGCCCCTGGGCTGTTGTCGAGAAAGAGAGTGGATGCGTGTGCGGGCACCTCGGCCTGCGTCTGCTCGAGGAGTTTGAGGACAGAACCGAACTGCTCTACATGCTCGACAGCGCCGTCTGGGGCAGGGGGTATGCATCCGAAGGCGCAAGAGCGGCCGTCGCTTTCGGCTTTGAAACCCTCAAGCTGGCCGAGATCATCGGTCTGGTCCTGCCGGAGAACCGTGCGTCATCGCGCGTGCTGGAAAAGGCCGGCATGCGCCTGCAGCCCGGACTACTGAAGATCTTCGGTCTGGATGTCGCCCTTTACACCTTGGGCCGGGAAGACTGGCGCCACTCAGCCTGACCGATACGCTCGACTGCCGACCACAGGCTTCAGCCACACTTGAACGCGAATCCAACCATGATCGCGCATCCGATGCCAAGGCATCCCCAGACGCCGCGAAACTCCAGCCGGTCGCCCACCTTGCAGGTTTGTTCCTTGTTCATGTTGACCACTGCATCGATATCGTAGGCGAGTTCGCCACTCTTGGGGCAGTTGTCCAGTTTCAGATTCTTGGTCTGGTAGGCCCACTCGCCGTAGTTCTGGTCCCGCTGGATCTTCGTAATGGTTGCCGAGCCGGTCACCACGTCCCCCTGTTTCAGCTTGTCCGTGCACGCATCCGCCAGAGCGGTTCCCGCGAACGGCATCAAGAGCATCAGACAGACAACAATCATTCGCGTCATGGGGGTGCACTCCTGTGCTTGGTCGGAACGCTATCGGCAATGGTCAAGGCGAGAAGGGCCAAACCGAAAAGGAAACCTTTCTCCGGACACCGTCACCTTTCCACCCGGCCAGTATCCGAAAGCGGCTCCGACGACGGCAAACAGTGCCAGCCCGATGACGATCTTGTATCGAAGTTTCATGCTTGCACCTGGAGCCCTTCAG
>JBCCEL010000207.1:0-10744 GCA_039030315.1 Pseudomonadota bacterium
CGCCGCACGGGTTGCACTTGGCAGCCGCGCAGGGATTGCATGCGCCGCACGGGTTGCACTTGGCAGCCGCACATGGATTGCATGCGCCGCACGGGTTGCACTTGGCAGCCGCACATGGATTGCATGCGCCGCACGGGTTGCATTTGCTGGCGGCTTCACATGCCTTGTGCGAACCAACCCTGGCGCGCTTGACCGCAAAGCCGTTGCCCGGCTGAAGCGAACCACTCTTGCACGGGTTGCACTTGGCCGCGCAAGGATTGCATGCGCCGCATGGGTTGCATTTCTTCGCTGCGCATGGATTGCATGCGCCACACGGGTTGCATTTGGCAGCTGCGCAGGGATTGCATCCACCACAGGGATTGCACTTTGCCGCCGCGCATGGGTTACACCCGCCGCACGGGTTGCACTTGGCCGCACACGGATTGCAAGCGCCGCACGGGTTGCATTTAGCTGCTGCCTCGCAGGCTTTGTGCGAGCCGACCCGGGCGCGTTTCACGGCGAAGCCGTTGCCCGGCTGAAGCGAACCGCTTTTGCACGGATTGCATTTGGCTGCGCAAGGGTTGCATGCGCCGCACGGGTTGCACTTCTTCGCAGCGCACGGATTGCATCCACCACAGGGATTGCACTTTGCCGCAGCGCACGGATTGCACCCGCCACACGGGTTGCACTTTGCGGCGGCGCAAGGATTGCATCCCCCACAAGGATTGCACTTGCTGGCGGCTTCACATGCCTTGTGCGAGCCGACCCGGGCGCGCTTCACGGCGAAGCCGTTGCCCGGCTGAAGCGAACCGCTCTTGCACGGGTTGCACTTGGCTGCGCAAGGATTGCATCCGCCGCAGGGATTGCACTTCTTCGCCGCACAAGGGTTGCATGCTCCGCACGGATTGCACTTGGCCGCGGCACATGGATTACACCCGCCACACGGGTTGCACTTTGCGGCGGCGCAAGGATTGCATCCCCCACAAGGATTGCACTTGCTGGCGGCTTCACATGCCTTGTGCGAGCCGACACGCGCGCGTTTCACGGCAAAGCCGTTGCCCGGCTGGACCGCACCGCTCTTGCACGGGTTGCATTTGGCGCCACACGGATTGCATTTGGCTGCACACGGGTTGCACGCTCCGCACGGATTGCACTTTGCCGCCTTGCAGGGATTGCACGCTCCGCAGGGATTGCACTTTGCCGCGCCGCACGGGTTGCAGGCCGAGCACGGATTGCAGGATGCCAAGCGGATGCGTTTCTGCGCTTTTGGGTTGCCCTGGTCCGCACGCTTCTGGGCCTTGGGGTTGTCTGTCGTTTTCTTGACCGCCGCCGGATTGGCCTTGCTGGCAGCAGCAGGACCCGAGACCGATGTCAGACCGAGGGCAACGCCCACAGTCATCGGCACAACGGCCACAGTCGAGAGAAGTTGCTTCTTACTGATCATTAGGTTCCTCCCGAAAATGATCAAAGGGTTCGATGAGTGTGATCACACGTTGAAAGTCAATCAGCGTGCGGACGGTCTGGACGCCGGAACAATGAGAGCCTTCCAGCCGAAAACCTATCAAAGCGCGCATTCGCGTGTTTTCACATGACACATCCGCTGGTTCACTTACGCGTGAGGCGCGATCAAGGCGAGGTATGCTACTCGCGGATTAGCCGGAATCCGACCAGAATGTGTTTGATTTTTCGCGGTCTGCCGTGGCGAGCGGCAGGCCGGCACACCCCGCATCCGCTGTCGTCCCAGGACCCGCCCTTGACCCGAAACCGGTTCTTGCCCGAAGGGGTCGAGGTCCATTCAAAGACCTGTCCTGCCGCATCGATCAGTCCGAACGGGCTCGCGCCAGCCGGGAACTTGCCCACGGGAACCGTGTCGAAGGGGCCGCGGTCATGGCTGTTCAGTCGGGCCGGGTCATAGTCGTTGCCCCAGGGGAAGTAGCGGCCATCCGTCCCGCGTGCAGCCTTCTCCCATTCCTTCTCCGTGGGCAATCGCCAGGTTGTGCCGGTCTGTTCCGAAAGCCATTTGGCATAGGCCTGCACATCGTCATGGGAAACCATGACGACCGGATGCTGGGCGCGGCCCTTGGGAAACGTGTTCTTGCGCCAGGTGTGGCGGATGGTGCGCTTGTAGGGATGGATCAGCTTGTATCCTGCCCAGACCCGAGGATGCACCTTGGGAATGTTGTGACCGGTGGCATCAGTAAAGGCCTTGTACTGTGCGTTGGTGATCAGCGTGCGGCTTATGCGGAACGCGGGAAGGGAGATTGTGCGGCGGTCATCCTCGTAGTCGTACCAGCGGTTCTTGCGCGTGATGGAGTGGCCATAAGCCTTTTCGTCCAGCTGATAGGCCGCTTCCCGCTCGGCCTTGTCGGAGCCGGTTATGAACTTTCCGGCGGGGATCTCGATGGTTTCCGGGACCAGCTCAGGCTTGAGGCCGGCAGCTTGCGCGGTCACAGGCAAGGTAATTGCCAGGGCCAGACATGCGGTTCGGGTACGGACGAACATGGACAGGCTTCCTCCAGAACTCGTTCACCGGAGTGTTGTTCGCCGGCAGCGCCCGGCGAAACTCAAACCCATTCACATGGATGTTATCGCTTCAGGCCGCCTTGCCCTTTGCGAGGATCGCCTGGCGGACGGCCGAGAGCTGCTTGGTAGCATCCACATCGATTTCCGAGGTCACCTCGAGTTCCCGGGCTTCATAGACATCCTCGCCCGGATGCTCTTCCTGCCATTTGGCGATGGTCCGATCCCGCTCGATGAGCAGGTCCTCGATCTGCGGGCGAAACAGAACCACCACCGCACTGATCCAGCGGTTGGTCGCCAGGCACGGATAGGTGTGGTCTATCTTGAACCGGTCGATCAGGCTGATGCAATCCTCGGCGCTGTAGAAGGTCTCGTCCGTGACCCAGCGATTGGTTGTGAAGAGGCCGATCGGCTTGCCGGGAGAGTTCATCGAGATCGCCACGAAGTGGCAAAGCGCGTCCCTGCCCATCGGCCGCTTGCCTTCGCCGTCATAGGGCGCCGGCTTGACGCTCTTGGGCATGCCCTTGGCGCGAATGAAGGTGTGGAAGTGCCCGTGCTCGTCCTCGCGGTGCGAGTGATAGTAGTACTGGGACGCCGACTCGTCATCATAGACGTCGCCGGGCGGATAGTGGTCGAACTCGTAGAACGTGCCGTGATTGGCGAGGCACTGGCCGACGACATTAGCGTTCGTCTTGCCCAGCAATCGGTAGCATTCCTCGATTTCGGCGCCGGCGGCTGCCATTTCTTCGAGCTGATCGCGTGGCAGTTCCGCCAGCCGGGATTTGATATTCATGCGTAAGGTCACAGCAATTGTCCTAAGCCGGTCTTATGTATCGCACCGCATGAGGACGAAAAGCCCCTCGTGATCATTTAACGCACACCTTTGTGTGAGCAAAGATGTCCGCTCCCGGCGCAATATTGCCACCTTTTGCTTGAATCTCGCCACACAGCCGTCGCATCTATGCGCACATGTGATCGGTGATTCTCTGCAATGCGTAGAGCAGGAGACAACCGGGAGCGGGAGGAAATCCGGAATGAAGCCAGGTGCAATCCTGAGATCCGCTGTTCTGGCGGGTGCCCTTGCCGGCCTCGCGCCGCTTGCGCTTGCGCAGAAGAGCGACAGCTTTTCAACGCGCGATGAGGTTGCGGGCAAGGTCGTAGCCATCCTGAGCGCAGAAGACCGACTGCCCCTTCCGCTGCAACGCGTTCGCAAGGCGCTGACCAAACACTATGTGGACAATAGCGGGCGGCTCTTCTGGGTCGGATCCCCGCGCATGGACCAGCTGATCGCCCATGTCTCTCGCGCGGAGCGGGACGGGCTCTTCACCCATGACTATCCGGTCAACTATCTGCAGTCGCTGAAGGACTCTCTCCAGGCCGGGGATTCGTTCACCGAAGCCTACACGGAACTGGCCTTCTCCGCGTTCTTTCTGCGCTATGCGTCCGATCTCAAGATTGGCCGCTTCGTGCCCCGCAAGATCGATCCTGAACTCTTCGTCTCCCGCAAGAAGATCGATTTTGCTCCGGTCCTTGCCAAGCTGGCCGAGTATGCGTCCGTGCAGGATTTCTTCCGCATCTGGGAGCCGCAGAATGCCGAGTACCGAACCTTGCGCAATGCCTTGCGGCGCTATCAGCGGATCAGTGCGCGCGGCGGCTGGGCTCCGGTTGATCCTGGCGAAACCCTGAAGGTCGGCATGCGCGATCCCCGTGTTGCCCAGGTCCGCGCACGGCTCCAGGCCACCGGCGAAATCACCCAGCGCTCCAACGACCCGGACCTTTATGACGAAGGCCTTGCCATCGCCGTGCGCCAGTTCCAGGCGGAACATGGGCTCGATTCCGATGGGGTCATCGGCAAGCAGACCATCTTCACCATGAACATTTCGGCCGAGGAGCGCGTCCGCCAGATCATGGTCAACATGGAACGCTGGCGCTGGCTGCCGGAAAATCTCGGCGACCGGTACATCCTCGTCAATGTGGCCGCATTCGAGCTCCGCCGGGTCGAGTACGGCTCGCTCCAGGATGTCATCCGTGTGGTGGTCGGTAAGCCCGGACACCGCACGCCGGTGTTTTCGAACAAGATAAAGTATCTTGAGCTCAATCCGACCTGGACGGTGCCTTACTCCATCGCCACCAAGGAGTTCCTGCCCAAGCTCCAGTCGAACCCCTATCACCTCGGCGACAGCTACGAACTTCTGCAGGGCGGGCAATCGGTACCATTCGGATCCGTCGACTTTGCCAGCTACACGCGGAACACGTTCCCGTACACGATCCGCCAGAGGCCGGGCCCGAAGAATGCATTGGGGCGCGTGAAGTTCATCTTTCCCAACAAGCATGCGATCTACCTGCATGACACCCCGGCGCGTTCCCTGTTCGGGCGGACCAAGAGGGCGTTCTCACATGGCTGCATCCGGGTCGGCGAACCGCTGGAGCTCGCGCGTCAGCTCCTGCAGAATGCGCCGGGCAAATGGTCTATGCGCAAGATCAGGGCCGTGGTGGACAGCCGCAAGCAGACCCGGGTCAACCTGCCGGAGCCGCTTCCGGTGCACCTGACCTACTCCACCGTGTTCCGCGGGACCAACGGGGCCCTGAACTTCCGCCCGGACGTTTATGGCCGCGACAAGAAGCTCTACCGTGCCCTCTTTGCCAAACACACATCCTGATCCGCTCTCCTCGGGCGCACTCACTCTGGTGAGCGAGCGCCTGCTCATGCGCCCGTTGGCTCTGGACGATCTGGATCTCGCGCTGGAGATGTTCACCGACCCGGAGGTCATGGAATTCATCTCGGAGGTGATGTCGGCGGACGAAATCGAGCAGGAGATGCCGACCTATCTCCGCCGCGGTGCAGGCGGGCGTATCGGGGTGTGGTGCGTGTTGCTGAGGGAAACGGGGGAGAAGATCGGCACCGCGGCGCTGCTGCCCCTTCCGATTGAAGAGGACGATACCCACTGGGCCCTGCTGGAGGACCATCGGTATCCAGATGCGGAGATCGAGGTTGGATACTATCTCAAGCGGAGCGCCTGGGGCCGGGGCTATGCGACGGAGACCTGCACCCGCATGCTGCAGTTTGCCTTCGAGCAGACGGATCTTGCGGAGGTGGTGGCTGTCACGGACCACCGCAATACAGTGTCCCAGTCGGTCCTGAAGAAGTCCGGCATGACCCATCTCGGAACCCGCAGGGCCTATCGCTGGGACGAGACCCCGTCATTCCGCCAGACTCGCGAAGAGTGGCTTACTCGGCAGCGGCCCTGAACTGCGACAGCGTGACGAAGGCGGACAGCGATTCCCTGCTGGAAATGACCTCCACGACCACGGGCACATCGTGGCCGGCAAGGGCAGCCTCCACCATCGGTTCAACATCTTCGTCCCGTTCGATCCGCAAGGCTTTGGCCCCGAAACTCTCCGCCCATTTGCAGAAATCCGGGTTCGTGAGGTCGGTGGCGGAGATCCGGCCGGGATGATGCTTTTCCTGATGCAGCCGGATGGTGCCGTAGGATGAGTTGTTGGAGACGACGATGATCGGCGTTGCGCCAAGATGCATGGCGGTGGCGATTTCCTGGCCGGTCATCAGGATGCCGCCGTCGCCGACCACCACGATGGCCTGCCGCCCCGGATTGAGATAGCTCGCGGTTACAGCGCCTGGCACGCCCAGGCCCATGGCGCCGGCGACGCCGCCGACCAGCACGTTCTTCGGCGTCATCTTCCAGTTCCGGTGCACCCAGCTGGAGATGTTGCCGGCGTCCGTCAGGATGATGGCATCGTCGCTCGAGAGCCGCGAAAAGGCATCGACCACGCGGCCGTAGTCGACCCCGTCATCGGTCTCACGCGCTGTGAACGCCGTGAAGCCGGAGACGAAGCTGTTGATTTCCTCCAACCAGGTTTCCCTAGGGGCGGGCACGGTCGATTTCTCCCGGACGAGCTGCTCGAGGAACGCCACGGGATCGCAGCAGGCCGCAATGTCTGTCCGGAAGTTGCGGCCGATCACGGCGCTGTCCGCATGCACGTGAACCAGCGTCTGGTCCGGTTCCGGCGAGCGCGGCAGGGTGTATCCCTGGGTCGTCACATCTCCGAGCCGTGTCCCTACGGCTATGATCAGATCGGCCTGCTTGAGTACATCGACATGGGCCGCCGGCGAGCCGAAACCGAGATGGCCGGCATAAAGCGGCGAGGTGTTGTCGAAGATGTCCTGATGCTTCCACATGGCTGCAACAGGTGCACGGTGCCATTCGGCAACGGCGGCGAGGGCGGCCTGCCCGCGCGGCGCCCTGAGCGATCCCCCCGCCATGATGAGCGGCCGTTCGGACCGGCTGATGAGCGCGGCCACCTCCGCCACCTGCTCAGGATCAGGTTCGGCCGGCACGAATGCCTGCAAGGCTCTTGGTGTGCCGTCGACGGCATCCCCCAGCATGTCCTCCGGCATGGAAATCACCACCGGTCCGGGCGTGCCTGACGTGGCCAGCTCGAAGGCCTCCGCCATCACCGGCACGACGTTCTGGACCTCCGAGACCTCCCAGACCCCCTTGGCGACGGAGCCGAAGAACTTCTCGTAATCCATCTCCTGGAACGCACCTTTGCCGCGCTCCTCCCGCGAGACCTGGCCGATCAGCAGGATTACCGGCGTTGCGTCCTGTTCGGCCACGTGCAGCGCGATGGAGCCGTTGGTCGCGCCAGGGCCCCGGCTGACCATGAAGACCGCCGGCCGCCCGGTGAGCTTGGATTCGGAGACGGCCATGAAACCGGCTCCTGATTCGTGACGGCACTGGATCGTCTCGATCTCAGAATCGCACAAGGCGTCCAGAAGGGTCAGGTAGCTCTCCCCCGGCACGCACCAGACGCGCTCGATTCCATACGCTTCAAGAGCCTCCACCATCAGATCGGCAGCGCGTTTCGCCATGGCCTTCTTGTCCTTCCTCAGCGCGGTTTCAGGAACTGGATGATCTGCTTCACAAATGTCTCTTTCCGGGTGACCGGATAAAAGTGGCCGCCGGTGGGGATCATGTCCAGAACCGAATGCGGAATGAGCCGCGCCAGTTCCACGGAGAGATGCCTTGGCGTTACCATGTCGTCCTCCGCACAAGTGATCAGCGTTGGGACGTCAATTCGGCCGAGATCGGCGCGGCGGTCGAAGCGCATGATGGCGTCCATGCGGGCGGCGAAACAGTCCACGTCAGGGACGGCGATCGCCACGGCCTCAGGATCGGGCTCCAGCGTGATATCCGGGTTCTCCCGCAGCCACTCCGGCGGATATCCGATGATGGACAGGGTCCGGACATATTCGTCGGGCCCGAGCTCGGTGATCATCCGCCGCCGTGAGCGGAAGAGTTCGTGGAAGAACGGATCGTGCCCCGGCCAACTGGAGGCCAGCATCAGCCTTGAGACGCTGCCCGGATGGTCCAGCGTCAGGGCCTGGCCGATGGCGCCGCCGGTGGAATGGCCAATGAAGGAAGCGCCGGAGATATCCAGATGGCCGAGCAGGGCGGCCACGTCATCGGCCATCTGTTCGACCGAGTATTCCATGTGGGTCAGGCTCGATTGGCCGCAGCCCCGGTGGTCATGCAGGATGACCTGGAAGTGCGGCGTCAGCTGCTCGAGATGCCCGTGCCAGAACCCGGCGCGTCCGCCCAGTCCGGTGACGACCAGCAGAGGCGGTCCATCGCCATGGACTTCAAAATAGATTCGGTCACCATCGGGAAGAGGGGCAAAGGGCATTGGCGGAAAGCTTCGTGGACTGAGAGAAGGCAGGAGACTGGTTCCTCTATCGGCGGGTTTTTTCTGGTTTTCAAGGGCTGCTCGCGGCTTTTTCCTTGAACTCTGCTGAAGATCAGCCATCAGGTGCGCCCATGGATATCCTCGAACGCTCAAAGGCCCAGATCAGGGGCGCGAAGCTGAAGGTCGCACTGCCGGAGGCCCATGATGTCCGCGTGCGTGAGGCGGCCGAACGCCTGATTGCCGAGGATCTCGCCGTGCCGGTCGTTTGCGGCTGGGACGATGCCCCGGCCGGAGCGGAGGCGTGTTCGCCCGCGAATGATCCGCGGCGGCAGGACTATGCCGTGGAGCTGGCGAGCCTCAGCAGCAAGCTGGACGAGGAAGCCGCGTTCAACCTGCTGGAGGATCCGCTGTACTTCTCCGGGATGATGGTGCGCTCCGGTGCGGCAGGCGGCCTGGTGGCAGGCGCCGCCGCTCCCACGGCCGACGTGCTCCGGGCGGGCCTGCGTACGGTTGGGCTCGCTGAAGGCATCCGCCGGATGTCCAGCTACTTCCTGATGCAGGTGCCGGACTTTCTGGGCAAGGGACATAAGAGCTTCATCTTCGCCGACTGTGCGGTGAACATCGACCCTGATCCCGATGACCTCGCGGACATCGCCATTGCCTCGGCGGCGAGCGCAGCCAAGCTTCTGGACGAAGCGCCCCGGATCGCCATGCTCTCCTTCTCCTCCAAGGGCAGCGCCGCTCACCCGGACGTCGACAAGGTGACCGCCGCACTGGCCATCATCCGCAAACGTGCTCCGGATCTGGTGGTGGACGGGGAGTTCCAGGTCGATACGGCCCTTGTACCGCATGTCGCTGCCACGAAGATCAAGGACCCCAGCGATGTCGCCGGCCAGGCCAACGTCCTGATCTTCCCGGATCTCAATTCCGGCAATATCGGCTACAAGCTGACCCAGTATATGGCCGGCGCCCAGGCCATCGGTCCGCACCTCCAGGGCTTTGCCCGGCCCGTCTGCGATCTGTCGCGTGGAGCGACCGTGGATGACGTGGTTGCCGCTACGTCAATTACCTTGGCGAATTCCTGACGAAAATGTGATATAGTCTCCGTTGCCGGGCTAGTTGGGCCACGAGGCAAATAGGGGATCGTTTGTCGCGCCGGCCGCAAGGCAGGCGATGATAACTGGTTACATCTCATGATTACAGAAGAAGGCAGACGCGCATTCGAGCAACTGGGTTTGAAGACCCAGGCTCGTACGCTCGACATGGTGAGCCAGGGGGTGCGTCAGATGGAGATTGCCCACAAGCTGGGCATCAGCTCCGAAACCGTGAAGCAGCATTTGCAGAGAAGCCGTACCGTTCTGAGCGTTCCGAACACAGTGGCTTTGGCCGCCATTGTCGTGCAGCGCGGCTGGGTCCGGGTGGAGGATCCTCCGCAGATCTGACCTCGTCTCAGCCTAGAACAGGCCGGCCACCCGGGCGAGACCGGCAAGGGCCAGGCAGATCAAGAGACTGAGCACAAACCGACGGAAGCTTGAGGCGCTGGCGCCGAGGAAATGCCGGCCGCCCAGCCACATGCCCGCGGCCATGACCGGGATTCCCACGGCGGCGTAGAGGAAACTGTCGGACGTCAGCAGCCCGCCGGAGGCGACGAGCCCCAATGCCAGGAGGTTGGTGCAAAGGAAGAACGCCACCATTGTCGCCCGGATTACCGACGGCTCCCGGTCGCCTGCCACCATGAAAAGGACGATCGGCAGGCCGCCCAGGGACGCGGCGGTTGCCGCCACGCCCGAGCCTGTGCCCACCGCAACCATGCCCGCGGTGCCCGGCTGCCGCTTCAGTGTCCAGCCCATGAGCAGGGCAATACTGATCGCCAGTACGAAGATCAGGATGGCCATGCGGACCACCTGTTCGCTGACGAAGAAGTGGGTCATCAGGCCGAGCGGGGAGCCGATGGCAACCCCGAGCACGAGCACCTTGAGGATGCTCCAGTCGATCTTGGGCCAGGCGCCGCGGGCCTGGATGAGGCTTGCCACGAACTCCAGCATGATCATCACGGGCACCAGCACGGACGGCGAGATGAAGGGGGACAGCGCGGTGATCACCACCGCGGATGTGCCGAACCCTCCGTAGCCGCGTACGAAGCCGCCCACGAGCAGGACGCAGACGATGCCTGCGAGTTCCAGTACAGAGAGTTCGGTCCCTAGCATCGGCGCGCGCTATTCATTCAGCAGTTCCCGGATGCAGTTATCGAGAAAGGTATGGAACTCCGGCACGTTGCCGGGGCTGGGCACGCAGTGTCCCCACGGCGAGGCGAACGGGCGGAAATCGGCATTCGGCATGTGTTCAGCCTCGATCTCGTTGTCTTCCGGAGGGAAGTAGAGGTCGTCCGTGCACGGAACCAGGATGGCTTTTGCCGTGATGGCGCCGAGGGCCTTTTCAAAATCTCCGCCCCCCAACGCTCTCCCGGCTGATCCCCGTTGAGGCGTCCAGAGTTGGAAGACGTGGACGGCGCCCCCGAGCGGAGCCCCCTCGTTCGAGC
>JBCCEL010000208.1:0-10734 GCA_039030315.1 Pseudomonadota bacterium
GAAGAGGAGCCTGCTCTGCCCCCGGGGCCGATGCGAAACTGGGAAATCTGGGTGACGCCAAGTGGTCGCTACGATGCGCAGGCCGTGAGCCCCGGCGTCTTGGCCTTCCTTGTTCCCTATTACTTGCTCCACATGCATCTGTGGTCCGCCTTCGCGCTATGGGTCGCGGTTCTCATCATTAGCATCATGCTTGGCTGGGTGCTCGGCACGGTCGTTCAGGTCATCGTGTGGCTTTACTTTTGGCGCGCCGCACCGACGCTGCTCAGGCAGGAATTCATGGCCCGTGGGTTTCGGCTCTGGCGCGTCATGGCCGATCCCACACAGGTCGAGACCGCTCTGATCAACCTGGCAGTCAATGCGCGTGATGCCATGCCGGACGGGGGCATGTTGGTGATGGAAACCAAGAACGTGGCGATCGACGGAGCCTATGCGGCAACAGAGCCGGGGCTTGAGCCCGGCGACTACGTTCTGCTCTCGGTGACTGATACCGGCCACGGCATGAGCGAAGATGTCCGTTCCCTCGCAATCGAGCCGTTTTTCACAACCAAGGACAAGGGGAAGGGAACCGGGCTGGGTCTGTCCATGGTGTATGGATTTGCCAAGCAGTCCAGAGGGCATATCTCGATCTACAGCGAAGCGAACAAGGGAACGACCGTGAATCTGTATCTGCCCCGACACATCGGTCTGGACGATGAAGTATCCGGCAGTCAGACGGAGGTTGAGGGTACGGCACGGGCCACCGGCGAACTGATCCTGGTCGTAGAGGATGATGAGCGCCTGCGCAGGTTGACGGTCTCGCGCCTGGAGGAGCTTGGATATCGCACTGTCGAGGCCGCCAGTGGTCCGGAAGCGCTTGCCGTACTTGAAACTACAAGGGGGATATCGCTTGTGTTTTCCGATCTGGTCATGCCGGGCGGGATGTCCGGCTATGATCTGTGTACGCGCGCAAGGCAGCGTTGGCCGGCCATGCGGCTGCTGTTGACTTCCGGCTATGCCGAGGAAGCCGTTGAGCCCGGGAAACTCGCCGATGCCGGAGTAGATCTGTTGCGCAAGCCTTACCGGCTTCCGGCGCTTGCAGATGCGATCCGGAAGGCTATCAAAGGATCCTGAACACTCAGGTTTTCTTCACATCCGCGGTAAAGCAGTAGCCCGCGCCTCTCACAGTTTTGATCAGCCTGGGCGACTTTGGGTCGTTCTCGATTTTCTTTCTCAATCGAGCAATCTGGTTGTCGATGCTTCGATCTGTCGGTGACCAATCGTGGCCCTTGGTCAGGTCCATAATCATGTCCCGGTTCAGGACGCGGCCCGGAGCGTTGAGGAACATTTCGAGCAGTTTCAGTTCACCAGTGGTCAACGACACCGCGCTGCCGGAAGGATCCGTTACTTCAAGGGTGCCGAAGTCCACAGTCCAGCCGGAAAAGGAAAACCCTTGCGGCGCTGCGGATCCAACCGCCGATGACGCAGTGTTGGAACCCGTTCCGCCGACAGACCGGCTCCGCCGGATAACCGTGCGAATCCGCGCCAGCACCTCGCGCACGTGGAACGGCTTTGAGATGTAATCGTCGGCGCCCAGTTCCAGGCCCACCACCCGGTCTATGACGTCCCCCTTGCCGGTGACCATGACTATCGGAACGTCGGACCGCGCCTGGATTTCCCGCGCGACGGTCAAACCGTCGTCCGCTCCGAGGTTGAGGTCGAGCGTCACCAGGTCGACGCCGTCACCCAGCCGAGCCAGCGCGCTGGCACCGTCCTTCGCTTCGCTGACCCTGTAGCCTTCAGGCTCAAAGCAGCGCCGCAGCAGGAGCCTCACTTTGGGATCGTCATCGACTACCAGGATATGCGCGCCCGTAGGGTCGGATGTCATCTTGCTCGGGTTTCCCGCATATTCGCCAAACTGAATTCATACACGAATCTGGCCGCGGTTACACACTGTTACAAACGGATACAACGCAAACATTCTGGCGTTACCCGGAGGCGGTTCACTGGCCCCGTCAAGCAGCGATCAGGCGCGAAGATGGAGGATCAGATGATGTATTCGGCGGCCGTATCCAGGCAATCAGCAACCATGGAAGTGCATGGAGGGCTCTGGGACGACATCCTGACCGGCGGCATGGTCGAGTTGACCCTGGGGACTGGTGAACCCCTGTTCTGTGAGGGCGACGAGGCCGATTTCGTATACGAGGTGACAGCCGGTGTGGTCTGCTCCTACACCTTGCTGCCCGACGGACGCCGGCAGGTTACCGGTTTTGCCTATGCCGGAGATATTGTCGGGCTCGGTCATCACGAGACCCATCAGACCAATTGTGATGCGATCGGCGAGGCCAGGGTCCGGAGCATTCCGCGGTCCCGACTCATGAAAGTTGCCAATGAGCGCCCGCAGTTCGGCATGCGTCTACTGGAATGCGCCTCCAGCCAGCTGGCAGGCATGCAGGACCACTTCATGCTGCTCGGCCGCAAATGCGCGCAGGAAAAGCTGGCGTCGTTCCTGCTCGCGCTGGCCCGGCGCTTCGGTGGCACGGATGCTGCCGAGGCCAGGTTCGATCTTCCAATGACCCGGGGGGATATCGCAGACTACCTGGGCCTTACCATTGAAACCGTCAGCCGCTCATTCACCAAACTCAAGAGAGCAGGCATCGTTGATCTGCCTCAATCCAGCACCGTGCATGTCCGCGATATGATGGCGTTGGAAGACGCGGCAGAAGCTGAGAAATGAACCATTCCAACATCGCTGATGCGGCCGGAATGATCCAGCTTTGCCAATCCGGATCTAACACCTGGCTCCAGCGGCCGGAGTATCCTCAACTGCGCCCGCCTGGATCCGCGACCGTCGAGAGGCTCGCCTTGGACGCAGATCTCAAATATCGGGTGGCGATTGCGGTGTTCTACGAGCACGAGAAGCTGGACGAGGCGATCGTGGAGCTGTGCAGAGAGGTATCCAGCAGTGGTGCGATCGCTGCCCTCGCCCGTCCGGGCGTCCTCACCAAGGCGTTTCCGGACGCAACGATCTCAGACTCGAACATTCCGGCGGTGCATGCTGTCCACCGCTTTGGTCCTGGCGATGGATGGCGCGTCTTGACGGAATACGCAAGGTGCTACGAGGACTGGTTTCCGGCAGTATCGGTCAACGGGCTCCGCGCCCACGTCCAGGGGGGTGGGCTGATTCTGTTCACCTTCTTCGTCGGTGCAGCGGATGAGTTCGGAGCCTACCGGATCCTCATGCGGCTGTCCTGTGACCGTGTCGAACTGCACGACCTGCCACGGAATCTCTGAACCTTCATGACACGAACCTCACTTTGGGCAGATACTGTTTCCCCGTGATCCCGGACCCGGCTTTGAGCCGCGCAGCGCTAATCCGGCCACCCACATGCTGAACTGGTGCGCCGAAATCGGACGAACCCCAGCCGGAAACTCCCCAAGATCTGGTCACTGCAATCATCGCAGCGAAAGGGGTGGACCAGGTTCCACTTCAACGGATGGTTGGATTCTGCCACATTGGCAGTTGGGCATTCTGGACGGACGAGCCAGGCTTGTGCGCAACCGCAGGCCCTGGGCGTGTACCAATCGTGAGAATCGTCAATCCGATTGCCGTCACGCGAGAAGATGCCAGTCTGCCAGACCACGGGAAACGGACAGCTGGAAATGACCAACAAGCTCTTGCCGGGGCGCTGGAGATGACGACAGGACTGTTGCTTCTGACCATATTCGCGGCCGCGTTCGCCTTGATTGCCAGGCGCCTGTCGTCAACCATCCTGACACCACCGATAGCGTTTCTCGGCTTCGGATTTCTTGTGGCCCAGACCGGCCTTATTCCGGCAGATCGGGCACAGCCGATCCTGCACGTTGTGGCGGAGGTTGCGCTGATCCTGCTGCTGTTTCTTGATGCGGCCCAGATCGACCTGAAGGCCTTGCGGCAACGTCACGTATGGCCGGCGCGGATGCTCCTTGTCGGCCTGCCGTTGGCCATTGCGCTCGGCGCGGTAGTCAACTGGTTCTTCTTTCCCTCCTGGCCTTTCGTTGCAGCACTTCTCCTTGCAGCCATTCTGGCGCCGACCGACGCGGCTCTCGGCCAGGCGGTTGTGACAAATCCGCTAGTGCCTGAGCGGGTGCGTCGCGCCCTGACCGTGGAAAGCGGCCTGAACGACGGTCTGGCATTACCACTCGTGCTGCTCTTTGCCAGCCTGAGCGCGGAGGTCATGGGCCAGGACGGCACCAACTGGGTCCTGTTTGGCGCCAAACAGCTCCTCCTCGGGCCTGCGGCCGGCGTTTTTTTCGGAGTGCTCGGAGGCTGCGCGCTTCTTGCGGCCAAAAAGCGGGAACTGACTGCGGAAGCGTTTGAGGGCGTGGGGGCCATAGCGCTCGCCGGACTGAGCTACCTCGCGGCGACTGAAATTGGCGGCAACGGCTTCATATCGGCCTTTGTCGCCGGGCTCGCGTTCGGCCATGTGGTCAAGGGGCAGTGCAAGTTCGTCTACGAATTCACCGAGAGCGAGGGCTTGTTGCTCACCTGGGGTGCCTTCTTCCTGCTCGGTCTGGCGCTTGTGCCGGAAGCCCTGCAGCATCTCGACGGCGGCGCACTGGCGGTCATCCTGATCAGCCTGTTCGTTGTGCGCCCCCTGGCTATCTGGGTCTCGCTCAGCGGAACGGACGCATCCCCGGTCACCCGGCTCTTCTTCGGCTGGTTCGGGCCGCGTGGTCTTGCAACGGCCCTGTTTGCCCTGTTGGTCGTACACAAGATCGATCATCAGCTGGCTGAGCCTGTCCTCATGCTCGCGATCAACTCCGTCTGGATCAGCGCGCTGCTGCATGGCGTAACGGCCAATCCCGGCGCCAGCTGGTATGCGGCCAGGGTCGCGGCCATGGGGAATTGCCCGGAAACCGAACCGATCGAAAACTCGGCAAAGCCCGTAAGAACACATGAGCCCTGAGTGCCTTCAGGAGAAACCGGAGAAATTGAAAACTGGGGTGCCTGTTGCGAGATTCGACGAATCCGCGGCAGCACCGATCACCTGTCGAAGATCTCGGCGGACGAGCTGACGACCTGGAGGCGGGAAATGTCCGAGCCGCCTGGGGTGGTGTTTGGCGGCATAGCTTGAGGGAGAGCGTAATGAGCGAGGAACATCTGGACTGGATATCTGTCGGCCACGTGGATGATCTCCCGGAAGGCCGGGTCAAGACAGTCACTGCACGAACAACATCCATCTGCCTGGTGCATTTCGAGGGGCAGTGGGCAGCGATGGACAATCACTGTCCCCACCAGCGGGGACCGCTGGGCGAAGGCTCAATCGAAACCGGTACGGACGGCAAATGCTGGTTGAGATGTCCCTGGCACGGCTGGGACTTCGATCCGTTGACGGGAAAGCCGCCTGGCGGGCACGAGGATGCCGGCCAAAAGGTCTATCCGCTTGAGATTCGTGACGGGGAGATCTTTGTCGGCTTGGAGGCGGAGCCGGAGCGGGCCCGGACCGTCACCGATGTTATGGTCGAAACCATGTCGAACTGGGGCGTCCAGTCGATCTTCGGCATGGTCGGCCATTCCAATCTCGGCCTTGCCGACGCCATTCGGCTCGCGGTCGCGGGCGGCAAGATGAAGTATTACGGCATCCGTCATGAAGGTGCCGCCGCATTCGCCGCCTCCGCATATGGCAAACTGACCGGCAGGCCCGCCGCATGCCTGACCATCGCCGGCCCCGGCGCCACCAACCTTGTCACCGGCCTTTGGGACGCCAAGGTGGACCGCGCGCCCTTGCTTGCGCTCACCGGTCAGGTTCAGACCCAGGTCTTCGGTCCGGGCGCCTTTCAGGACATTGACCTGAAAGCCGCTTTTCAGCCGGTCGCACACTTTTCGCAGCCCGTGCTCAGCACCTCCAACCACGCCGAACTTGCCTCGCTTGCCTGCAAGAACGCCATCGTGAATCAGGATGTGGCGCATCTGATTTTTCCGGACGATGCCCAGACCCTGCCCTCAGACAGTGGAGCCGGTGGTCCTGACGGCCGCATCGGTCGGCATGACATTGTTCCGGCACAGGCGGATATCCTGGCAGCCGGTATGCGCATCAAGACGGCCAAGCGCCCGCTGATCGTTGCCGGTTTCGGTGCGTTCGAGGCCCGCGATCAGATCATCCGGTTCGCCGAGCAACTCGGCGCGCCCGTAGTGACGACGTTCAAGGCCAAGGGCCTCATCCCGGACAGCCACCCCAATGCTGCCGGAGTCCTGGGCCGTTCCGGCACGCCGATCGCCAGCTGGTTCATGAATGAGGCCGACCTGCTGATCGCGTTTGGTGCCAGCTTCTCCAACCATACCGGGATCGAAAAGGCCAAGCCCATCATCCAGATCGACTACGACCGCATGCAACTCGGCAAGTTTCACGCGGTTGCCCTGCCAATCTGGTCGGAGATCGGCGCGTTCTGTGCGGCGATTGCCCCGGAACTGGAGACTGGCGGCAGACCGCGGACCCAGACCGCAGAAATCGCCGAACGTTGGGCGCTTTGGCGAACCGAAAAGCAGAGCCGTCTAGGCGAGTTCCGGGGGGAGGGACTGCATTCCTTCTCGGTGTTCGACGCGCTCGGGCGTCTCGCGCCGGATGACGCCATCTTCGCCGTCGATGTCGGCAACAACACCTACTCCTTCGGCCGCTATCTGGAGACGAAAGGCACGCAGCGCGTTCTGATGTCCGGCTATCTCGGGTCCATCGGTTTCGGGTTTCCGGGCGGCATGGGGGCCTGGGCAGCGACGCAGGATCTGGAGGAGATGCGCGGCCGCAAGGTCATCTCGGTCTCCGGTGACGGAGGCTTCGGCCAGTATCCGATGGAGTTCACCACGGCTGTGAAATACGGCATGGATATCACCCATATCCTCCTCCACAACGGCGAACTCGGGAAGATCTCCAAGGAACAGAAGGCCGGCGAGTGGCCGGTCTGGGAAACCGGCCTCCACAATCCTTCCTTCGCCGCCTTTGCCCGCCTCTGCGGTGGACACGGCGTGAAGGTGACCGAGGCCGATGAGCTTGAAGGAGCGATCTCAGACGCTCTGGCCGTTGAAGGCCCGGCGCTGGTGGAAATCATGACCGATGCGGAGTTGGTCTGATCGCGTCTGGTATTTGTCCGGCGCCACTCCGGCGGAGCAGATGAAACCTACACACCTGCGTGGCTGGGGAACGAGCGGAACTGGAACGGCACCCGGCCGTCAACGCGGTCCTGACTGGGCGGGGCGCCAAAGCGCTGCCGGTACGTGCGGGTGAACTGAACTGCGCTGCCGAATCCGCAGGCCACGGCAACTTCGGAGATCGGCAGTTCGGTCTGGGTGACGAGGCCCCGGGCCCGGTCGAGCCGCACATCAACATAGTATCTGACCGGCGAAACCCCTGTATGGGCGCGGAACAGGCGCTCCAGCTGGCGTTGGGAAAGGTCGAGCTGTGCAGCGATTTCGCTGATTCTGAGGGGCGTTTCGAGATTGCGCTCCATGATGAGTATGGCCTCACGCAGCTTTGGCGGAGCGGAATAGCCGACAGGTTCGCGGGCCTCGGGCAGTTGGCCTTCGTCCCCGGCACGCAGGCGATCGTGAAAAATATAGCGTCCGGCAGCGTTCGCAAGTTCCAGCCCCTGCTGCAGGCGGATGATCTCGAGTGCCATGTCTGCGGCTGCGAGCCCGCCGCAGCAAGTCAGCCGGTCACGGTCGAACACGAACAGGCTCTCGTCCATGGCACAGTCCGGGAAGAGTTCCCTGAAGGCGGCAATGTGCTCGTAGTGCACCGCCGCCCGATACCCTTCAAGGAGGCCGGCATAGGCGAGCACGAAGGCCCCGGTGTCGATCCCGCACAGGACACAACCGTTGTGGGCGAGGCGGCGGAGCGGGTTCTGGATCTCAGGGCCCCGGTACAGCTCCGGTCGCCAGCTCGCGTTCACCACGAGAAAGTCCGGCGGATCGTCGCGGATCGAGGCCAGGGGGCCGTCCGCATTGATCGTCATGGCGTTGCTGGCGGCGACCGGCTTTCCGTCGGGCGAGAGCAGGGGCCATTTGTAGATTGTTTCGCCGCGCAGGTAGTTGGCCGCACGGAACGGATCGATGAAGGCGTGCGCCGCCATGCTGTTGAAGCCCTCCAGCAACAGTATGGCGATGGTGCAGGTGCTGAAGCTCTGGCGCGATTGATCGCTCATATGCCGAATTTTGCATAGTCGATGGCGAAAAACATCAGCAATTAAGCAGTAGACGCTCTTAAGATCAAACCCGTGCGAAAGGTTTCCCTGTCATGACGCGCAAGGCTCCGAACATTGTCCTGATCATGGCCGATCAGCTGGCGCCGCAATTCACCGGCGCCTATGGTCATCCTCTGGTGCAGACCCCCAACATGTCCGCCCTGGCAGAGCGCGGCACTCGCTTTGACGCAGCGTACTGCAATTCGCCGCTGTGTGCGCCGTCCAGGTTCAGCTTCATGTCTGGCCAGCTGGTGACCCGGATCGCGGCTTACGACAATGCCTCAGAGTTTCCGGCCGCCATCCCGACCTTCGCGCACTATCTGCGCCGCCAGGGCTACCGCACGTGCCTTTCTGGCAAGATGCATTTCGTCGGGCCGGACCAGCTGCACGGGTTCGAGGAGCGGCTGACCACCGACATCTACCCCGCCGACCATGCCTGGACGCCGGACTGGGAATTGCCGGACGAGCGCATCGACCATTTCTACCACAACATGGATCCGGTCAGGACGGCCGGTGTCGCGGGCACGACGTTCCAAATCGAGTATGACGAGGAGACCGCGTTCTTCGCCCGTCGGCGGATCTTCGAGTACGCCATGGAGAAGACCGCCCCCTTCTGCATGGTGGTGAGCTTCATCCATCCGCATGACCCCTACGTGGCCCGGCCGGAATGGTGGAACCTCTATGACCACGACGCCATCGACATGCCGTCCATGACCGATGCCACCGATCCGCATACCCAGCGCTTGATGGCCGGCATCGAGGCCCATCCCGAGGCGGTCACGGATGAACAGATCCGCAATGCGCGCCACGCCTACTACGCCAATGTCAGCTACTTCGATTCCAAGGTCGGCGCCGTGGTGCAGGCCCTGGAGGAATCCGACCAGCTTGACGACACGATCGTGTTCGTCACCGCCGATCACGGCGACATGCTGGGCGAGCGCGGGCTCTGGTACAAGATGAACTTCTTCGAGCATTCCGGCCGGGTGCCGATGATCGTGGCCGGCCCCGGCGTGCGGTCCCAGGAGCGCGCCGAGCCGTGCTCGCTGGTGGACATCCTGCCGACATTCCTCGACATCGGCGCCTACAGGGACGAACTGGGGATGCCTGTCGACGGTGTCTCGCTCTGGCCGACGCTCGCGGAAGGCGCGGAGAGCCAGACCGAAGCCATCGGCGAGTACTGTGCCGAGATCCTCCCCGCCGCGCCGCTCTACATGATCCGCCGCGGCAAGTGGAAATACATTCATTGCGACGCCGACCCGGCGCAGCTTTTTGACATCGAGGCCGATCCGGAAGAACGCCACAATCTGGCCGATGATCCCGCCAACGCGGAACTCGTCGCCGCCTTCGACGCCGAAGTTCGCGAGCGCTGGAACTCCAAGAAGATCAGTGCCGACGTGATCGCCACCCAGAAGCAGCGGCGCGCGGTTCATGCGGCCATGGAGGCCGGCCTTCTGACGTCGTGGGACTACAACCCGCCGCGTGACGCCTCAAAGGAGTTTGTCCGCAACCACGTCTCCTGGGATGATGTGGTGCACCGTATGCAATATCCGCCGCCCAAGATCTGAAGGACAGTGCCAGATGACCGTCAGACCCTCGCCCCAAGACTTCACCCGCATCAGCGGAGGTTACGCCGAGACGCCAGGGGCATCCTTCTCGCTCAAAGCAGAAGCTTACACGGACCCTCATTGGGCGGAGATCGAGCGGAGCGCTGTCTTCAGGAAAACCTGGCAATGGGTCTGCCATACCGAGAAACTGCGCGAACCCGGCGCTTACCTGACCATCGAAATCGCCAGCCACCCCATCTGCATTGTCCGTGATCAGGAGGGAGCGCTGCGTGCCTTCTACAATGTCTGCAAACACCGGGCGCATGAACTGCTGAAGGGAGAGGGGCGTACCAACAAGATCATGTGCCCCTACCATGCCTGGACCTACGATCTAACAGGCCAGCTCCGCCGGGCCCCGGAGACGGAAAATCTGGTGGACTTCTCGGTGAAGGAGATCTGTCTCGATCAGGTGCAGGTCGAGGAGTTCTGCGGTTTCATCTTCGTCAACCTCGACCCTTCAGCCGCGTCACTGCGCGACCAGAGCGGTGATCTGGAAATGGAGATCCGCCACTGGGCGCCGGATATCGATCAGCTCACCTTCGGCCACCGTCTCACCTATGATATCAGGTCGAACTGGAAGAACGTCGTCGACAATTTCCTGGAATGCTACCACTGCCCGACGGCGCACAAGGATTTCTGCTCGCTGGTCGATATGGACACCTACAAGGTGACGACCCATGGGATCTATTCCAGTCACATGGCTGAAGCCGGTAAAGGCACGAATTCCGCTTACGATGTTTCCAACGCCAAGGTGCGCACCCATGCGGTCTGGTGGTTGTGGCCAACCACCTGCCTTATGCGCTATCCCGGCCGCAGTTCCATGATCGTCCTCAACATCATCCCCGTCGGGCCCGACCGGACACTGGAAACCTACGACTTCTTTCTGGAAACGCCCGAACCGGACGAGGCCGAACTGGAGGCCATCCGCTATCTCGAC
>JBCCEL010000209.1:0-10685 GCA_039030315.1 Pseudomonadota bacterium
CAGATAAACTTCACCTGGCCGCCGCCGTAGACCGGCCGGCAGTTGATGTCCCGCGATGACGGATTGGGGCGATAGCCCTGGCTGTAGCGCTTGCGCGTCCGTTTCACCAATCCGCGAAGCGCAGCGAGTTGAGCGTCCGCCCTGTCGGTGAAATGGGCGAATACGATCCGTCCGGTCTTGAACTTGACGCATTTCTTGATCGCTTGTGCTTCAGGCACCTGGATCAGGACGGCGGCGCCCGCCGCCAGCAGAGCAACCACACCATATTTTTTCAACTGCATCTTCTAGTTCCTCCTTATACATCTGTTCTGGCGCGCCAGCGTGCCCTTCGGGCAGCACCGGCCACTGACCAGGCGGCGTTTGCGGTCGGGACAGACACCGGTGGCGGGCTGCCGCTTGGCGATTTTCCGGCAGCGATTGCCGATCTTGCGGAAACCGCGCGGGCACACGCAGGCCTGGCGCGATCGATCGAAGACGAACGGCCGGCGGCACTTCCTGGCAGCGGGCCGGCGGCGCAGGCAGCGGTTGCCACGGGCGATGCGGCCCACGGCGCAGCATGTTCCATCAGCCTTGCGGCGGCTCTGCTCACAGCGCTGGGTGCGAGCCGATCGGACACATCTTTGCAGCTTCGCATCATATCGCCGCCCACGCGGGCAGACGCAGCCGCGCCCCTTGACGTAGCGCGCGCCGCGGCCGCATTTCCGGGCGGCTCCGGCGGCATTCGCCTTCTGCCGGCAGCGTCCGTTCACGCGGACCTGACCGGCCGGGCAGCTCTTCTGCGCCGAGGTTCGCACGCAGCGCTTCTTCCCGGCATCCCAGGCGCGGCCGGCCGCGCAGCGGTAGCAGCGTTTGAACCCCGGGTTGGGGTTGTAGACCATGCCCGCAGGACAGACACATCGGCCGTTCCGGACCGTACCGCCACGGCAGGGGACCTGACCGGCGCCCGTTGTTGCGCTGCCTGACTTGGCTCCAACGGTGATTCTGGCCGGGGTGCCGCAAACCTGCGCGGTTTCCGTCTGCCCGTGCGGAACCAGACAGGCCCGAAACATGTAGACGCCGCCATCCAAGGCCGGCACCGTGAAGGACAGGAGGCTTCGCTGCGCCCGCGCGAAGTTAGCGATCGGCCTTGCGACAACGCTTAGTCTCTGATCAGTTCCTCTCGGCCAGTAGTCCAGCCGGACCGAGAACGGCCCGCTCAATGGAAACCCGCTCCTGTTCCTGGCAATTGCGCTGACGGAAAACCTCTCACCGGATGGCGCGCCGTTCACTCCGAGGGTTACCGGGGTCACCAGAAACTTTACCGCCGCTGACGAGCCCACGCGGAAATCCACTGCCTTCCCGCAATGCTCCGCCTCGAACGCGCCAGCTGTGTTCTGCAGGCCGCCGATACAGGCTCGGAAGCTGTATCGCCCCGGGCCCAGGGCCGGCAGGAGAATGCGCTTGGTCACAGTCTTGCGCGCACCTACCGAGCCAAGCTTCACAAAAGCAGAGCGATCGGACACTTGCGGGCCCGACACCTGGTCGAGCCGGACGAACGCCCTGTTCGGCTCCCACAGGACCCGTGAAGATCCGTTCGTCACCCTGACCTTGAAGGACAACTCCCGCCCGGCAGGCTGGCGCAGGGGACCGTCGCCAAGAGCACGCTGGGCCGGCGAAGGCGCACCGACGCGCCATCCTCCGACACTTCCAACGCGCACCCGAAAGAGCTGTTTGGCGCAAGGAAACCTGACGTCATCGGGGCAGATGCCTAGCGTGACGAACTCTTCGGCAACATCGCCCGAACTGCCGAGCGTCAGTGGATCGGGAGCCTTGATGGTAAGCTGCCGGGTGGGATTGAAATCGCAATCGAATGTACGGAATCCCACAGTCCCCACCTGGGTCCCTTGCCGGATCCAGGCCGACCGGCCAGGCGATTTGCCCAGCCGCATCCTGATCTTCAAGCTGTGGGGCGAGACCTCAAAACAATCGAAGGCACACTTGGGGTTCACCCGGATGTTCACTGGAAAACTCTCACCAGGCGCCAGAACCCGCGCCGGAGCGGGAGTTGCAATCCGCGTTTCGTATGTCTCCACAGCGTGCTGGCCGGTGAGCAAGCTGTAGGGAATTGGCGTGATGTAGCAAGAAGGCGTTGGTGAAGCGCTCTGGGCATATGCTCCGACGGCTGAACCAAGCACCATCAGCAGTATCAGCAGTCCGGCGGTGAGGCAGCGTCCAAGTACTGCCGCGGCGGGCCGACCGATCCAGGTGGACATCGTGCGATTCTCCTAAGCCCCCGGGGAAATCCGGCGACAAACTAGGTGAACCGTGCAGCCGGGCGCATGACGCAAATGCGCTATGGCCCGGCCAAAACCGGAAGAGGCGGCCCCGGAATGGAGCCGCCTCTCAGCCGCAGGTTGCTGCTATCGGTAATCGTGGGAGTTGAAGCCTTAGGCGGCTTTTTGCTCGATGGCCTTGCGCTTTTTGCCGGCGCCATTGCCGATGGCAATGGTGCGGGTCTTCATGGCCTCAGGCAGCTCACGCTTGAGCGTCACATGGAGCAGGCCGTTTTCAAGGCCGGCGCCGGTCACTTCCACATGGTCGGCCAGCTGGAAGCGGCGCTCGAAGCTACGGGTGGCAATGCCGCGATGGAGGATCTGGATGTCGTCGCCGGCCTTGTCATCGGACTTCTTTCCGGAAACCGTGAGCGAGTGTTCCTTGACCTCGATATTGAGGTCGTCTTCGCCGAAGCCGGCCACCGCCATGGTGATGCGGTATTCGTCGTCGGCAGTCCGTTCGATGTTGTAGGGCGGGTAGCCAGTATTGGCGTCAACGCCGGACACCTGGTCCAGCATATTTGCCAGGCGGTCAAAACCGACGGTCGAACGGTAAAGGGGTGCAAAGTCAAACATAATCGTGCTCCTCCTCAGATTGAGCAAGGTTTTCAAGAGGTCCGCTCCTCAGTGAGCCGGACCGGTTTCAATCGCGGGGACCCGTATTGGCATCCTCACGAACAACATCTGGGGAGCGGATGTTTTGTTTTCAAGCCCCCGGCGCACAACAATGAATTCAAAGACTTGCTGGAGTTCCGAAGGACGGATAAGACCCGGGAGCGGAGATGGTTCCGGCCCCCCGCGGAACACGCATTTTGCCGGCCTGCGCGCGCGCGAGAGAGAGAGAGAGAGAACCGAACCGCCCGGCCTCAACCACGTCCGCATGATCGAGTGCAACGGCAAGCAGAACAGCTTCCGGGGCAATCGATACGGGAAGTGATGGAAGGTCACGGTCCGTGCCCGCGATGGAACGGCTCACCGGGCCGATTCGGTGGAACCGTTTGGTTCCTGTCATATTCGGCCGCCCAGCGCGGGTTGCGAAGCAGTAAAGCGTTCGATATGTGCTTACCAAGAGGATCTGCAACGCAGACGGGCGGAAACGACGATGGACGAAGCCGAGTTTGTACTGGATTACCTCAACACCTACGATCCGACGCGGGACCCGCTGGATCTGCTGGCGTCGGCGCAGCAGTCTCAGGCATTCTTTGCCGAGCGACAGCTCGCGCGGCCGGATGTGAACTGGGACGAGGTGGCGCCCAGACTCAGGGAATCCCGTGATGGCCTGCGGGATGCGTTCGAGCGCCTGACGGAAGACGAGCCGGATTATGACGGATTGGCGAAGGATCTCAACGCCTCGCTTTCAGCCGTGCGCTGGCGCGGCGCGGTGCGGCCCGGCGAGGATGAACTCGATATCGTTTTCGGCCCGCATGAAAAACAGCCCTACGAGCTCCGCATCATGGCTCTGGCCACGGCGGCCCTCGTTCGTCTCACCACCGAGTTCGGACCGGAACGCATGCGCAAGTGCCAGTCGCCCCCGTGCGAGATGCTGTTCGTGGATCAGTCAAAGGCAGGCCGCCAGCGCTATTGCAGCAAGCGCTGCGCAAACCGGGTCAACGTGGCGGCGCACCGTGCACGGCAGAAGGCGCAGGCCTGAAAAGATCAGATCGCGGCTGCCGCTTCAACAAAGCTGATGACGTCCTGCTCGGGTGTTGCGAACGAGCAGACAAGACGGGCCAGCACCTCGCCGTCTGCTTCGGGAACCGGGCCGCTGTTGGGGTTTGGCGGCCAGCAGTGATAGACCGCGCCTGCCTCCTGCAGCGCCGCATGGAGCTTGGCCGGCAGGACCGGAAAGACGCTGTTGGAGCCCGGTTCCACATGAAGGCGAACGCCCTCAACGGACTTGAGGCCCGCCGCCAGCTTCGCCGCGAGGCTGTTCGCCTGGCGAGCGTTGCGCAGCCACAGATCGTCGTCCAGGTAGGCCAAAAGCTGAACGGCAGCATATCGGCCCTTGGAGCTTAGCTGCCCGGCCATCAGTCTGCGCCGGTCAAAGTCTTCGGCAAGCTCCCTGTCGAAAAAGACGACCGCATCGGTCGACATGGCGCCGTTCTTCGTGGCACCGAAGGTCAGAACGTCGACTCCCGCCTTCCAGGTCATTTGCGCCGGTGAGCAGTTCAGGGAAACAAGACCGTTGGCAAACCGTGCGCCATCCATGTGGAGGCGCATGCCGTTGTCCCGGCAAAGATCACCAATGGCCGCTATCTCGCCGAGATCGTAGACGGTTCCGAGCTCGGTTGACTGGGTGATGCTGACGGCTGACCGGCGCGGGTCATGATCGCCGCGTACAAAACCGGCAAGCCTTTGCTCCAGTCCCTTCGCAGTGAGCTTTGCGCCGGTGCCCCTCAGGCCGATCATCAGGCAGCCACCTGTCAGGGTTTGGACCGCTCCGCACTCGTCCACGAGGATATGCGCCTCTTCGTGGCACAGGACCGCGCCGTGGGACGGCACGATCGTCGAAAGCGCCAGCGCGTTGCCGGCCGTGCCCGTCGAGACCGCAAACACGGCCACGTCGCGTTCAAAGACCTCGCTCATCCGCCTGGTCAGTTCCGCCGAGGTCTCGTCGCCGCCATAGGCGCCCGCGGTACCCTGGTTCACATCATTCAGCGCGGCCATTATCTCCGGCGATACGCCGTACCAGTTGTCCGAGGCGAAGTTCACGTCAGGGCCCCCATATTGCGGATTGGAAGATCGGGAAGGGTCTCATCGGGCTCAAGCTTCAGGACCCGGGCATAGAACGCGTACTCCGCCTCAAGAACGGTCTTGATGGTATCGGCGGCGCGGAATCCGTGCCCCTCACCTTCAAACTCAAAATAGGCGACCGGCACGCCGCGCTCCTCCAGACTGGCAACCATCTCGCGGCTCTGGCCGGGCGGCACGATGAAGTCCTTGTCGCCCTGGAAGAAGATCACCGGTGCGGAAATCTTCTCCGCATGGTGAACCGGCGAGCGGGCGTTGAAGACCTCATCGGTCCCGCCTTCGGCCGTTCCGGTCAGGGCGTAGAGATAGCCGGACTCAAACTTGTGGGTGAGTTCCAGAAGCTTCTGAAGATCGGCCACGCCGTAGGAGGAAGCGCCGGCCGCGTAGACATCGTGAAAGGCGAGCGCGCACAGGACCGTGAAGCCGCCGGCGCTGCCTCCGGAAATCATCATGCGGTTCCTGTCCGCCAGACCGCGGTCGGCAACAGCGAGGCTTGCGTCGATCACGTCTTCAACATCGGCGATGCCCCACTCGCCGTTCAGCGCCTCGCGGTAGGCCCGTCCATAGCCCCAGCTTCCGGCATAATCGACATCGAGGAAGGCAAACCCGCGGCTGGTCCAGTACTGGATCTTTAGTTTGAGTCCGCGGTCCGCCATGCCGGTGGGTCCGCCATGAGCGCTGACCACCATGGGCGGAAGCTCGTCTTCCGGGCCCTCGAATGCCGTGTTCGCGGGAGGATAGTAGTTGGCCCAGACACTCCGTCCTTCGGGCCCGTCCAACTTGAGGGTCTGCCCGGCGGAAAATGCCGCAGCGGGCAATCCGGTCTCCGCGCTATGACGGATGATGTCCACTTCGCCCGCATCGCCGATGGTTCCGACAAAGCTCGCCTCAGAGGCCGATGTCGCCTGGACCGCAACGCGATCGGCAAGCACACTGGGGCCCTGAAAGTGACTGAGGCCTGTTTCGACGAGTTCGAGATCGCCGCTGGCAGGGTCGAGACGCCCCGCCCTCACACGCCCCTCTTCAATGAAGAAGGCGAAGAGCTTCCCGTCCTGGCGGATGGCAAAAGTGCGGGTGTTCAGGCCCCACAGGGGAAGACCGAATTCGGCATCGCGTTCACAAACGCAGGTCAGCTCTCCGTCACTGAACCGGTGAATGTTCCCCCAACCGTTCCGTTCCCACACGAAAAATAGCGAGCCGTCCGGCGCCCATTCCGGCTGAAATGCCGCCGTGCCGTCTCCTCCGGCGATCTGCGCGGCCTCACCGACACCGCCATCCTCGCTCCAGGTGGCACATTTCAGTGCTGAGCCCTCCCAGGGCATGTGCGGCAGGGACCATTCGACCCAGGCGAGCTTACTGCCGTCCGGCGCGATGCGGGGGAAGGCATAGAAATCGTTGCCGCCGACAAGCTGAGTGACCGCGCCGGCACTCAGATCGATTGCGGCAAGGAGGTTTTGCGGCGCGGGATCGTGGTCACCTTCATGGCGTTCCGCCACCGCGATCAGACGCCCGCGGGCCTCATCCAGACAGAAGTCAGCGAACCGCATGCCCGGGGCGTTGGTGATGCGCGTGATTTCGCCTTCGTCGCTCGCCAGGTAGACATCCTGATCTTCGGCGTTGGTAAAATAGACGCCGGCATCGGCGACCAGCATCTCGCCGCCACCATACTCGTGAACCCCGGACCGCGCCGAATAAGGCGGCGGCAGAAGATCACGCTCGGTACCGTCCGCGGCCCTGCCGACAATCGTGATGCGGCCGGCATCGGAAGGGCGTCCCTCGGACCAGTAGAGATTTTCGCCGCGCGCCTGAAGCTGGCCGAAGCGCAGGGACTTTCCCGCCACCAGATCAGCCGTTATGGGCGAGGCCCAGGTGCCGTAAGGTTTGGTTGTCTTGCTCATGGGGTGAAGTGGATTGATCCGTCCGCTTTGATATCGACCTGTTCTCCCGTCTTTAGCCGGGCAAAGTCTCCAGCGTCTATTGAAATCACCGGCACCTGGATCCGGTAGAGCTGCGCGGCCGTCATGGCGCCGGCCACCAGGTTCACATCCTGTTTGACGACAATGATCGCGGCCGGTCCTTCGCCCTTGCGGATCGCTTCGGCAACCCCTGCAGGCGTGCCCGCCGAACCGCGGGTTTCTGTGAGGGCAAGGATCTTCCCGCCGGCCCGCTCTCCGGCCTGTGGATGATGCCGGTCGATGATCTCGCCGGTCTGAGGATCAAAGCCGCCCCAGAAGCTCAAGGGTTCGTCGAGCACAAGAAGCGGCCCGGCCGCTTCGCCCTCATGCAGCGTCTTGCCCTGGATGTTCATTGCCACAGACTTTCATCGCGTTTCACCTCGCCCGCAACAGCGGAGCGGACGCAGTCCTCAAGGCTGCCGAAGCACACCTCCACCGGAAGCATGCCAGGCGCGTAGTAGGCCCACTTGGCCGAGTTGGTCATGACCCTGCCATTGGCACCCCGCACCGCCGGGGTGAAATAGGTGCAGGTGTCCACGACGATCCGCACTCCCGCCCTTTCAAGCTGGTCCAGCCAGCCCTTGCCCGCAATGAGCTCGCGGACATGACGGCTGGTGGAGACGTACATGACGAGGCCGGGGGAGACCTTCACGCCGTCCATGAGCTCCGCCAAACGGGCGAATTCCGTGAATGAGAAGTGCGGGGTACCGAGCGCCACCATCTCCAGCGCTCCTGGACGCGCGGTGGACAGCTCGTCCCGCGCAGCCCGCAACTCCTCAATACCGAGAACCACTTCGCGCTCCGGCTCGCGGCCCTGAAAGGCGGTTTCCTGATCCGGCGCCTCAGGCGTCACGCCGACGGCATGGAACAGCGCCACACCGCCCGAGGCCGCGGTCGCCGCGCTGATGGCCTTGAGACTGTCGAGGCTGGTTTCCGAAGGCAGTCCGTCAATGACGGGAATGCCGGAGCCTGCGGCCTTGCCGACACGGTGGCCGAGCACGTGCGCCAGCATCTCCTGATGCCGCAGCGCATCGGGCACATCGTCAGCCAGCCGGAAGAGGATCTGCCCGCGCCGGTTTTCGGTTCTGTGCAGCCCGGCATTCGGCACCCTGCCAAGGAGGGCGCAGCACACATCCAGAAAGTCGCCATACTTGTTGGTCCGCGCACCGACGGCGGAGTTGTAGTAGGTCACCGCATTGGACTCCGAGCCGACGATCTGTTCGCCAAGGCCCGGGCCCCCGGGCAGTTGGTAGGGCGCGCAGGTCCAGACCGGCCGGCAGCCCATCTGCTCATAGAGCGTCATGAGATCGCGCGCGCCCTTCAGGAACTCCGGTGACTTTTCCGGCGGGCGCATGTCCGGCAGTTCGACACTCACCGGCACGGTGTTGGTCCAGGACGGCACTGCCACCTTCACCCCGCCGTCGACGATCATCTGGGCAAAATCCACATGGGCCTGGCCATAGTAGTGGCAGGCGTCGATGTGCACGAAGGAGACGTCGATGAGTTCGGAAGCGCTCAGGAGCTCGGCCGCCCTGACCACCATGCGCGCAGCGAATTTTGTGACGGGGCCGTTGTCGCCGGAAAGATTGCCAGCGTCTGCATCGGAGAGTTCAAGCATGGGGTTCGACATAAACGTCAAACAGAAACCGGGCAAACCTAATCAGACCGGACTTCAGAACCAGCGGTTCACTTCCACCACTTCCGTCGCAACCGCCTTTTCCCTGCAAGCGATCAAGGTGCCCAGCCGAAACTCGTCAACCCGGCGCAAATCCGCGTCCCTCGCGTGAAAAATCGCGGTCACGTTTTCACCGGGAGCGATGTGCTTTTCATCTTCAAGCATTTGCCCGTCGCTCCAGTGGGAGTTGAAGAACGTGATCGGGATCTGCCGTTCATCCAGACGCTCGACAAACTCCCGCATCGACATTCCCGCCGAGATCGGATCTTCGATTGTGCGGAATCTCTCTCCAAGGTCAAACGGAGCCTCGAACTGCTCAAGCTGAAAGGCTGAGACCAGCCAGTCTGTGTAGATGACTTCCAGAGATCCATAGCTCCAGATGCCGTGCGACTTGCCGGGCTGATGCGGATCATCGTCATCGGCGGTATACTCTGGCTCTCCGGCCAACCGGAGCACCTCGGTCAATGGCATGCCAAGCCTGAGCGGTCCTGCTTCGCCGAAACGGAGAAAGCGTTCCATTGAAAAATCCACCGCCATTTCAGCCTCGCTCACGTTGAGCATCCTCCAGAACGGTGCGCCTGAAGTACTGAACCAGCGTTGGGAGGAACGCGGCAAACAACCCGACCATCAGTTCCATCCGGAGAAACGCGAAGTACCAGACCCATGCAGTCAGGCTCGCGTTTGTCCGCACATACTCGCTCAACACGGCCCCTCCAATAGACAGGACGACGACGCTGACGAGGAAAAGGTTGGTCTCACGCCTGGTGAGCAGTCTTTGGCCATCGGGCCCAACCATATAGTCATCGTCCCGAAGCCAGACCTCGAAAAAATGTGCTCCAAACAGCAAGCAGTATGCTGCAGGCAGCACCTGGAAGTAACTCCGGTCACCGGTCGCCAGATAGACTACCGCGCCCAGCACCGTCAGCAGCGGCAAAGCCCGAACGACCCAGCGGGTTTTCTGCTTCTTCTTTTCCGGCTGCCAACCGACGCGCCTTCTCATCCAGGCCGCGGCGGGAAAGAAGACCAGCAATGCGGCGAGACCGGTTATGACGGCAGCCTTCAGGCCTGAAAGGTAAAAGGCTGCAACGAAGAAAGTCGGCAAAACGAGCATGAACACCAGCCCACTCATGCATCCCCTTCGCGTATAGATGATCTGCCGTTCGGAGGTCTCGGTGGTCCATCCCTTGGCCGGTCCGGGATCATCCCACTCATGCCGGTTTACGGTGAACCGCCTCAGGATTTCCAGATCCGACGGATGTGCGCGGGCGGTGAAGGAAATCCGGCGAGCGTTTGCAACATCGAAAACGTCTTTGAAAACCCGCTGGATGAGTTGGGATTGCTCCAAAGGTGTGCCGCTGACCACAGCAGAGATCACATCCGGCTCGTCTTCCCCGCCGCGGCGGACCTCCGCAGATCCGCAAAGGCGTTCGACAGCTCCGGACAGCTCGCTCCGCCGGCTCTTCTGCACTTTCGTGATCAATGGCAGCTCAATTCGGCTGCCGCCCCGGCAGAACAGGACTTCCAACCAGGTGACTCGGCGCTCAACGCCCAGACGCAGCCGCCTTTCACCGAGTTTCGCCGTCGCGAGGATGGGAACGGCAAACCGGAGGTTATTGAGCTTGCCGCTCCAGTCAAGCTCTCTGGTTTTCAGCGTGTTTTGCCAATAGACGAAATACACAAGCCCAAGGAAGACCAGCAGCGGGATGACGAGATACACCATTGATCAACCCGAAACAGGAGTCGCAGGCGTGCAGTGTCCATGTCGATAAGATGATTTCATCATTGCATACATATCTAGTCTTGCAGGGACTGCATTGAAAGGCCGGTGGCAACGCCCCTGGCTTGCTCTCAAGATGATGCCTTCGCCCGGTGTTTCTCAATCCGGCGCATCTGGAGCAAATTCGCGGGCGCGGACGCGATCAGATATCCCAGCATCAATTCGATCCGGAGATATGCGAAGTACCAGACCCACAAGGTGAGACTGTCCCCCGG
>JBCCEL010000210.1:0-10584 GCA_039030315.1 Pseudomonadota bacterium
CCCTGGGGCGACCGGCGCCAGGAGATTGTCTTCATCGGCGCCGGGATCGACTGGGCGGCGCTCAAGACCCGGCTGGACGCATGCCTGCTGCCGCAGGATCAGGCAAGCGGACCAGAGACATTGCCGGACCTGCCGGACCCCTTCCCAATCTGGCGCCGAAAGGAGGCGGCGTGAGCGGGCCTTGCCGTGCATGAGAAGAGATGAGGACTTACTCCCAGGAAGGCGAGCCCGGATTATGACAATCGGCCTACAGCCCCACCTTGAACGGCTTCGTGCATTTCTCAGCCTTGGCGCCCCGCCGATAGCAGGTGCAGCATCCCGTCGTGGCCCTTAAATTGTTGCCTAAAATGACCCGTCGCGCATCGCGGCTTGAGGTCTTCCTGCGCGGTCTTGATTTTCCACCGCTATCTGGACAAATGAAGTACCTGCAGTTTCCACTTGCTTTGCGTTATGTTATAACATAACACGCAGAACACATCCAACTAATATCCAGTCGAGATGCCAAGACCGGTCGGAAAGATGCAGGACAAGGTGCTGGCCGTATTGCGCAAGCATGACCAGCCGCAGTCAGCATATGATTTGCTTGGGCAGATGCGTGAGGACAATCCGCAGCTCGCGCCGACGTCCATCTATCGGGCACTTGACGCCCTGACCAAAAGGGGCGCCGTCCATCGCCTTGAGTCGAAGAAGGCCTTTATCGTTTGCCGGCATGGCGATCACGCGGATGGCTGCATAATGGCGATTTGCGACGAGTGCGGCGCGGTGGAGGAACGCGTAGCGCCGGGCCTGATCGAGAATCTGTCCGCTGAAGCCGCCAAATCAGGCTTTGCGCCGACAAAGCATGTGATCGAGGTGCATGGTCAGTGCGCGACCTGCGGATCGGAGAGTGGCCTGAAATGAAACTGCTGCAGGACCCGTCGGTCCGGTTGTTGATGATGGGAGCCGCGCCCAGGCTCGCGGTGGCCGCACTGCTCGTTCTTCTTCTCTGGGCAGGTTTCATCTGGGCGACGTCACCCGTGGGCGGATCATGACACCGGCGTTACAGTTCCAGGACCTGACCCTCGGCTACAACCGGGAACCGGCGGTGCTCGGCCTTGATGCCTCGGTCGAGGAAGGCAGCCTGACGGCCATTGTCGGCCCGAACGGAGCGGGCAAGTCCACGCTCCTGAAGGGCGTAACCGGCGCTTTGACTCCGATGGATGGTGCGGTCTTGCTGGGAAAGACCGCCAAGGAGAACATCGCCTATCTGCCGCAGCAAGCAGAGATCGACCGCTCCTTCCCGCTGTCCGTTGTGGATCTGGTTTCAATGGGCCTCTGGCGCGAGGTCGGAGCCTTTGGCGGACTGACCTCCCGCCATCAATACCGCGTAGCGCAGGCGATCTCCGCGGTGGGGCTTGAGGGTTTTGAGAACAGGGCAATTGGAACCCTCTCCGGCGGACAGATGCAGCGTGCGCTCTTTGCCCGATTGATGCTGCAGGACACGCCGGTGGTGCTGCTGGACGAGCCGTTTACCGCAATCGACTCTCGCAGCACGGCGGATCTGATTCAAATTGTGCGCCGGTGGCATGACGAAGGACGGACAGTCATGGCCGTGCTGCACGACAATGAAACCGTGCGCGCCCACTTTCCGCATACCTTGATGCTCGCACGGGAATTGGTGGCGCACGGCCCGACATCGAAGGTCCTGACAGCGGAGAACCAGTTTCGTGCACGTCAGATGTGCGAGGCTTGTGCCGGCCCACCGCACACCTGCGGTCGGGATGCCGCCTGATGTGGGATTTGCTGATTGAGCCGTTCGCGGAGTTCGGGTTCATGCGCCGGGCCCTGATCGGCTGCATCGCGGTCTCTGTGGGGGCAACCCCTGTCGGGGTCTTCCTCATGCTGCGCCGCATGAGCCTGACGGGAGACGCCATGGCGCATGCGATCCTTCCCGGCGCGGCAATCGGCTTTTTGATATCCGGACTTTCCCTCGGCGCCATGACAATCGGCGGCATGGTGGCCGGAATGGCGGTGGCCCTGTTGTCCGGCTTCGTCACGCGCGTCACGGCCTTGCGCGAAGATGCGAGCCTTGCGGCCTTCTACCTCATATCGCTCGCACTCGGTGTTCTCATCGTTTCGACCCGTGGCAGCAATGTCGACCTGATGCATGTGCTCTTCGGAACAGTGCTCGCCCTGGACGACGCGGCATTGATCCTGCTGACCTCGATCTCAAGCCTCAGTCTGTTCACACTCGCGCTGTTTTTCCGGCCTCTGGTTCTGGAGTGTGCGGATCCGCAGTTTCTCCGCTCGGTGAGCGGGCTCAGCGCCATCACTCATTTTACGTTTCTGTCGCTGGTCGTGATGAACCTGGTTGGAGGCTTTCACGCTCTGGGAACTCTGATGGCCGTAGGCATCATGATCGTTCCAGCCGCCGCGGCGCGCTTCTGGGTTACCAGCATTGGCGGGCTCGTCGCTGTCGCCATCACTATTGCCATTCTCTCCAGCGCGAGCGGCCTGCTTCTCTCTTATCACTACAGCCTGCCGTCCGGTCCGGCGATCATCCTTGCAGCCGGCCTCGCCTATATTGCGTCCCTGATGATCGGACCGGTGGGCAGCATGGCAACCCAATACCGAGGGCAAGTCCCCAGTCAATCCTAGAAGGACACTCAAAATGCTTGATCGCAGAACCTTGCTGAAATCCTCCGCTGCCATTGGTGCAGTTGCTTTGGCCGGCCCGGCCTTGGCCGCATCTCACGGACCTCTCAAGGTCGTTGCGACCTTCTCGATCCTGGGGGATATGGTGCAGCGAGTCGGCGGCAAACATATCTCGCTCACCACGCTCGTCGGCCCGAATGGCGATGCGCATGTGTATCAACCCGTCCCGGCCGACGCCAAGGCGGTCAGCCAGGCTCAGCTCCTTGTGGTCAACGGGCTCGCATTCGAAGGCTGGCTGGACCGGCTGGTAGAAGCTTCTGGGTTCAAGGGGGCCCGGGTCGTGGCAACCGACGGCATCAAGCCGCTTCCCACCGAAGAACATCATGATGATGACGATGATCACAAGAAAGAAGCAGAACACAAGGATCACGATGATCACAAGGATCATGACGACCACAAGGACAAGCACAAGGATCACGACGAGCACAAGGAAGAGGCCGGTCACGATGATCACCACGGCCATCACCACGGCGAGTTCGATCCGCACGCCTGGCAAAGTCTTGCCCATGCAGCAACTTATGTTGACAACATCACCGCGGCGCTCTCAAAGGCGGATCCGGCCAATGCCTCGTCCTACTACCAGAACCGCGCGGCTTACGTGGCCGAAATACAGGCGATGGACGCAAAGCTACGCAAGCTGGTCGACGCCCTGCCGAAGGACTCGCGTACAGTCGTGACGCCTCATGACGCGTTCGGCTACCTGGCGGTTAGCTACGGGCTCAAGTTTGTGGCGCCACAGGGTATCAGCACCGAAAGCGAAGTCTCCGCTGCCGATGTCGCCAAGCTGATCCGTCAGATCCGTGAGGAAAAGATCAAGGCTGTCTTCATCGAAAACATCGCAGACGACCGTCTCATTAAGCAAATCTCGAACGAAACCGGTGCAACGATTGGCGGCGCGCTCTACTCTGACGCTCTGTCTGAGCCAAGTGGCCCGGCAGGGACATATCTCGACATGATGAACCACAATGTCACCACACTCACCAAGGCATTGTCATCGTAGGCAGATCTCGGACGGACGGGAGCGATCAACTTATGCGTCTTTTGCTCAGGCCTACAGTGTTGGCTCTAACGGCTCTGTTGGCTTTCGTCTCAGCCGCCATCGCGGCCCCGACCAAGACTCTCGTCTGGGAAGACCTCGTGCCGAAGTTCGAAGGGGGTCCGAAGAACCCTTTCGATGAGATGGAACTCTACCGGCAGCTTGAGATTGAAACCATCCAGTGGGCCCGCTCGCTCACGGAGGAAGAACGAAAGGCTGACGAGTTCAAACCGGGGCTCGAGGACGCTCTGGAGTTCGAAAAGGATCTCCGCAAAGAAGGCTTGGATGTCGACAAGCTCGTACAGGAGTATACGGCCTGGCAGGGGATCATCGAGGAACGGGGCAAGGAAGTGGTGGCGGAGTTGAACGGCAAGCCGGTCAAGCTCGCGGGCTATCTGCTGCCGCTTGAATTTTCCGAGACCGGGCAAAACGAGTTCCTCTTGGTACCCTACATCGGGGCGTGCATTCATGCCCCGGTTCCGCCGCCCAATCAGATTGTTTTCATTGAGCTCAACCAGTCATTCAAGGTTGATGACCTCTTCATGGCCGTCTGGGTCACGGGCACCATGAAGACCCAGATTTCCAGCAAGGCCTTGTCCTTCGTCGATGGAACTGCGGACATTCCTCTGGGCTACACCATTTCGGCTGGGCAGGTGGAGCCCTATACCGAGGTGACGCAATAGGATTCCGCGCTATTGGGGCTGGAAGCTGGTTCAGCAAACGCCTCAGAACAGCGGATGTGCCGGAAGCGTCCAGGCTGCGTGGAACAGAGCGAGCCCTACCACCAGGATGATCAGACCGCCGATCAGACCTGCAAAGTCGATCATCGATCCGGTCCGACTGCTGTGATCCGGAAGCAGTTCCGCAAAGCGCAGCGATGTCTGCCTGGCATAGACAGACAGTGTCGCAAGGGCCGATACCGTAATCGCCGTTCCGAGCGACATTGCCAGAACGGCCACGACGCCAGCCCAGCTGAGGTCCAGCGCATGGGCGACCAGCAGAACAAGGATCGCGCCTGAGCACGGACGCAGGCCAACGGAAGCGATCATCCCTGCAAGGCCACGCCAGGATATGGCTTGTTCCAGTTCCTTGCGGGACGGTCCATGGGCATGGCCGCAGCTGGAACATGTCTCTCCGTGATCGTGACCGGAACCGTGATGATGTGCGTCGTGTGATGAATGGCCGACTGCGTGCTCATGCTGTGCCGCCGCCTGAGACCTTCGCTTGAGTAGTTGTTTGCCGCGGGTCATGACGAGCACCGCGCCAATCAGGGCCACCAGTCCGTAGCTCATCATCTCCAGCTCGGATGCTGCGCGTTGCGCGTATCGCATTGAGAAGCCGAGAAGACCAACGCAACCCGTTACCAGGACGATCGCTGTGACGCCCTGGCAAAGAGAGGCGACAAAAGAAAGAACAAGCCCGCGCTTCAGCTGGCTCTCCTGGGTCAGAAGGTAGGTCGAGATCACGACCTTGCCGTGACCCGGCCCCGCAGCGTGGAAAATTCCATAGAGAAAACTTAAGGCTACGAGGCTCCATGCCGCCGCTACGCCCTCGGTCTTTACCGCGCGCAGCGTAGAAGCAAGTTCGCGATGCAGATCGCGCTGCACGCTTTGTATCTCCAGCAGCAATACGGACCATAGCTGCGCCAGCGCATCAGACTGGACGGCCACGAGAACGAGGCCTGAAGCAGCGAACAAGCCTAGCCACGCAGCGGGCGAAAGTCGGGTGACCTTCACCGACATGAGACGTTCACCCGTTCGGCGAAGACCCGGCCCAGCGCATTGTCGGCCTTTGCGTTGCGGTCGAGCGCCTGCGCTAGCATCACCATATCGGTCGAAGGCGTAGGCGCCACGATCTGCCCCGAGCATCCACTTGAAGTCCGGCCGGCGAAAGCCACGAGATCGCCCTTCATGTGTAGAATCTCAATATAGTAGGAGGGGTCGAAGATCGAGTAGGAAAACTTGACCCGCGTCGGATCCACCGCCTCGGCGAAAGGTACCAGGAAGCGCATCCAGAGGCGTCCGTTACGCAGTTCGCTGGAGAATTCACCGACGGTGCCAAGCGAGATTTTCCGCTCGTCGGCCTTGACCTCGGTGAAGTAGTCGTGCGCGCGCAGGCTCTTGAGATTCTCCGCGGCCAGCGCTGTCCAGTCTGTTCCGCCGGACGCCTGCGTGGCGACCACTGTGTAGAAATCGTCGAACAGCCACTCCTGCTCCAAAGCGACGGCCCGGCCCTGATCATCCAGAACGACGGTACTGCGAAGGTCGATCCAGGCATGAGGATGCGCACTGGCAGGCGCCGCAAACACGACCTGGAGCAAGAGCAGCCCCAGGAACGCAAGAACGGACGGGAGGAAACTGCGCGCGACCCTCGCGGTCAATCTTTGGCTCAGAGGCATTATTCACATATCCTGATGCGTGGAACAGGGATGAACGAATCACTCTACGAACAGGCTAGCCCGCAAGCAGCTAACGAATTGTTTTGGCGAGAAAAAGGAAATTGGTGACGCCCCGTCACAAAGATCTCGGGCTCGCGCTCTGCCGGGCGTCAAAAGCGAATTTCCTCAGTCGGTCCATCGACGGGATCCAGTACCAGGACCAGCCGCGTTGTTCCCGATCCCTCGACCGGAGGAGAACGGTGCATCAGTCCAGAGCATTGCGGATCCGGCCACAACGTCCCCCGCAACACGATAGGAGCTCCTGTCGCAACGCTGAACACGCGCGCGGGATCGTTTCCCTCCGTCGAGATTCCGTACTGTGTGCCAGGACCGCGATATGTGCAGATGAGCCGAGCAGTTACAGAGTCCAGGTGAAACTTCCGGCAGGCATCCGAGTTGATCACGTCGAGACGCAACCTGAGAAATGTCGCGCCCATCAACCCTGAAAAGATTTCCGCGAGAACGGAAACATCGTTGATCAGCAGCTCGCGCTGAGCGTCCTCTGGAACACCTGCGCTCTCACACAACAAGGTCACGGTATCCCGCACCGCATCCGGTCTGAGCATGACCCGTGCGGACGGGAGATGTTCCGGACTGATACCATCGATCCAGCTTTGAAACTCCTGGCTCAACTGACGGCGCCAAATGGCGGCAGCGACGCCAGGTGAATGGATCTCGCCGAGGTCCTCCGGGCGTTCGCCAACGCCCACATCAACCGCGGCATCCTTCACAATCTTGCGGACCAGGTTCATGACGCGATCGTGCTCTCCGAACAGTGTTGCAGTGCCATTGCGGCAGCCCCTGTGGGTCTGGTTTGCCTCAGCTGCCATCCTGACGGGATGACATCAATCATGCCGGAACTCCGGTGTGGCCGAGCTGGCGCCCGAGGCAATGCACTCTTCGCAAATGCCCTGCACCTCCACGACACTCCGCTCCAGACGGTATCCGATTGCCTGAGCGTTTTCTGCGAGGAGGTGCTCCACTCTTGCGTCCTCAAGCTCATCAGAGGCACCGCAATGGCTGCAGATCACGAACAGACAGTTATGGCTGCGCTCCGGGTGCGCGCACGGAACATAAGAGTTCCGGCTTTCGATCTTCGACACCAGGCCTTGTGCTTTCAGGAAGTCCAGCGCGCGGTAAATGGTCGGGGGTCCAACCGGGCGGTCCCCATCGTTTCGCAGAGCCTCCACAAGATCGTAAGCACCTGAGGGTCGTTCAGCGTTCCAGAGCAGTTCCAGAATGCGCTGGCGTAACGGGGTCAGTTGAACGCCCCGGTCCCCGCACAGAGCGGCTGCCATCGCGATCCGTTCGGACGGCTCATGGCCGCCGCGACAGTTGCGGTCATGGCAAGGCTGGGCTTGCGAAACTGATTTCGAATCACCGATCAGCATACCGGTAATGTTATGTTATAACATTGCAAAACGTCAACCACTCGGCTGCGAGCGCATTTCAGCTGCGCCCGCAGCCGAGCCAGACATCCGGTCAAGCCGGAACGATTTCACCCGGCAGAGAGTTGACCGTCATCGTATCACCTGGCCGGAAGTGGACAACCGAGCGTATGGATTTTCCTGCCTTCAGCAGGTCGAAGGCGGTGTTGATCTGGTCATGCATCATGTGGTGCGTGATGTAGGGATCGACACTGAAGTCCCCACGCATCCACTCATCAACCATGCCTGGCAGCTCGCTGCGGCCCAGAACGCCACCAAAGGCGGTGCCGCGCCAAACACGGCCAGTCACCAGCTGGAACGGCCTGGTCGAGATCTCCTGTCCGGCGCCGGCCACACCGATCACGGTGCATTCGCCCCAGCCCTTGTGACACGCCTCCAGCGCCGAGCGCATGAGTTCAACGTTGCCAACAGCCTCGAACGTGTAATCCAGGCCGCCATTTGTCATCTCGACCAGCACGTTCTGAATGGGCTCATCGTAGTCGTTCGAGTTGATGCATTCCGTGGCACCGAGCGCCTTTGCGAGGGGAAACTTTGACGGATTGATATCAATCCCGATGATCCGGGACGCGCCGTTCATCACCGCGCCCTGGATCACGGCCATACCAACGGCGCCAAGACCAAAGACTGCAACCGTGGCACCGGCCTCAACCTTGGCGGTATTGCGCACCGCACCCATGCCGGTCGGAACCGCACAGCCCATTACCGACGCTTTTGACAGGGGCGCTTCCTTGGAGATCTTTGCGACCGAAATCTCGGGCAGCACCGTGTACTCACTGAAGGTGCTGGTACCCATGTAATGAAGGATCTGCTTGCCCCTGTAGGAGAACCGGGAGGTCCCGTCCGGCATCAGGCCTGCTCCTTGGGTTTGACGGATCGTCTGGCAAAGATTGGTTTTTCCCGACTTGATATAGGGACAATCAGGATCTTCGGGAACATAGAGCGGAATCACATGGTCGCCCGGGGCTACCGACGTGACGCCCTTGCCCACCTCCTCGACAATGCCGCAGCCCTCATGACCGAGAATGCACGGGAACAGGCCTTCGGGATCTTCTCCTGAGAGCGTGAACACGTCTGTGTGGCACAGGCTGGTGGTCACGATCCGGACGAGAACCTCACCCTCCCTTGGACCTTCAAGATCAATTTCCTCAATTTCCAGTGGCCGGTTCGGCTCCCAGGCAATGGCGGCGCGAGTTTTCATGAGCGGTCTCCTGTTCTTGTCGAGAGCTTGTGGTGAAGGCAGGGCGCCGGCAGCCAGGAGGTGAAGCGTTCAGGACGCCTCCAAACCGGGGTTGGCAACGGCGACATTAGGGCACACATGTGGTTCGTGATCTTTGTTATGTTATAACGTTGCGTTATGTCGTTCTCAAGCATTGTGTGCTGTCCCGGGACGCGAAGGATTGGATATGGACGAACTTGTGAAAGACGGCAGCTTCGACGAGGACGTCTCCGACAGCGACGCGAGCGGGCGCCGGCGGCCGAGCCGCGGGGAGGCAGAAGCCGCCGTCCGCACGCTCATAGAATGGGCCGGCGAAGATCCCGACCGGGAAGGCCTCGTTGAAACCCCGGCCCGTGTCATTCGGGCTTATGATGAGTTTTTCGCAGGATACCGGGAGGATCCGGTCGCGTTGCTCACCAAGACTTTTGAAGAAACAGCGTCATATGACGAGATGATCGTGCTGCGCGACATCCGGCTGGAATCCCATTGCGAGCATCACCTCGTCCCCATTCTGGGCAAGGCCCACATTGCCTATATGCCGGCCGGCCGGGTCGTGGGAATCTCGAAAATCGCGCGCCTGGTGGAGATCTTTGCCAAGCGGATGCAGATTCAGGAGACGCTCACCGCCCAGATCGCGGATACGCTCCAGGAAGTCCTGGAAGCCGAGGGCGTGGGCGTGGTCATCGAAGCCGCGCACCAATGCATGACCACCCGCGGCATCCGCAAGCCCGGCGTGAGCATGGTCACCAGCCGCATGCTGGGCTGCTTTCGCACGGACCGGGAGATCCGCAGGGAATTCCTCGACATGATCGGCCCCGTCAGATCCGGCGGCATTCAGGCGGTATGATTTCCGTCTGAGTGTATCACCCCCGCCCCGGAGCAAACATTTTGATACCGGTGCGCATCAGGTGATAGGGAAACCGGATGTCAGCCCATAACTCTTCCACGATGGCAAACCATGACCCTGACCGCACGTGACTTGATCGACCGGCTGGTTGCTTTCCCAACGGTCAGCTCTGAATCCAATCTGGAACTTGTCGACTTTGTTGAAGACTATCTGAACGGTTTCGGCATCGCTTCCGTCCGGGTGCCGAACGACGAGGGCACGAAGGCCTCGCTCTATGCCCATATCGGCCCGGAGGTGGATGGGGGCGTGGTTCTGTCCGGACATACCGACGTGGTGCCGGTTGAAGGGCAAGACTGGGACACCGATCCCTTCGAGGTGGTCGAACGCGGCGGCAAGCTCTTCGGCCGCGGCACGTGCGATATGAAAGGCTTCGACGCTCTGGCGCTTGCCGCAGTCCCGATGGCGCTGGAACGCGGCATCAAAAGGCCGCTGCAGATCGCCCTCAGTTATGACGAAGAGGTCGGCTGCACCGGCGCGCCACCGATGATCGACCACATGGTGTCGAAGGGCCTGCCCCGCGCCAGTACGGTGCTGGTCGGCGAGCCCTCCATGATGAAAGTCGTGACCGGTCACAAGGGCGGGATCGGCTTTGATGTTCATTTTCGGGGGTTCGAGGTCCATTCTTCGCTCATCCATACCGGGGTCAGCGCGATCATGATGGCTGCCAAGCTGATCGACGGGGCCAATCAGATGAACGCCGAAAACGCCGCAAGAACGCCCGGGCCTCTCGCGGCCGACTTCGTGCCGCCCTATACAACCTTGCATGTGGGGCAGATAACCGGCGGGACGGCCCACAATATCACCGCGAAGGACTGCCGCTTTGACATCGAGTTCCGCACCGTGCCC